>DASTJE010000026.1:0-40346 GCA_035716845.1 Burkholderiaceae bacterium
GGCAGCGAACCCCGGCTGTGGCGCTGGTCCACCGGCCTGCACTGCCCCGAGAGCGACCTGCGCTATGCCGACCCGCAGCCGGCGCTGTTCTCGTTCAACTCCGCGTTCGGCGCCTGCGAGGCCTGCCGCGGCTTCGGCCGCGTGATCGGCGTCGACTGGGGCCTGGTGATCCCGGACGGGCGCAAGACGCTGCGCGCCGGCGCGGTCAAGCCCCTGCAGACCCCGGCCTGGAAGGAGTGCCAGGACGACCTGATCAAGTACGCCGGCGAGGCCGGCATTCCGCGCGACACGGCCTGGAACCAGCTCAGCGCCGCGCAGCGCGACTGGGTGATCGAGGGCTCGCCGCACTGGAAGGGCGACTGGAACCGCCAGTGGTACGGCATCCGCCGCTTCTTCGGCTACCTGGAGAGCAAGGCCTACAAGATGCACATCCGCGTGCTCTTGTCGAAGTACCGCAGCTACACGCCCTGCACGGCCTGCGGCGGTGCGCGCCTGAAGACCGAGGCGCTGCTGTGGCGCCTGGGTTCGAAGGCCGAGGCCGACGCGGCGCTGCCGCCCGCGCAGCGCTTCCTGCCGGCGGGTGTGGACTGGACGCGCGACCAGCTCGAGGCCCTGCCCGGCCTGGCGCTGCACGACCTGATGCAGTTGCCGATCGAGCGCCTGCGCCGCTTCTTCGACGCCCTGGCCTTCGATTCGAGCCTGCTCGACGAGGCGCTCAAGCTGCTGCTGGGCGAGATCCGCACGCGCCTGAAGTACCTGTGCGACGTGGGCATCGGCTACCTGACGCTCGACCGCCAGAGCCGCACGCTGTCGGGCGGCGAGGTGCAGCGCATCAACCTGACCACCGCGCTCGGCACCTCGCTGGTCAACACGATGTTCGTGCTCGACGAGCCCAGCATCGGCCTGCACCCGCGTGACATGGGCCGCATCGTCGAGGCGATGCACCGCCTGCGCGACGCGGGCAACACGCTGGTGGTGGTCGAGCACGACCCGGCGGTGATGCTGGCCGCCGACCGCCTGATCGACATGGGTCCGGGCCCCGGCGAGCGCGGCGGACGCATCGTCTTCGACGGCGCCCCGGAGGACGCCAAGCACGCCGACACCCTGACGGGCGCCTACCTCGGCGCGCGCAAGCACGTCAACGCGGGCCTCAAGCGCCTGGTGACCGAGGGCACGCCGCGGCTGGTGCTGGAGGGTGCGCGCGCGCACAACCTGAAGGGCGTGACGGTCGAGTTCCCGCTGCAGCGCCTGGTGGCGGTGACCGGCGTCTCGGGCTCGGGCAAGAGCACGCTGATGCAGGACGTGCTCTACCCGGCGCTGGCGCGCGCCTTCGGCAAGGCCACCGAGACGCCGGGCGCGCACGAGCGCCTGCTCGGCGCCGACTGGCTGTCTGACGCGGTGTTCGTCGACCAGAGCCCGATCGGCAAGACCGCGCGCTCGAATCCGGCGAGCTACGTCGGCGCCTTCGACGCGGTGCGCGCGCTCTTCGCCGAGGCGCCGCTGGCGCGCGAGCGCAGCTATGGCGCGGGCATGTTCAGCTTCAACGCCGGCGATGGGCGCTGCCCGCACTGCGGTGGCTCGGGCTTCGAGCACGTGGAGATGCAGTTCCTGTCCGACGTCTACCTGCGCTGCCCCGACTGCGACGGCACGCGCTACCGGCCCGAGATCCTCGACGTGAGGATCGTGCGCGGCGAGCGCCGGCTGTCGATCGCCGACACCCTGGAGCTGACGGTCAGCGAGGCGGTGCGCCTGTTCGCCGACGACCGCGAAGTGGTGGCGCGGCTGCAGCCAATCGTCGACGTCGGCCTGGACTACGTGCGCCTGGGACAGCCGGTGCCCACGCTGTCGGGCGGCGAGGCGCAGCGCCTCAAGCTGGCCGGCTTCCTGGCCGAGGCGGCCGAGCGGCCGAGCCAGCGCGTGGCCAGCAAGGGCACGCTCTACCTGTTCGACGAGCCCACCACCGGCCTGCACTTCGACGACATCGCCAAGCTGATGCGGGCGCTGCGCAAGCTGCTCGACGCCGGCCACTCGGTGATCCTGATCGAGCACAACCTCGACGTGATCCGCAGCGCCGACTGGGTGGTCGACCTCGGTCCCGAGGGCGGAGAGGCCGGCGGCGAGCTGGTGTTCGCCGGGCCGCCGGAGGAGATCCGCGCGCTGCCGCACTCGCACACCGGCCGCGCGCTGGCCGACTACGAGGCCGCGCTCGGCCTCGCGGTGCGGGCCGAGGAGGGGCCGGCGCTGCAGGCCGTGCTGCGGCGGCCGCGCGCGGCGCGCGACGACGAGCAGGCGATCCGCATCGTCAATGCGCGCGAGCACAACCTGAAGTCGATGGACGTGTCGATCCCGCGCGGCAAGTTCAGCGTCATCACCGGCGTGTCCGGCTCGGGCAAGAGCACGCTGGCCTTCGACATCCTGTTCAACGAGGGCCAGCGGCGCTACCTCGAGTCGCTCAACGCCTACGCGCGCAGCATCGTGCAGCCGGCCGGCCGGCCCGAGGTGGACGCGGTCTACGGCATCCCGCCGACGGTGGCCATCGAGCAGCGCCTGTCGCGCGGCGGACGCAAGAGCACGGTGGCCACCACCACCGAGGTCTGGCATTTCCTGCGCCTGCTGTGGGTCAAGCTCGGCCTGCAGCACTGCCCGAAGGACGGCACCGCGGTGCTGCCGCAGAGCGCCGAAAGCATCGCCGCCCAGCTGCTGCGCGCGCCGCAGGAAGGCGGTCACCGCGGCCAGCACGTGGGGCTGCTGGCGCCGCTGGTGGTGCACCGCAAGGGCGTCTACACCGACCTCGCCAAGTGGGCCAAGGCGCGCGGCCACAGCCACCTGCGGGTGGACGGCGAGTTCCTGCGCGTCGATCCCTTCCCGCGCATCGACCGCTTCAAGGAGCACACGATCGAGTTGCCGGTGGGTGACCTGGTGATCGACCCGGCGCGCGAGGCGGAGCTGCGCGCGCTGCTCGCGCAGGCGCTCGACCTCGGCAAGGGCGTGATGCACCTGCTGGCGCCGCTCGACGGCCTGGGCGCAGCGATGGAGGCGGGCCAGTCGACGGCCGGCTGCGGCCGCGTCACGGTGTTCTCGACCAAGCGCGCCTGCCCGACCTGCGGCACCAGCTACCCCGAGCTGGACCCGCGCCTGTTCTCGTACAACAGCAGGCACGGCTGGTGCCCGGGCTGCGTGGGCACCGGGCTGGCGCTGACGCGGGAGCAGCGCCGCGCGCTCGACGACTCGCGCCGCGACGACGACGACAAGGGCCGCGAGCAGAGCTTCCCGAGCGAGGAGCCCGAGGTCGAGGGCCTGGCCGACTCGCCCTGCCCCGAGTGCGAGGGCACGCGCCTGAATGCGGTGGCGCGCGGCGTGACCTTCGACGGCCGGCCGATCGGCACGGTGGCGGGATGGTCGGTGCGCGAGGCGCGGGCCTGGATCGCGACGCTGCACCTCGAGGGCCGCGACGCGCAGATCGCGCGTGACGTGGTCACCGAGATCGAGAGCCGTCTCGCCTTCCTCGAGCAGGTGGGCCTGGGCTACCTGACGCTGGACCGCGCAGCGCCCACGCTCTCGGGCGGCGAGGCGCAGCGCATCCGGCTCGCGGCGCAGCTCGGCAGCAACCTGCAGGGCGTGTGCTACGTGCTCGACGAGCCGACGATCGGCCTGCACCCGCGCGACAACCGCATCCTGCTCGACGCACTGGGCACGCTGGGGCGCAAGGGCAACACGCTGGTCGTCGTCGAGCATGACGAGGACACGATCCGGCGCGCCGACCACGTGATCGACATCGGCCCGGGCGCCGGCAAGCGCGGCGGCCGCGTGGTGGCCGAAGGCACGGTGGCCGAACTGGCGGCGCACCCCGAGTCGACGACCGGGCGCTTCCTGGCGCAGCCGCTCAGGCACCCGCTGCAGGCACGCCGGACCGCGGCACCCGGTGCGCCGAAGCTCACGCTGCGCGACGCCTCGCTGCACAACCTGCGGGAGCTCACCGTCGAGCTGCCGCTGCAACGCCTGGTGGCGGTGACTGGCGTGTCGGGCTCGGGCAAGAGCACGCTCGCGCGCGACGTGCTGCTGGCCACCGTGGCGGGCCTGGTGTCCTCGCGCGGCAAGGCGGCGCCCGTCGGCTGCGAGGCGCTCGAAGGCTGGCAGGCGGTGGACCGCGTGCTCGAGGTCGACCAGACGCCGATCGGCAAGACTCCGCGCTCGTGCCCGGCCACCTACATCGGCTTCTGGGACGCGATCCGCAGGCTGTTCGCCGAAACGCTGGAGGCCAGGGCGCGCGGCTACGCGCCCAACCGCTTCTCGTTCAACACCGGCGAGGGACGCTGCCCGGCCTGCGAAGGACAGGGCATGCGCACCATCGAGATGAGCTTCCTGCCCGACGTCAAGGTGCCCTGCGACGTCTGCCACGGGCAGCGCTTCAATGCCGAGACGCTGGCCGTCACCTGGCGCGGCAAGTCGATCGGCGACGTGCTGACGATGGAGGTGGACGAGGCCGCGGAGTTCTTCGCCTCGATGCCGGCGATCGCGCACCCGCTGCGGCTGTTGCGCGACGTGGGACTGGGCTACCTGACCCTGGGCCAGCCCTCGCCGACGCTGTCGGGCGGGGAGGCGCAGCGCATCAAGCTCGTCACCGAGCTCAGCAAGGTGCGCGACGACGTCGGGCGCAGGGGGCAGAAGCCTCCTCACACGCTGTACGTGCTGGACGAGCCCACCGTGGGGCTGCACATGGCGGACGTCGAACGCCTGATCCGCGTGCTGCATCGCCTGGTCGACGGCGGCCACAGCGTGGTGGTGATCGAGCATGACCTCGACGTCGTCGCCGAGGCGGACTGGGTGATCGACCTGGGCCCGGAAGGCGGCGATGCCGGCGGGCGCGTGGTGGCGACCGGCACGCCCGAGGCGGTGGTCGCCGCCGGCAGCCACACCGGGCGCGCCCTGGCGCCGGTGCTGGCGCGCTGACGCGCGCGGACGAGGACCGTCAGACGCGTGCCGCGCCCGGCACGGCAGGCGTGCTCGCGGCGCCCGCGCCGCACATCAGGCTCACCGCGCGACACTGGAAGGCGATCGCATCGGTGTGGTCGCCCAGGCGGTCCAGCAGGTCCGACACGCGCAGCAGCACGGTGATCTCCCACTGCGGGTCGGCGGCGCGCTGAGCCAGCCGCGCGGCCTCGAAAGCGTGGTCGCGCGCGGACTCGCCCAGGCGTCGCGCGGCGCGCGACTCGTCCTGCGCGGCCAGGCGCTCGGCGCGCTCGCACGCCAGCTCGGCGACTTCGCACAGCGCATCGACGCTGGCGTCGACTGCGCCAAGGCCGCGCGCCACCTGAAGGCCGCGCTTGGCGTACCAGTCGGCTTCGGCCAGGGCGCCGGCCGCGCGGTGGCAACGGCTGACGTGCGCAAAGGCCTGGCTGAGGCGCGCCGGCTCGCCGCCGGCCTCGGCCTCGTCGAGCGCGGCGACGGCCTCGCGCAATGCGTTGCGGTGCAGTTCGGCGGGATGGCGTTCGGTGCTCATGGGGCAAGGGTAGGGATGTCCTGCGGCGCATCCTAGGCAGCGCCCCGACGTCCGCCTTCCCCGCGGCGAGGGGGGATCCCCGCGCCCGTGGGGGTCGGCCACGCCGCACGCGTGAACTGCGTCACGCGCCGCGGCGGCACCGAGCGCGTCGGGGTTACGATCCGTGGCGCCGACGCGTCAAGGAAAACCACAGGGCGACGGCCCAGAGGCGGATTCGACAATCCGGCCCCATCCGACCCATCCCCTTGCCCAGGAGCCCCTCGATGCGCCCACCCTTCCTCCTGCGAGCCGCCTGCGCCGCCGCCCTTCTCGCCGGTACCGCGGCCCAGGCGCAGACCGTCCTCACCGTGTCGAGCTGGCTGCCGCCCTCGCACATCCTGTCCGAGACGCAGAAGGCCTGGTGCGACGAGCTGGAGAAGAAGGTCGCCGGCAAGGTGCGCTGCAACATCCTGCCGCGTGCGGTGGCCAACCCGCCGGGCACCTTCGATGCCGTGCGCAACGGCCTGGCCGACCTGTCCTACACCGTGCAGGGCTACACCCCGGGGCGCTTCGTGACGACTCAGATGGCCGAGGTGCCCTTCCTCGGCAACTCGTCGGAGTCCGTGTCGGTGGCCTACCAGCGGATCTACGCCAAGCACGCCGCCTTCGCGGCCGAGCATGCGGGCGTCAAGGTGCTCTCGGTGTTCACGCACGGCCCGGGCATCATCTTCAACACGAAGCGCCCGATCACCAAGGCCGACGACCTGTCGGGGCTGAAGTTCCGCGTCGGCGGCGGCATGGTCAACGAGATCAGCAAGGCGCTGGGCATGAACGTCACGCTCAAGCCGGCACCGGAGAGCTACGAATTGCTGTCCACCGGCGTGATGGACGGCACCCTGTTCCCTGCCGAGTCGGTGGAGTCGTTCAAGATCGACAAGGTGATCAAGCACGCCACCACCTTCCAGGGCGGGCTCTACAACACCAGCTTCGTCTTCATGATGAACCCGGCCACCTACGACAAGCTGCCGGCCGACGTGAAGAAGGCCGTCGACGAACTGTCGGGCGAATACGCGGCGCGCCTGTTCGGCCGCGGCTGGGACAAGGTGGACCGCCGCGGCATGGCCTTCATGCAGGCCGCGGGTGTGCAGTTCTCGCAGGCCGACGCCGCCTTCGTGAAGGCGGTGCAGGAGAAGACCAGGCCGGTCGAGGAACGCTGGGCGGCCGCCGCCGAAGGCAAGGGCCTGAAGGACGCCGCCAAGGTGCTGGCCGAGTTCCGCGCCGAGATCAGGAAGCTGGAGAAGTGACGCGCGGTGACTGACCGCCTGAAGCGCACCCTGGAGCTGCTGTGCGGCCTGCTGGCCGCGCTGGCGCTGTTCGCGATCATGCTGCTGACGCTGGCCGACGTGAGCGGCCGCAAGGCGTTCAGCGCCTCGATCCCGGGTTCGCTCGAGATGACCGAGCTGCTGATGGTCATCGTCATCTTCGCCGGCATGCCGCTGGTGTCTCTGCGAGGCGAGCACGTGGTGTTCGACTCGCTCGACCCCTGGCTGCCGCGCTGGTTTGCGCGACTTCAGGGCGTCGCCGTCGACCTGCTGTGCATCGCCGTGCTGGGCGGCATGGCCTGGCTGATGGCCACCAAGGCCGGCCAGATGGTGGAGTATGGCGACACCACGGCACAGCTCAAGATCCCGCAGGGGCCGTTCGTCTACGCGATGAGCGTGCTGTGCGGCGTGACGGCGGCGGTGCACGCGCTGTTGCTGCTCGCGCCGGCGACGCACCACCACCCTGGCGTCGACGACGCGCGCGCGCGATGAGCGAGGCGCTGCTGGGCTTCGGCGCCGTCTTCGCGCTGGCGCTGCTGCGCGTGCCGCTGGCGTTCGCGATGGGGCTGGTCGGCTTCGTCGGCCTGGGCCTGCTGCGCGGCTGGCCCGCCACCGCGGCCAGCGCGGCCCAGGTGATCTACGAGTCCGGGTTCGCGTACACGCTGAGCGTGGTGCCGCTGTTCATCCTGATGGGCAATTTCGTCGCCCGCGCGGGGCTGGCGCAGGAGTTGTTCCGTGCTGCCTATGCCTTCGTCGGCCACGTGCGCGGCGGGCTGGCGCACGCCACGGTGCTGGCCTGCGCAGGCTTCGGGGCGATCTGCGGGTCGTCCATCGCCACCGCGGCGACGATGAGCAAGGTGGCCTACCCCTCGATGCGCAAGCTGGGGTACGCGGATTACCTGTCCACCGGCGTGATCGCCGCGGGCGGCACGCTGGGCATCATGATCCCGCCGTCGACCATCCTGGTGATCTACGGCATCGTCACCGAGACCCACATCGGCAAGCTGTTCGCGGCGGGCGTGATCCCGGGCCTGGTGTGCGCCGGGCTGCTGATGGCATGCGTGGCCTTCATCAGCTGGCGCGACCCTGCGGCGGCGCCGGCCGGCGAACGCACGCCGTGGTCGGGGCGGCTGCGCGCGCTGCGCGACATCTGGGGCGTGGCCCTGCTGGTGGTGGTCGTGCTGGGCGGGATCTACGGCGGCGTCTTCACCGCCACCGAAGGGGCCGGGATCGGGGCCTCGGGCGCCTTCCTCTTCGCCCTTGCCCGGCGCACGCTGACGCCGCGCGTGCTGCTCGAGGTGCTGGTGGAGAGCGCGCGCACGACCGCGATGCTGTTCACGATCCTGATCGCGGCGATGATCTTCGCGAGCTTCGTCAATTTCACGACGATGCCCGGCGATCTCAAGGCGTGGATCCTTCACCTGGGACTGCCGCCACTGGCCGTCGTCGGCGCGATGATGGCGATCTACGTGCTGCTGGGCACCATCATGGAAGAGCTGTCGATGGTGCTGCTGACGATCCCGGTGTTCTTCCCCATCGTCACGCAGCTCGGCTTCGACCCGGTGTGGTTCGGCGTGCTGATCGTGCTGGTGGTGCAGATCGGGCTGATCTCCCCGCCGGTGGGCATGAACCTCTTCGTGCTCAATGCCCTGCTCAAGGACGTGGCGCTGTCGCAGATCTTCCGCGGTGTCTGGCTGTTCGTGCTGGCGCTCGTCGTGGCGCTCGCGGTGGTGCTGGAAGTCCCGGCGCTCGCACTCTGGCTGCCCGGGTTCATGCGTTAGCCGTGTCCCGTCACGGAGACCGCGCGGGCGAGGACTTCGAGGGCGCCGCGCGCGGGCGACGGCGGACGCCTTGATCTACCGCAGAAGGCGGCCACGCCGGCAGGAGGAAGCTCTCGGCGCAGCGCCTGGGGCGCACTAAGTATTTCCCGACGCGCCGCGCCGCCGCCTGCTCCGTAGCATTTCGCCATCGCCGCGCACCGCGCGCCTATCCGCTTATCCGTTCGATCCCACCTCGCGAGGAGACCACCATGTCGATCAAGCAAACCCTGGTTGCCGCCGCCGCCATGCTGGCCGCGGGCGCGGCCCTGGCCGACTACCCCGAGAAGCCGGTCACGATCGTCGTGCCGTTCGCGGCCGGAGGCCCCACCGACAAGGTGGCACGCGACCTCGGCGAGGTCCTGCGCAAGGGGCTGAACAACCAGCCGGTGATCATCGAGAACGTGGGCGGCGCGGGCGGCACGCTGGGTGCCGCCAAGGTGGCCAAGGCCTCCCCCGACGGGTACACGATCCTCCTGCACCACATCGCGATGGCGACCTCGCCCGGGCTGTACCGCAACCTGCCGTACAAGACGCTGGACGACTTCGAATACCTGGGCATGGTCAACGAGGTGCCGATGACGCTGATCGGCCGTCCGACGCTGCCCGCGGGCAATTTCGCCGAGCTGCGCAAGTGGATCGACGCCAACAAGGGCAAGATCAACCTCGCCAACGCCGGCCTCGGTTCCGCGTCCCACCTGTGCGGGCTGTTGTTCCAGCAGGCCGTGGCGGTCGACATGACCACCGTGCCATACAAGGGCACCGCGCCGGCGATGACCGACCTGCTCGGCGGGCAGGTCGACATCATGTGCGACCAGACGACCAACACGACGCAGCAGATCGAGGGCGGCAAGGTCAAGGCATTTGCAGTGACGACGCTCAAGCCTCTGACGACGCCAGCCCTCGCGAAGCTGCCGACCCTCGACGCTGCGGGCCTGAAGAGCTTCAACGTCAGCATCTGGCACGGCCTGTATGCGCCGAAGGGCACGCCGAAGGCGGCACTGGACAAGATCAACGCGGCACTTCGCAATGCCCTGAAGGACCCCGAGTTCATCAAGCGCCAGGAGGCGCTCGGTGCGGTGATCATCGCCGACGGTCGCCTGGCCGGCGCCGAGCACAAGAAGTTCGTCGAGGCCGAAATCAACAAGTGGGGCCCGGCCATCAAGGCCGCCGGCCAGTACGCGGACTGAGCACTCCGCGGGATCGGAGCGGCTGCCTGCAACGGCGCCGCGCCCGCAGGCTCAGTCGACTCTCAGGGGGATCGTCACCGGGCCGTCGTTGACGAGGTGCACCTGCATGTGCGCGGCGTACTCGCCGCAGGCCACCTGGGGGTGCTGCGCGCGGGCGACGTCGACCACGTGCTCGTACAGCGCGCGGCCCTTGTCGTGGGGGGCGGCATTCGTGAAGCTCGGACGATTGCCGCCGGAGGTGTCGGCCGCCAGCGTGAACTGCGAGACGATCAGCAGGCCGCCCTGCACGTCCTGAACACTGCGGTTCATCTTGCCCGCTTCGTCCGCGAAGACGCGCAGCTTGAGCACCTTGGCCACCAGCCGTTCCGCCGCGGCCTCGGTGTCGTGCGGCTCTGCGCAGACGAAGACCAGCAGCCCGTGGCCGATTTCGCCCACCCGGACGTTGGCCACGTCGACGTGGGCGCCTCGTACGCGCTGGACGAGCGCGATCACAGCAGGTCCTTCGCGTCGCCGAAATGGGCCTCGACGTCCATCGGCAGCAGCTGGATCGTCGCGCGCAACCCGGGGACGGCACTCATCAGCGCCTGCTCCACCGAGGTGCGTAGCGCCGCCGCGCGCTGCAGGCTCCATTGCGCCGGCATGTGCATGTGGAGATCGACGAAGCGGCGCTGCCCGGCCCGGCGCGTCGAGATGTGGTCGAAACGCAGGGTGTTCGGATGCGCGAAGCCCGCCAGCACCGCATCGATCTGCCGCTGCACGTCGGGCTCGACCGCACGGTCCATCAGGCCATCGGCGGAGCGCCGTACCAGGCTGTAGCCCTCGCGCGCCACGTTGGCCGCGACCGCGATGGCCACCACCGGGTCGAGCCACAGCCAGCCGGTCGCCCCGGCCACGAGCAGGCCGCCCACCACGCCGACCGAGGTCCAGACGTCGGTGAACAGGTGGCGCGCGTCAGCCTCGAGGGCCATCGAGCGGTGCTCGTGCGCCTTGCGCAGCATGGCCCAGGCCAGCACGCCGTTCATCGCCGAGCTGACGACCGACAAGGCCAGGCCAACGGACAGCCGTTCCAGCGGCTGCGGGTGGAACAGGCGGTCGACCGCCGCCCAGATGATGGCCAAGGCGGCCGCAAAGATCAGCGCCCCCTCGAAGCCACTCGAAAAGTACTCGGCCTTGTGGTGGCCGAAGGGGTGGTCGTCGTCGGGTGGGCGTGCCGCGATGGTCACCATCGCCAGCGCGAACATCGCACCGGCCAGGTTGACCACCGACTCCATCGCGTCGGACAGCAGGCCCACCGACCCCGTGAGCCACCACGCGCCCGTCTTCAAGCCGATCGTCGCCACGGCGACGGCGATCGACAGCTTGAGGTAGGTGCTGACCTGCATCGCGGCCCTGCGCCACCGTGTCAGTCGAGGGTGACCCGCGCGAACTTGCGCTTGCCGACCTGCACCACCACCGTGCCGGCGGCGACTTTCAGGCCCTTGTCGCCGACCACGGCGCCGTCGATGCGCACGCCCCCCTGCTCGACCATGCGCATCGCCTCGCTCGTGGACGGCACGAGGCCCGCCTGTTTGAGCAGCGCGCCGATGGGCAGCGGCGCGCCCGACAGCTTGATGCCGGGGATGTCGTCGGGGATGCCGCCGCGTGCACGGTTGTGGAAATCCTCCTCTGCCGCGTCGGCGGCCGCCGCACTGTGAAAGCGCGCCGTGATCTCCTTGGCCAGCATCACCTTCGCGTCCTTGGGGTTGCGCCCCTGCCCGACGTCGCGCCGCAAGGCGCCGATCTCGGCCTCGCTGCGGAACGACAGCAATGTGTACCACCGCCACATCAGCTCGTCGCTGATCGACATCACCTTCGCGAACATCGTGTTCGCCGGCTCGGTGATGCCGACGTAGTTGTTCTTCGACTTCGACATCTTCTCGACGCCGTCCAGGCCTTCGAGCAGCGGCATGGTCAGGATGCACTGCGGCTCCTGGCCGTACTCCTGCTGCAGGTGGCGGCCCATCAGCAGGTTGAACTTCTGGTCGGTCCCGCCGAGCTCGAGGTCGGCGCGCAAGGCCACCGAGTCGTAGCCCTGCATCAGCGGGTACAGGAACTCGTGCACCGAGATCGGCGTGCTGGCGGCGAAGCGCTTGGCGAAGTCGTCGCGCTCCATCATGCGCGCCACCGTGTAGCGGGCCGCGAGCTGGATCATGCCGCGCGCGCCCAAAGGATCGCTCCATTCGGAGTTGTAGCGAATCTCGGTGCGCGCCGGATCGAGCACCAGGCTGGCCTGCTTGAAATAGGTCTGCGCGTTGGTCTCGATCTGTTCTCGCGTGAGCGGCGGACGCGTGCTGTTGCGCCCCGAAGGGTCGCCGATCATCGACGTGAAGTCGCCGATCAGGAAGATCACCTGGTGCCCCAGGTTCTGCAACTGCCGCATTTTGTTCAGCACCACGGTGTGCCCAAGGTGCAAGTCGGGTGCAGTCGGGTCGAGCCCGAGCTTGATGCGCAATGGGGCGCCCGTGGCGGCGGATCGGGCCAGCTTGGCCAGCCAATCGGCTTCGGGCAGCAGTTCCTCGCACCCACGAAGGCTGGTGGCCATGGCCTCGCGCACGGCGTCGGTGACGGGATGGGCGGTTGAGCCGGATGCAGCGGTCACTTTTTCTGACATGGGAAGGTCGATGGCCGGGGGTTTGTCACGGTCGGGGCGGACACGTTGGCCCGTATACTCGGCCCGCTCGCTCGAGCACGGCCCCGGCAGACGTGGCAACGCATCTGCCCCCCGCTTGCAAAGGTGTCGATCTTACGGCGCCCGTTCGCACCCCTTGACCGCCCCACGCGTTTGCTGCCCGCACCGATCGTCTTGAAATCCTCGATGCTTGCCCTCGCCGACATCGCCTCCGCCGCCCGCCGTGCGTTGTTGCAGCACCGGCGTGGCGTCGTGGCAGGCGCCATCGCCGTGCTGGCGGGCTTCGGGGTGGCTGCCTTTGCAGTGGCTCCGCTGGCCCCCGATGCTGCGGCGCTGCCGCAGCGCCTGGTCAGCGAAGCGGTCGACACGGAGCCATTGGCGCCGCAGTTCGAGGCCCTCGCCGGGCAGTCGATGGCGCTCAGCCGCAGCGAGCTCACGCGCTCGGGCGATACGGCCGACGCTCTGCTCAGGCGCCTGGGGGTCGCGGACGCCGCGGCGACGGCCTTCCTGCGCAGCGATCCCACGGCACGCCGCCTGATCGACGGACGCGCCGGACGCGTGGTGCAGGCGCGGGCGACCGAAGACGGCACGTTGATCGAACTGATCGGCCGTTTCCCGGCGCAGCGCGCCGAGCAAATGGGCACTCACTTCACGCGCATCTCCGTGATCCGTGAGGGTACGGGCGCACTGGCTGCACGCGAGGAGACGGCCGAGTTGCAGTCACAGCTCCGCCTCGCCAGCGGCACGATCCGCAGCTCGCTCTTTGCGGCCAGCGACGAGGCGCGCATCCCCGACGCCATCGCCGTGCAGATGGCCGAGATCTTCGCGGCCGACATCGACATGCACCGCGAGCTGCGGCGCGGAGACACCTTCAGCGTGGTCTACGAGGCGCTCACCGCCGACAGCGAGCCGATCACCTGGAACCAGGGCACCGGACGCGTGCTCGCCGCAGAATTCATCAATGCCGGCAAGGCGTATCAGGCGTTCTGGTACCGCGGTCCTGACGGCCGCGGCGGCTACTTCGACCCCAGCGGCGAGAGCAAGAAGCGCGCGTTCCTGGCCAGCCCGATGGAGTTTTCGCGCATGACCTCCGGCTTTGCCATGCGCTTCCATCCGATCCTGCAGAGCTGGCGCCGCCACCTCGGCGTGGACTACGCAGCCCCGACGGGCACGCCCGTGCGCTCCGTCGGAGACGGCACGGTCGAGTCCGCAGGCTGGCAGAACGGCTACGGCAACGTCGTGCAGATCCGCCACGGCGGCGACCGCACGACCTTGTATGCCCACCTGTCGCGCATCGACGTGAAGAAGGGGCAGCGCGTCGAGCAGGGTCAAAGGGTCGGCGCCGTGGGCGCCACCGGGTGGGCCACCGGGCCGCACCTGCACTTCGAGTTCCGAGTGCGCGGCCAGCACGTCGATCCACTGCGCATTGCCAAGGCCAGCGAGACCATCGCATTGCCAGCGGCCTTGAAGCCGGACTTCCAGGCCACGGCCCGCGCCTTCCAGGCGCGACTGGACGTGGCGGAGACGCTGCTTGGCGCGCAGGCGCGCATCGAGTAGCTCAGCGCGGGTCTTGCCGGCAGACGCATGCCGCTGTTCATCGGCCTGATGTCGGGCACCTCGCTCGACGGCGTCGATGGCGTGCTGGTCGACATCGACGAGTCGGGCACGCAAGCGCGCCCGGTCGCGCACCACCACGTCGCGCTCGATGCCGCGCTGCGCGGCGATCTGCTCGCCCTCAACCACAGCGGCGCGGACGAAATGCACCGCGCCGCGCTCGCCGCGAACAGCCTGGCACGGCACTACGCTGACGTGGTGCAGGCACTGCTGGCCGCGTCTGGCACGCCGCGCCAGCGCGTGGCGGCCGTGGGTGCGCACGGCCAGACGGTGCGTCACCGCCCGGCGGAGTTCGACGGCACGGGCTACACGCTCCAGTTGCTCAACGGGGCCCTGCTGGCCGAACTGTGCGGCATCGATGTGATCTGCGACCTGCGCAGCCGCGACGTCGCCGCCGGCGGGCAGGGCGCACCGCTTGCCCCAGGGTTGCACGCGGCACTGTTCGCGACGCCCGGCACGGCGCGTGCCGTGCTGAACCTGGGCGGCATCGCCAATCTGACCTTGTTGCCGCCATCCGGTGCGGTGACGGGCTTCGATTGCGGGCCCGCCAACGCCCTGATGGACGGTTGGTGCGCGCGCCACCTCGGTCAGCCGTTCGATGCGGCGGGGCGCTGGGCCGCCCGCGGGCGCGTGGCGACGGCGTTGCTCGATGCGCTGCGGAAGGAACCCTGGCTGGAAGCGCCGCCGCCCAAGAGCACCGGGCGCGACCTGTTTCACCTCGGCTGGCTCGACGTGCACGTGGCCCGCCATGCCCCGCAGGTGGCGCCCGTCGATGTCCAGGCCACCTTGCTGGCGTTCACGGTCGACTGCGTGCAACGCCATTTGCAACGCCATGCGCCCGCCACGGAGGCGCTCTTCGTCTGTGGCGGCGGCGCGTTCAACGACGCCCTGATGGCCGCGCTGGTGTCGGCCCTGCCGTCGGTCCGCGTCGACACGACTGCGGCCTTGGGTCTGCCGGTCGATCAGGTGGAGGCCGCGGCATTTGCCTGGCTAGCGCACCGATTCGTGACCGGGCATGGCGGCAACCTGCCCACGGTCACGGGCGCCCGCGGCGATCGGCGCCTTGGCGCCCTGTACCCGGCGCACTAAAAGGAAAGCCGCCTGGCCGATGCACAGGCGGCTTCACCCCGCGAGCGGCGGCACTGCGCCGCGTGATGCCAATCAGACCGAGAACGACGACCCGCAGCCGCAGGTCGTGGTGGCGTTCGGGTTCTTGATCACGAACTGCGCGCCCTGCAGGTCTTCCTTGTAGTCGATCTCGGCGCCGACCAGGTACTGCAGGCTCATCGCGTCGATCAGCAAGGTGACGCCGTTCTTGGTCATCTGAGTGTCGTCCTCGTTGACCATCTCGTCGAAGGTGAACCCGTACTGGAAACCCGAACATCCTCCGCCCTGCACAAAGACGCGCAGCTTCAGGTCGGGGTTCCCTTCCTCGGCGACCAGGTCGGCCACCTTGGCCGCGGCGCTGTCGGTGAAGACCAGGGGCGGCGGCAGCTCCTCGGTGGCGGCATTCAGCGGTTCGGCAATCGCATTCATCGTTCGTTCCTTGCGCCGCTATGGGCGGCCGGTTGCGGCGAGCTTGAGCGCGGGACGCTCCTCAGCAGATCGCAGGGCGCGGACCTCGCCGTCTATGACGGCGCCCTGGTGCATTTCGATCGCAGCGTAGCGCACATCGCCTTCGATGCGCGCCTTGGGCTGGAGTTCGAGCAACTCGTCGGCCTCCACCGGCCCCACCACGACACCATTGATGATCACATGCGCGGCTTTCACCTTTCCGTGGACACGGGCTTTCTCGCTCACCACGAGCAGGGTGCGCCCCTCGCCGACGGCCACCACGTCGCCGTGCACCTCCCCGTCCACCCGCAGGCCATCGGCAAAACGAAGCTCGCCGTGGATGACGGTGCCCTCGCCGACCAGGCTGCGGATCGGCGGCTGCTTCTTCCAGAACCCCTTCATGAGTATCCCTTCCTGCTTACAAGCGGACTGTCTGGCTGGCCTTCACGGCGCCCCCGGCGTCGAGTACCCTCACCTGGACAGTTTTTACCACGGCATTCGCAGGGTGGTCGATCAAGCCTTCGGCGCGCGCGTACTGGCGCACGGACAGAAGTCGTGGCGGCCCGGGCGGCGTCAAGCTCCAGGGCTTGCCATCGAGCGTGCCGCCCAACTGAAACTCGTAACGCCCCTTGAACTCCGGTGGCGACTTGCCGCTTTGCATGACCAGGATCTGATAGCGCATCTGACCGGGCTGCACGGGTTCGGCCAGCAGACCACGCACCGCCAGAGCGTCACCGGTCGCGGGCAGCAACCTCTCGAAGAAGCCCAGGTCGGCCTTCAGGGCGAGAACTTCGGCCTCGGCCTGCCGCAACTGCTGGCCGAGCTTCTCCTGGGTCGCCCTTTCAGCCTTGAGGAGGCTATCGGCCGTGTTGGCGATGGATTGCGAGCGATCACGCTCCTGTCGCAACTGCTGCACCTCGGCGCGCAATTGCGTCAGTTCCTCCTTGGCGCTGCGTTCGAGACCGGCAATGTCCTTGCCGAACTCGAAGGCCCAAAGCGCCAGCGCCGCCGAGAAACCGAATGCCAACGCAAGTACGGCCCACCGTAGCGGCCACGGCATATGGCTGCGCACGATCACCCGCGGTGCGCTGATCGACAAGCGGCGACGTAGGAGTTTCCAGCGCATCGGGTTTCCAAGCGAGCGAGGCCGCATGGTGCGGCCTCGTTCAGGTTGGCGTGTTGCGAAAGGTCAGCGCTTGCTGAACTGCTTGCGGCGGCGGGCGCCGTGCAGGCCGACCTTCTTGCGCTCGACTTCGCGTGCGTCACGCGTCACGAAACCGGCCTGGCTGAGGCTGGGCTTGAGCGCCGCGTCGTAGTCGATCAGCGCGCGCGTGATGCCGTGCCGCACCGCGCCGGCCTGACCCGACTCGCCGCCTCCTTGCACGTTGACCTTGATGTCGAAGGCCGCGTCATTGTTCGTCAGCAGCAGGGGTTGCTTGACGATCATGATCGAGGTCTGGCGCCCGAAGTACTGGTCCAGCGGCTTGCCGTTCACCAGGATCTGGCCGCTACCCTTCTTGATGAA
Organism: Burkholderiaceae bacterium; assembly: GCA_035716845.1. Classification (GTDB taxonomy): domain Bacteria; phylum Pseudomonadota; class Gammaproteobacteria; order Burkholderiales; family Burkholderiaceae_C; genus CADEEN01. The sequence continues at coordinate 17,170 of DASTJE010000026.1, forward strand.
CACACGGGCCACGGAAGACTTGCGGCGGCCGGTGCCGTAATTCCAATTGCCGATCATCGCCGCTCCTTAGATTTCCAGCGCCTTGGGCTGCTGGGCGCTGTGCGGGTGCGACGCGCCGGCGTACACCTTCAGCTTCTTGACCATCGCGTAGCCCAGCGGGCCCTTCGGCAGCATGCCCTTGACCGCCTTCTCGAGGGCGCGGCCCGGGTGCTTGGCCTGCATGTCCTTGAACTTGGTGCCGTAGATGCCGCCCGGGAACCCCGAATGACGGTAGTACACCTTGTCGTCGGCCTTGTTGCCGGTGACGCGGATCTTCTCGGCATTGACGACGATGATGAAATCGCCGGTGTCGACGTGAGGCGTGTAGATGGCCTTGTGCTTGCCGCGCAAACGGAGTGCCACTTCGCTGGCGACACGTCCGAGCACCTTATCGGTGGCGTCAATCACAAACCATTCATGCTTCACTTCCGCCGGCTTGGCGCTGAAGGTCTTCATGAGGGTCTTTCTGAATGTGGCAAAGATGGCCCGACATGGGCCCGGCGAGGCGCTGCTTCTTGAAGTGCCGGCAACGCCGGCGCAGCCTCTCGACGCATCCCGTAGCCAACGGGAAAGCCTTGAAGTATAGCGCAGCCGGCACTGCAGCCGATCGTCCGAATGGTCGGCCCTGGCAGGCGCGCCAACCGGTCATAATCCGGGTAAACCCTCATCGACCACCATGGGCTTCCCCGGCGACATCCTCCGCAGCCGACCGGTCGGCCGCCACGGCGACCGCCACGACCGTGCGCCGACCGGCGCCGTGTCCGCCCGCCTCGACTGGGTGCCCATTCGGCCGCTGGCGCCGCGCCACCGCAGCCGCATCCTGCGCCACCTCCTGGCCCTGACGGACGCGGACCGCTACCTGCGCTTCGGCCACGCCGCATCGAACGCTCAGGTGGCGCAGTACGTTGAGCGGATCGATTTCGAGCGTGATGAGGTGTTCGGGATCTTCAATCGCCGGCTGGAGCTGATCGCCGTGGCTCATCTGGCCGCTGCGCCGGGCAGCACCGAAGGCGAGTTCGGCGTGTCCGTGTTGTCCAAGGCGCGCGGCCGTGGCTATGGCGGGCGCCTGTTCGACCGCGCGGTGCTGCACGCGCGCAACCGCGGCATCGACAGGATGGTGATCTACGCGCTGAGCGAGAACACGGCCATGCTGCGCATCGTGCGCAAGGCGGGGGCCACCGTGGAACGCGACGGCGGCGAGTCCTGCGCGCGGCTGCGCCTGCCGCCGGACGATCTGATGTCCCATCTGGAAGCGCTGGTGGAGGACAGCGCCAGCGAGATCGACTATCGACTGAAGCAGGGCACGCGCCGAGACGACCCGCCCCGGGGCTCTTGAAGGGCGGAGTCCCTTGCATCGGGGGGCTCCCTGGCCTCGCCAAACGGCTACCATTGCCGCCGATTGAAACCATTTGTCGCAGTGGCCTAGGCCCGCGACGCCGGAAACCGCGTGGACGTCGAGACCCTTTTGCCCTGGACCGTAGCGCTTGTGTCGCTGCTCGTGCTGCTGGTGGTGCTGTGGATGACGCGCCGCCCGCGCCCAACGGGCAGTCAGGGCAAGCCTCTGCCCGCCGAGTGGTCGCTGTCGCCGCGTCCCGTGTTTTCGACCGACGAGCGCCGCGTCTACCGCCAGTTGCGCGAGGCACTGCCGCACCACATCGTGCTGTCGAAGCTGCCCCTGGTTCGCTTCTGCCAGCCCAACGACCCGAACGACGTGCGGTACTGGTACGAGTTGCTGGGTTCCATCCATGTCACGTTCGCGATCTGCAGCGCCAACGGTCGTGTGCTCGCGGCAATCGACCTCGACACCGATCGTGGCAATTCACGCCGGGTGTTGCAGATCAAGCAGTCCGTGCTCGGTGCATGCCGCGTGCGTTACCTGCGTTGCCCGGTCGACAACCTGCCGTCGGTGGCGGAACTGCAGCTGCTGGTGCCGCAGAGTGCCGCCGCGTCACGCGGACCGCAGCCTGCGCCCAACCGCCCGAAGCAGCGCGAAGAGGGGCGTGGCGGAGCGGTCGCTCCACGTCGCGAGCGGACGACCCTTTGGCAGGACTCGAGCTTCTTCCAGGACTCGTTCTTCGCGCCCGACAACCGCCTCGACGCCAGCCTGACCGGCGAACCGAGCTCGTTCGACAGTTCGCGCCCCGCGCCCCTGGCCGACAGCGGTGGTGCCGACGTGCTGCTGGCCTCCGACGAGTCGGCGAGCGGCCGCTTCACCGGCACCCATCGCTGAGGCGCCCCCCGCGCGCCCGTACCATGGGCGCATGACACCCTCCGCCCCAGACCCTGCGCTCCAAGCATACGCGGCACTCGATCCGTCCCGCGTGCTCGAGGCGATCGATGCGGTCGGGCTGGTCACCGACGGGCGTCTTCTGCAACTGAATTCCTACGAGAACCGCGTCTTCCAGGCACACCTCGAGGACGGCAGCGCGGTGGTCGCCAAGTTCTACCGGCCAGGCCGCTGGAGCGATGCGCAGATCCTCGAGGAGCACGCCTTTGCCCTCGAGTTGGCAGCGCAGGAAGTCGCCGTGGTGCCGCCACGCGCGCTCTTGCACACGACGGCGCCCCATGTCACGGCGCTTGGCGAACCGCCAACGCTGGCTCGCATCGAAATGACCGGCGCCCGCTACCGACTGTCCGTTTCCGACCGCCGCACCGGCCGCGCGCCCGAACTGGAGCAGCCCGAAGTGCTCGAGTGGCTCGGGCGATTCCTCGGTCGCCTGCATGCGGTCGGCGCGCGGCGGCCCTTCGTGCATCGAACGCACTGGGGCCCCGCGCGCGGGCGCGCCGCACAGCGCCGCATTCTCGATGGTGGTTTGCTCGGCGCGGCCGAACGGCAGGCCTGGGAATCGGTCAGCATGCGAGCCCTCGACCTCGTGGAGGACTCCTTTTCGCGCGCGAGCTCGACAGCAGCCTTGCGCCTGCATGGCGACTTCCATCCAGGCAACGTGATGTGGCGTGACGTGGCCGCCGGAGACCGCGGGCCCCACGTGGTCGACCTCGACGATGCCTGCAATGGCCCTGCGGTGCAGGATCTGTGGATGCTGCTTTCCGGCGACGGCACCGCGATGCGCGGCCAGTTGGTCCACCTGCTCGCCGGCTACAGGGTCTTCCGCGACTTCGATCCGCAGGAACTCCTGCTCGTCGAGCCGCTGCGCACGCTTCGCATGATCCACCACAGCGCGTGGATCGCCGAGCGCTGGGGTGATCCGGCGTTTCCAGCGGCCTTTCCGTGGTTCGGCACGCCCTCCTACTGGGCGCAGCAGACGGCGCAATTGCGCGAACAGGTCGAGGTGATGCTCGACCCGCCCGCGCTGGCCTGATCAGGCCGTCAACAGCCGCGTCACGCGGCGCACGTGGATCGCCGGGTCCTCGAGCTGCCCCCCCTCGGCGAGCCATGCCTGGTCGAACAGCAGGTGGGCCAGGTCGTCGAAGTGCGCATCGTCGTGCTCGAGCCGCTTGACCAGGGGATGCCCGGCGTTGACCTCGAGGATCGGCTGCGACGATGGCGCCGGCTGGCCGGCCTGTTTGAGCATGCGCGCGAGGTGGGCGCTCATGTCGCCCTCGTCCACCACGATGCAGGCCGGCGAGTCGACCAGGCGCGTGGTGACCCGCACGTCCTTCGCCCTGTCCTTCAGCACCGCCTTGAGGCGCTCCTGCACCGGCCTGAAGGCCTCGCCTGCCGCCTCGGCAGCCTTCTTCTCTTCTTCGTCCAGCAGCTTGCCGAGGTCGACGGCGCCCTTGGCCACGCTCTGCAGCGGCCTGCCTTCGTACTCGAACAGGTGCGCGAGCATCCATTCGTCGACCCGGTCCACGAGCAGCAGCACCTCGATGCCCTTCTGGCGGAAGATCTCCAACTGCGGGCTCGACCGGGCGGCCGTCAGACTGTCCGCGGTCAGGTAGTAGATCGACTCCTGGCCCTCCTTCATGCGGGCGACGTAGTCGGCCAGCGACACGCCTCCGTCGGCCTGCGTGGACGCGAAGCGCAATAGCTTGGCCAGGCGCTCCTGGTTGGCGTGGTCCTCGCCGACGCCCTCCTTGAGCACCGCGCCGAACTCCTTCCAGAACGCCGCGTACTTGTCCTTCTGGTTGTCGGCCAGGTCGTCAAGCATCGACAGCACGCGCTTGGTGGCGCCCTCGCGGATCGTCTTCACGTCGCGGCTTTCCTGCAGCAGCTCGCGGCTGACGTTGAGGGGCAGGTCGGCCGAATCGATCACGCCCCTGACGAAACGCAGGTAGGCCGGCATCAGCGCCTGCGCGTCGTCCATGATGAAGACGCGCTTGACGTAGAGCTTGACACCGGCGCGGCGGTCACGGTTCCAGAGGTCGAACGGCGCCTTGGCCGGCACGTACAGCAGTTGCGTGTACTCGCTTCGCCCCTCCACGCGGTTGTGCGTGTAGGCCAGCGGCGCCTCGCTGTCGTAGCTGATCTGCTTGTAGAACTCCTGGTACTCGGCGTCGGTGATGTCGCTCCTGGAGCGCGTCCAGAGCGCCGCGGCCTTGTTGACCGTCTCCCAGTCGTCGGTCATCTCGTACTCGGCCTTCTCGGCCAGCCATTTCTCCTTGCGCATCAGGATCGGCAGCGAAATGTGGTCGGAGTACTTGCTGATGATCGACTTGAGCTTCCAGGTCTTGGCGAATTCCTCTTCGCCCTCGCGCAGGTGCAGGATCACGTCGGTGCCACGCACCGGCTTGTCGATGGTCTCGACGTCGAACTGCCCCGAGCCGTCGCTCGTCCAGCGCACGCCCTCCGAGGGTGGCAGCCCGGCACGGCGCGACTCCACGGTGATGCGGTCGGCAACGATGAAGCCGGAGTAGAAGCCCACGCCGAACTGGCCGATCAGATTGGCATCGCCCTTCTTCTCGCCCAGCTTGGCCAGGAAGTCGCGCGTGCCACTCTTGGCGATCGTGCCCAGGTGTTCGATGGCCTCGACCTGGCTCATGCCGATGCCGTTGTCCCGGATCGTGATCGTCCGGGCGGCCGCGTCGAAGAAGACACGAATCTCGAGGTTCGGCGCGTCCTCGTACAGCCCGGGCGCGTCGAGCGCCTCGAAGCGTAGCTTGTCGCAGGCGTCGCTGGCGTTGGAGACCAGCTCGCGCAGGAAGATCTCCTTGTTGGAGTACAGCGAGTGCGTGACGAGGTGCAGGATCTGCTGGACTTCGGCCTGGAAGGACAGGGTCTGTTTTTGGGTCATGATGGTTCGGATGTTGGGTTGCAACTCGGCCGGCTCGATATGGGGGCTTCGGCGGGTGCTTCAAGCCTCGGGGCGGCACGACCGGTCGACGCGCTGCCACAATGGCGCCATGATCACGCCCGACGTCGCCCCGCGGCGCGAGTTCAGCGACCCGGATGCCGCCCTCGCGCACGTGGGCGCCATCTACGAGGCCGGCGTCGCCCACCTGCGGCGGCACCTCCAGCGCTTCCTGGACGGTGAAATCCCTGGCGACCGTGTGCGCGCGACCTACCCGTACGTGCGCATCCGGGTCGACACCGTGCTGCGCGCCGATTCGCGTCTGGCCTACGGCTTCGTCGCCGGCCCTGGGCGCTACGAAACCACGCTCACCCGCCCCGAGCTGTTCGGCGACTACTACCGCGAGCAGTTCAGGCTGCTGATGCGCAACCACGCGGTGGCGCTGGAGGTCGGCGCCAGCGACGAGCCGATTCCGGTGCACTTCTCGCTCGCCGAGGACGATCATCTCGAAGGCACGCTGACGGCACAGCGCCGCCAGCGGATGCGCGATCTGTTCGATCTTCCCGACCTGGCGGCGATGGACGACGGCATCGCCAACGGCACGCACGAGCCGGGCCCGCGTGAGGCCCACCCGCTGGCGCTGTTCACGGCGCCGCGCGTCGACTACTCGCTGCATCGCCTGCGCCACTACACCGGGACGTGGCCGGAGCACTTCCAGAACTTCGTCCTGTTCACGAACTACCAGTTCTACATCGACGAGTTCATCGCGCTCGGGCGCGAACAGATGGCGCGCGCGCACGGCAGCTACAGCTCGTTCGTCGAGCCCGGCAACGTGACGACGACGCCCGGCGGCGCGGTGACCGGCGAGGCCCCGCCACGGCTGCCACAGATGCCGGCCTACCACCTGGTGCGGCCCGACCGCAGCGGCATCACGATGGTCAACATCGGCGTCGGTCCGGCCAACGCCAAGAACATGACCGACCACATCGCGGTACTGCGACCGCACGCCTGGATCATGCTCGGCCACTGCGCCGGCCTGCGCAACACGCAGCAGCTCGGCGATTACGTGCTGGCCCACGGCTACGTGCGCGAGGACCACGTGCTCGACGAGGAGCTGCCGTTGTGGGTGCCGATCCCCGCGCTGGCCGAAGTCCAGGTGGCACTCGAGCGCGCTGTGGCCGACGTGACCCAACTTGCCGGCTATGAGCTCAAGCGCGTGCTGCGTACCGGCACCGTCGCGACCACCGACAACCGCAACTGGGAGCTGTTGCCGCACCCCGGCCCCGAGCGCCGTTTCAGCCAGAGCCGCGCCATCGCGCTGGACATGGAGTCGGCCACCATCGCCGCCAACGGCTTTCGCTTCCGCGTGCCCTACGGCACCTTGCTGTGCGTGAGCGACAAACCGCTGCATGGCGAGATCAAGCTGCCGGGCATGGCCAATCAGTTCTACCGCGAGCGCGTCGACCAGCACCTGCGCATCGGCATGCGTGCCGTCGAGTTGCTGCGCGAGCACGGCGTGGGCGCGCTGCACAGCCGCAAGCTGCGCAGCTTCGCGGAAGTCGCGTTTCAGTGAGCGCGCACGGCCGCTCCGAAGCGCCACCGACCGGAGCGTGCAGCGCGAAGGTTGCCCGATGAGCGGCCCCGACGCGACGCCCGCGCCGGTGCGGTTCGGCGACGCCTTGCGCTTCTGGCTCAAGCTGGGGTTCATCAGCTTCGGCGGCCCGGCAGGGCAGATCGCGATCATGCATGCCGAGCTGGTCGAGCGCCGGCGCTGGATCAGCGAACGACGCTTCCTGCACGCGCTCAACTACTGCATGGTGCTGCCAGGCCCGGAGGCGCAACAACTGGCCACCTATCTGGGCTGGCTGATGCACCGCACCTGGGGCGGCGTCGTGGCGGGGGCTCTCTTCGTGCTGCCCTCGCTGGTGCTGCTGATCGCGCTGTCGTGGGTCTACATGGCCCTCGGCCACTGGCCGGTTGTGGCGGGCATCCTGTACGGCATCAAGCCTGCGGTCACGGCCATCGTGCTGCACGCGGCCTGGCGCATCGGCAGCCGCACCTTGCGCAACGCCTGGCTGGGTGCGGTTGCGGCGGCGGCATTCCTGTCGATGGTCCTTCTCAACCTGCCGTTCCCGGCGATCGTGCTGGCGGCCGCCTTGTGCGGTGTTGCGGGAAGTCGCCTCGCGCCGCAGTCCTTCGTGCCCGGCGGCCATGCCCCGGCCGGTGGTCGCACGACCGGCCCCGCCCTGATCGACGACGCGACACCGCTGCCGGCCCATGCGCACTTCAAGCACCGGCATCTGGCGCGCGTGCTGGCCGTCGGCGCGGCCTTGTGGCTGCTGCCGATGGGCATGCTCGTGGCATGGATGGGGATTCACGGTCCGTATGCGCAGATGGGCTGGTTTTTCACCAAGGCGGCGTTGCTGACCTTCGGTGGTGCCTATGCGGTGCTGCCCTATGTCGTGCAGGGCGCCGTGGTGCAGTACGGATGGCTCACGCCGGGCCAGATGATCGACGGGCTGGCGCTGGGTGAAACCACCCCCGGGCCGCTGATCATGGTGGTGGCTTTCGTCGCCTTCGTCGGTGCCTGGCAGAGCGCCACGCTGGCGGCGTGGCTCGGCACGGAGCACCGGTTCGCCGCCGCTGCGCTGGCCGCGGTGCTGGTGACGTGGTTCACTTTCCTGCCGTCGTTCGTCTTCATCCTCGCCGGCGGGCCGCTGGTCGAGTCGACACGCGGTGACCTGAACCTGTCCGGCCCGCTCACCGCCATCACTGCCGCCGTGGTCGGCGTGATCGCGAACCTCGCACTGTTCTTCGGCCGCCAGGTGCTGTGGCCGGCGGGCCCGGCGGGCCCCTTCGACCCGATCGCCGCCGCACTGGCCCTTTGCGCCGCGGGGGCGCTTTTTGGAGCGCGACGCGGCGTCATCGAGGTCATCGTCGCCTGCGGGCTCGCCGGCCTCGCTGTTCAGGCCTTGCGCTGACGCAGCGCAAGCGTCCGGCAGCGCGGCCTTGTGTCGGTTCGGCCGCAGCGGTACGCTGGGCCGAACCGATCAGAGGAGACCCAACATGCCCAGCGTACCTTCGGCCGGCGGCAGCTTCACGACCGCCGGCATCCGCACCCTTGCCCTCGTCGGCCCGCAGGCGGCGGGCAAGACGAGCCTGGCCGAGGCACTGCTCGTGCATACCGGTGCGATCGGCGCCGCGGGCAGCCTCGAGCGGGGCAGCACCGTGAGCGACTGGGATCCACTCGAGCGCAAGATGCAGATGTCGCTCAACCCGTCGCTCATGCACATGGTGCACGCGGACACGCGCATCCACCTGATCGACACCCCCGGGGCGGCGGACTTCGTCGGCCAGTCGCTGCCCGCGCTCGAGGCGGTCGAGACCGCCGCGGTCGTGATCAATGCTGCCACGTGGAAGGTGTCGGGCCTCGACGCGATGGCCCAGCGCATGATGGAGTACGCGGCCGAACGCCACCTCGACCGCCTGATCATCGTCAACAAGATCGACGTTGCCGGCGAGGTGCTCGCCGACCTGCTGGCCGACATCCAGGCCACCTTCGGCAAGGAGTGCCTGCCGCTGAACCTGCCCGATGCCGGCGGCGCCAAGGTGGTGGATTGTTTCTACAACCGCGAAGGTCACAGCGACTTCGGCAGCGTCGAGGCGGCGCACCGCGCGCTGGTCGAGCAGGTGGTGGAGGTGGACGCGGCTTTCGTGGACCGTTATCTCAACGACGGCGACATCGATGCCGGCGAACTGCATGCACCATTGGAGCAGGCGCTGCGCGAAGGCCACCTGATTCCGGTGTGCTTCGTGTCCGCACGCAGCGGCGCTGGCGTGGCCGAACTGCTGGATGTGATCGTCAAGCTGCTGCCCAACCCCACCGAAAGCAATCCGCCCGAGTTCCTCAACGGCGAGGGAGCCGCGGCGCAGCCGATGCACGCCGAGCCGGACCCGGGCAAGCATGTGCTGGCGCACGTCTTCAAGGTCACGGTGGATCCCTTCGTCGGCCGCCTGGGCGTGTTCCGCGTGCACCAGGGCACGGTGACGAAGGACTCGCAGCTCTACATCGGTGACGGGCGAAAGCCGTTCAAGGTGGGCCACCTGTTCATGTTGCAGGGCAAGGAACATGTCGAGGTGCCGAGCGCCGTGCCGGGCGACATCGTCGCGGTGGCCAAGGTGGACGAGATCCACTACGACGCCGTGTTGCACGACGCCGCGGAGGACGACCACATCCACCTCAAACCCCTTAACCTGCCGGTCCCGGTGCACGGCATTGCCATCGAGCCCAAGCGCCACGGCGACGAGCAGCGGATGTGGGAAATCCTGCAGAAGCTGGTGGACGAGGACCCCTGCCTGAAGGTCGAGCATGTCGCCGCGACCAACGAGACCATCGTCTACGGTTTGGGTGACCTGCACCTGCGCGTGCTGCTCGAGCGGCTGCGCGAGGTCTACAGGTTCGAGGTCAGCACGCGCCCGCCACGCATCGCCTACCGCGAGACCGTCACCGCCAATGCCGAAGGCCACCATCGCCACAAAAAGCAGACCGGCGGCGCCGGCCAGTTCGGCGAGGTGTTCCTGCGCATCGAGCCGCTGCCACGCGGCGGTGGCTTCGAGTTCGTCGATCAGGTCAAGGGGGGCACCATCCCGACCCAGTTCATCCCTGCGGTCGAGAAGGGCGTGCGCGAGGCCCTGGCCGGCGGCGTGATCGCCGGCTACCCGTTGGTGGACGTGCGCGTCATCGTCTACGACGGCAAGCACCACAGCGTGGACAGCAAGGAAATCGCCTTCGTCACGGCCGGCCGCAAGGCTTTCGTCGAAGCGGTGCGGGCGGCGCGACCGATCGTCACCGAGCCGATCGTCAACGTCGAGATCCATGCCCCGGATTCGTCGATGGGCGACATCACCGGTGACCTGTCGTCGCGGCGCGGCCTGGTCAACGGCACGGTCGGTGATGCAGGCGGCACGATGCTGATCCGCGGACAAGTGCCATTGGCCGAGTTGACCGGCTACCAGTCGCGCCTGAACGCCATGACCAGCGGCCAGGGTCGCTACACGATTTCGCTGTCGCACTACGAAGCCGTGCCGCCGAACGTGCAGCAACAGCTGGTGGCGCAGCACCAGGTACACGACGAGGACTGACGAGCCTTTCGCCCGCCACGTCCGAGGGCTACGGCACGAAGCGTCTGACGTTGCCGGCGTACTCGAGCACGCGGTGCGGCTGGCCGACGATCCAGCGGCCGATCTCGTCGAGCTGGCGCGGGCGCATGCCCACCGCGGGAAATTCGGCCTCGACGCGTTCCAGCTGGTCGACGTTCGTGAACACCAGCCGCACCCGCCCGCTGTCGGGCAACGGGATGAGGCGGATGCTGCAGTTCACGTCGGCCGTGAACTCGAACGCCGTGCCCACCGGGCGCCCGGACGCCTCGTGCAGCAGCGTCGATTCGTGCGCGGGCACGCCGGCCTGGCGCAGGGCCGCCCGCACCCGCTCGATATCGGTCGGGAAGTCCTTCTCGATTCGCACGCGACGCCCGCTCGCCGCCTGCCAGGCCAAGGTCACCACCTCGAATCGCTCCTCGCCCGCCGCGTCACGACGGGCCTGGGCGGCCACCCGGAAGTTGGTGCAGCGAAGGTCCTCGAGCGGCCTCCGTCCGTCGACGACGTAGCGACCTGCACTGGGCGGCGTGATGACGTTGAGTTGCTCGACCATTTCCGACCAGTAGTCGCGCGTGACGCGACATGCGCCATGCGCCAAGCGCACATTTCGCTCGATCACCGACGGATCGACCGCCTGCGGCGCCGTCAAGGCGGACGCCTGGCGTTTGAGATCTTGTAGGAAGCTCACGGTAGCGAACCAGGCAAACGATGGACCCCCTCGGGCCCGGACTGCGCCGACTGCACACGCGCGGGTATCCAAATGTACGGCGGCGCGCCGCGAGGCGGGCAGCAATAAGTCACGCGCCGGGCGTTGCCAAGCGCCGTGGCGCCGGCCTCAAACGACTGCCAGCGGTCGCGCCACGCGCGGGGGCGGGAAGATCGCGTCGAGCGCGGCGAGGGTCGGCGCGTCGAGTTGGCAATCGGCAGCAGCCAGGTTGTCGCGCAGATGGTCCTCGCTGGCGGCCTTCGGGATGGCCATCACGCTGCCACCGCGCATCGCCCAGGCCAGCGCCAGCCGCGCAGGGCTCATCCCGGCCCGCTGGGCAAGGTCCGCCAGCCGTGCATCGGACGCCAGCGCTCCCTGCCCGAGCGGGCAATAGGCCATCAGCGGCATCCCTCGCTGTGCTTGCCAGGGCCCCAAGTCGAACTCGACGCCACGCTCCTGCAGCGAGTAGCACACCTGGTTGATCGCACACGCCTGGGCCCCAGGAAGCGCTAGCAGTCGCGTCATGGCTCGTGCATCGAAGTTGCTCACCCCCCAATGCCGGATGAGGCCGCGGGCGAGCAGTCGATCGAACCCGGCAATGGTCTGTGCCACGGGGTGGGGCCCCGGCCAGTGCAGCAGGTACAGATCGATCCAATCCAGGCGCAGGCGGCGCACGCTACGTTCGCAAGCCTCGACGGTGCCCTGCGCGCTCGCATGGTGCGGCAGGACCTTGCTGACGACGACGAGTTCCTCGCGTCGGCAGGTACCGTCGCGCAGCGCCTGTTGCACGGCCTCGCCGACCACCTCCTCAGCACCTCCATCGCCATACATCTCGGCCGTGTCGATCACTCGGTAGCCGAGTTCGAGTGCAGCGCGCACGGCCGCGACCTCGGATCGCCGGCGATGGCGGGCCTCACCCAAGCGCCACGTGCCCAGGCCGAGGGCAGGCCAGCGCGTCGAACCATCGGCAAGCGTCACGGTACGCACGGGCCTGATCGTAGGCGCGACGCGAACGCGCGCAGCAGGCAATGACCATTTATCATGAAGGCATGGCCTCCCCCGTGCGCGACGTGGCGCAGATTCGCCTCGACAATGCCCTGCGCCTGTTCGACGAGTTCGTGCGCGCCACCGTCAAGGACCCCGACGCCGCGACGCTGCGCGGACTGGAACGGCGCTTCGCGGAACGACTGCAGATCCAGCCGAGCTACTGGAGCCAGATCAAGAGCCGCTCGCGCCAGATTGGTGAACGCCTGGCGCGACAGTTCGAACAACTCACCCGCAAGCCCCCGGGTTGGATGGACCAGCCGCACGACGGCGCCACGCCGGCGCTGCGCGCCGAGGCGACGGGCACCGCGCCTGCGGAGACCGAGCGTGCGTTGCCGCAGGACGACGACGAGCGCTTCATCGTCGGCCTCGTGCTCACCTACTACCGGCGACATCCGCAGCGCGCGCGCACTCGGCTGCTGGACCTGCTCGGTGAGGTGCTGATGCCGACGGCCCCGACGGGGACCGCGTCGCTGGCGCACCCCGCCGCGGTCACCGCGCCGGCGACCGCGACGGAGCGCGACCTCTGGGCGCAAACCCAGCGCGGCGTGGCGCCGTTGAAGCCCAAGAAGCGCTGACCCCCAAGTTCTTGGGGGTAACGCATCTTGCGCAAGATAAGTTAACGTTTATCATCTGCGCAAGTCTTGGGGGCAGGCCGGCCCCACATCCAGGACGACGCCACCCTGACACGTTTGACCGGAAGGAGCCGCATGACCCGACTGTTCCCGCGCCGCGCGCGACTTCGCAACGTTGTCGGAAGTCGTCGCGCCCTCATTGGCTTCGCACTGACCTTGGCCAACGCCGATCGCCCTGCAGGCCCCTGAGCCGCCGCGGCGCGGCGCAAGGCCCGGGTGCAGCGATGCCCCCGGGCCTTCTTGTTTTCCGGCCGCCCACGCGGCCTCGTCGATCCCAGGAGACACCATGAAGATCACGCTACGCCAACTTGCCCCGCGCAATCCGCTCGTGGGCCCGAGCCGGATGCGCCATGCCGGCGTGCACGCACGCTCGACGGCCGGCATCCGGCAGAAGAACGCGCGCGAACTGCGTCGCGAACTCGAGCGCCTCGGCGCAAAAGAGAAACCGCCCCATCGATGAACCACCGCGTGCCACCAGCGCACGCCCAGGAGCCCCGCCATGTACCCCTCCGCACTGCAATCCGTCCCATTCGCCTCGACCGGCGTGCGCACGATGCTCGCGCTGACTTTGAGCTTGGCCAGCGAGACGCTGGCGCGCCTGGCGCACGCGCTCGCGCCCAGCACGCCCTCTGCGTCGGCAGACGCCCTGCCACGGCTCGAGTACCACGCCGACGCCGGAGCACCGGAAGGCGCGCTGTATGTCGACGGCCGACTCGTCGGCCACATCGACGGCGTGAGCCGTCTGTGACGGAGTGCGCGGCCCGCGCCGGTCCCACGGCGCGGGCCACCTCAAGCGCCACGTCGACGGGGCCGATATGCCGGGCAGGACCGCCCTCCATGGACGCAATTGCCGCCATCGCCCCCGAGCGTGCCGTATCGCACCTCGACCGGCCGCTGTCCAGCCTCGACCTGTGGCTGTCACATTTCCGCACGGCACCGATCCCGATACTGGATGCGACCGCGACCGCGATCGAGGAGCTGGTGGATCACGAGGACGCGGTGGATGCGCACTTGCTGTCCGAGTTGATGGGCAACGACCCGTTGATGACCTTGTCGCTGCTGTCGCACGTCGGTCTCAACACTCGACGCGCCACCGATGTCGAGACTGTGGTGGGCGCCCTGGTGCTGATGGGGATCTCGCCGTTCTTCCGGCACTTCGCGACCCTGCACACGGTCAGCGACGTGTTGCCACCCACGGCCGAGCACGCGGATGCTCGCCGCGGCCTCGACGCCGTGCTGCGGCGCTCGTACCGGTCGGCCCGTTTCGCGCTGGCGTTTGCGGCCCACCGCCTCGATCCCGACGCAGCGGTCATCCACGAAGCCGCGCTGCTGCACGACTTCACCGAGCTGCTCCTGTGGTGCCATGCCCCGGCGCTGGCGCTGGAGATTGCAGGCCGCCAGCAAGCCGATCCCACACTGCGATCCGCCGCCGCGCAACGCGCCGTGCTCGGCATCGAGCTGGCGGACCTGCAGTTGGCGCTGATGAAGGCGTGGCGCCTGCCCGAGTTGCTGGTGCGGCTGGGGGACGACCGGCATGCCGCCCAGATTCAGGTGCGAAACGTACTGCTGGCCGTGCGTGTCGCACGGCACAGCGCGAACGGCTGGGACAATCCCGCGCTGCCCGATGACATCGCCGACATCGGCGCATTGCTGCAGCTCGGCCCCGCACCGACTCTTGCGCTGCTGCGCGACATCGACGACTGAGCGCTCGCGCGGCTAGATCGGCAGTGAGGTCGTGTTCTTGACGCGGTCGAGAACGAAGCTCGTCTTGCAGTCCTGCACGCTGGGGTGCTTGAGCAGCGTGTCCATCACGAAGCGCGAGTAGTGGGCCATGTCGGCCACCACGACCCGCAGCAGGTAGTCCATCTCGCCGGTCAGCGCAGCGCATTCGACAACCTCGGGCCATGCCTGTACCGCGGCCCTGAACAGGTCCATCGGATTGCGCTTGTGACGCTCGGTATGCTTTTCCAGACGGACGTTGAGGTACGCCGTCAGCGGCAAGCCCACGCGCTCCGGCGCCAGCAGCGCCACATAGCCGGCGACCACACCAGCCTCCTCGAGGCGCTTGACGCGACGCAGCGTGGCCGAAGGCGACAGACCTACTGCTTGGGCCAGCACGTCGTAGGTGGCGCGGCCGTCGAGTTGCAGCGCCCGAAGGATGCGCCGATCGACCACATCAAGCTCCGATGGGATCTCCATGACGCTTGATTGTGCAGTATTAATGCGTTGTGGTGCCGCCAGGGGCCGAATTTTGCAGAAATCCTGCGCCGGCGCGCCCCTACAGTCACGCATCGGTTTTTTGCGACGAGGCCAACCATGCAATTCACCCCCTGGGACAACCCGATGGGCACCGACGGTTTCGAGTTCATCGAGTACGCGGCACCGGATCCGGCCGCCATGGGGGCCCTGTTCGCGCGCATGGGCTTCAAGCCGATCGCACGCCACCGCCACAAGAACGTGGTGCTGTACCGGCAGGGGGAGATCAACTTCATTGTCAACGCCGAGCCGGACTCGTTCGCGCAGCGCTTTGCGCGCCTGCACGGGCCGTCGATCTGCGCCATCGCCTTTCGTGTGCAGGACGCCAAGGCCGCCTATGAACGCGCGCTCGCGCTCGGTGCTTGGGGCTACGCCGGGCAGGCGGGCCCGGGCGAACTCAACATTCCGGCAATCAAGGGCATCGGTGACTCGCTGATCTATCTCGTCGACCGGTGGCGCGGCAAGAACGGCGCCAAGCCGGGGGGCATCGGCAACATCGGCTTCTTCGACGTCGACTTCGAACCACTGCCGGGCGTCGAGGGCGACATGCTCAACCCGCCTGGCCATGGGCTGACCTACATCGACCACCTGACGCACAACGTGCATCGGGGCCGCATGGCAGAGTGGTCGTCCTTTTACGAGCGCCTCTTCAATTTCCGCGAGATCCGCTATTTCGACATCGAGGGCCAGGTCACGGGCGTGAAGAGCAAAGCCATGACCAGCCCCTGCGGCAAGATCCGCATCCCCATCAACGAAGAAGGCAACGACAAGGCGGGTCAGATCCAGGAATACCTGGACCGCTACCACGGTGAAGGCATCCAGCACATCGCCCTGGGCAGCCTGGACCTGTGCCGGACGGTCGACGCGCTGCGCACCTCGGGCGTAAAGCTGCTCGACACCATCGACACGTACTACGAGCTGGTCGACAAGCGCATTCCGGGGCACGGCGAGAATGTGGCCGAGTTGCACCGGCGCAAGATCCTGATCGACGGCAAGCCCGGGGAACTGCTGCTGCAGATCTTCAGCGAGAACCAGCTCGGTCCGATCTTCTTCGAGTTCATCCAGCGCAAGGGTGACCAGGGCTTCGGCGAGGGCAATTTCAAGGCCCTGTTCGAGAGCATGGAGCTTGATCAGATGCGCCGCGGCGTTCTGAGCAAGTCCTGAGCGATGGCGCCCATGGCGGTACCCGGCGCGGACGCATCGCACAGCCGGGTCAACCGAGGTGTCGCACCGGTCACCTACGGCGAGGGCGATCGCCCGCCGCGCGGCGACTACGCGCGCGCACGCTCCGACTACACCTGCGAGCAGGACTACGGCCTGTACAGCGCCGAAGACCACGACACGTATCGGCGCCTGTGCGCGCGGCAATTGGCACAAGTGCAACGCCATGCCTGCCGCGAGTTCGTGGATGCCATGGGCCACCTCGGCTCGCCAGAGCGTATCCCGCGCTTCGATCAGGTGTCGGAGCGCCTGCACCGCGCCACGCACTGGCAGCTCGTGGCCGTGCCCGGACTGATCCCAGAAGAGGCCTTCTTCGGCTTGCTGGCCGCGCGCAAGTTTCCGGTCACTGACTGGATCCGGCGTCCCGAGGAATTCGACTACGTGGTGGAGCCGGACGTCTTTCACGACCTCTTCGGCCACGTCCCGCTGCTGTTCGATCCGGTGTTCGCCGATTACATGCAGGCCTATGGGGTCGGTGGTCTCAAGGCGAGCCGGCTCGATGCCTGCGAGCTGCTGGCGCGCCTGTACTGGTACACGGTGGAGTTCGGCCTCATTGCCACGCCCGAAGGGCTCAGGGCTTACGGCGCGGGCATCCTGTCGTCTGCAGGCGAGCTGCACTACAGCGTGTCGAGTCCCGCGCCGGCCCGCATTGGCTTCGACCTGAAGCGCCTGATGCGCACGCGGTACAAGATCGATACCTACCAGGCGAGCTACTTCGTGATCGAGTCGTTCGAACAGCTGTTCGACGCCACGGCGCCGGACTTCGCGCCGATCTACCGCGAGGTCCGCAACCTGCCGACACTCGAGGCCGGCAGCGTGCTGGCCGGCGAACGCCTGTTCACGGCGTCCTGAGCCGCATCGGGTCCACGCACTGCCATACCGCTTCCCACACCGGTGGCGCGAAGGCCAGCGCCACATGCGGCCAGCCCGGCAGGTGCCGGTTGTCCGCACCCGGCAGGGTGGCGGTGGAGGCGGGCGTCGCGATGTTGTCGCAGTGGCTGTAGAAGCACGTGAAACGCCCCAACCGGGTGCCCGGCTCCGCGGCCGCCAGATCGCGCAGCCAGGCACTGCCTCGGCGCATCTGGCGTGCATTGCGCGCCCGCGAGAAGGCCGCCATCTGTGTGCCGTGGTGTGGCGTCCCGATCGTGATCACGTGGTGCACACGCGAGTCCGCCGCGTCGCCCATCATGCGCCACCAGGCACGGATCGCGAGCCCGCCCATGCTGTGCCCCACCAGCACCGGGGCCAGTCCGGTGGCGCGCCAGGCCCGTTCCACTGCCGCATCGATCTGAGGCGCGTAGACGTCGATCGAGTCAAAACTGGGCTCGAGATTGACGGCCAGGGCCGGCACGCCGGCCCCGCGCAACCGGCGCAACCAGGGATTCCACAGCGCGCGATTGCAGAAGAAGCCATGCACCAGCACGACGGCGCGATGCCCGGCGTGGCCCTCGGGCGCCACGTCGGGTTCGGCCCACTCGCGCCAGGCCTGCCGGCCCTGGAACACGCGCAGCGCCGTCACCGCCTCGCGCAGCCAGGCGCGCAGCAGATCCGCTGCCGTTGCGGGGGGCGCCGGGTCACGCCGGTTCTGCCATGGCAAGGACAGGAATTCGGCGGCCAGCACCCAGGGCTGCAGCAACATGATCGCCAGCGCGCCGAGCAGCGCCGTGGCCGGCGCGCCCTGCCGCCACCAGAGCGCAAGCCACGCCAGCGCCGCAACCAGCAATGCCGCAGCGACCAGGCGCAGCAGCCTCGCCGTCACGCGCCGAGGGCCACGTCGCGGCCACTCAAGCGCCGCGCGAGCTGCGTGGCGAGCAGGTTGACGATGCCGTAGATCGACAGCTGCGGATTCGCGCCGATGCTGGTGGGAAACAGCGAGCCATCGTGGATCGACAGATTCTCAAGTTGCCAGTGCACCCCATCCGGCCGGGTCACACCCTCTCGTTCGTCCCGTGCCATCCCGCAGCCGCCCATCACGTGGGCGCTGACCACCTTGGTCCATAAAGGCTCCATCGGCAATGCATCGATCACGCGCCGCGCATCGGCCGCCGTGTGCACCGGGGGCGCAAGCTCGTGTCCGGTGTACACCGTATCGGCCCCTGCCGCAAATTGAATTTCCGCCATCGTGCGCAGCGCGCGCCTCGCGCCGTCCATCACGAAGGGCGTCAGCGGATAGTCGAGCTCGGGCGATCCGTCATCACGCAGACGAACGCGCCCACCCGGCGACTCCGGATGGAAACCGTCACGCAACAGGGCGAGCAGCGCGTGGGTTTGGGGAAAGCGCGCGAACGCAGCCGCGGCGGTCCGCCCGAAGCCACCCACCGATGTGGTGAAGATCAGGGGATGCAGCGGGGGCGCTTCGAGCTTGAACCCGATCGGGCCATCGATCGGATCGACGTCGAGGTAGTGGTCGCTGTAGATTGTCTGCGGCGCGCCCTCCCACCCGGCGACCTGCTGCGGGAAGGTCGCCGCCGAGAGCACGACAGGGTGCAGGAACGTGCGCACACCGGCGCGGCCATGCGGATCGGGGGCGCTCGATCGCAGCAACACCGCCGGCGAGTTGATCGCGCCCGCGGCCAGCACATAGTGCCGCGCCACCACGCGGATCGGCATGCCATCTGGTCGCAGCGCCCCGTTGGGGCGGACCTGCTGGCACCACAAGGCCGCAACGCGACCGCCCTTCAGTTCGAACCGCTCGGCTCGCGTCTCGACCAACAGCAAAGCCCCACGGCTGAGTGCCGTGGGAAGGGTCGTGACGAGCATGGACTGCTTGGCGTTGGTGGGGCAGCCGAGCCCGCACGAGCCGAGGTTCCAGCACCCTTTGACGTTGCGCAGGATCGCCGCCGCGGCGATGCCCATCTTGAGCGCGCCGCGCCGCAACAGATCGTTGTTCTCGTTGGGGGGCGCCAGCCACGGGCCGATCGACAGGCGCTGCTCGACCTTCAGAAAGTACGGTGCCAACGCGTCGTCGGTGAACCCCGACAGGCCGAAGTGATCTCGCCAGTACGCCAGCGTCGCCGAGGGCGTGCGGAACGAACTTGTCCAATTGACGGTGGTCGAGCCGCCGACGCATCGCCCCTGCAGGATCGTGATGGCCTTGTCGGTCGTCTTGCGGGCCGCCGACTCTTGGTAAAGCGACGGGTAGGCCTCGGCCTCGCGCTGGCGGAAGTCTTGACTCGAGCGCAGCGGTCCTTCCTCGACGATCACGACGTGCAGACCCGCGGCACTCAGCAATTCGGCGCTGACACCTGCGCCTGCCCCGCTGCCGACGATGGCGACGTCGCATTCAATCGTGGCCGGCGGTGCACCAAAGCTCCCGCCCCTGACGCGCCAACCGGATGCCAGGCCCGCCGCGATCGGATCCGGGATGGCACTGCTCATTGTCGTCATCCCAACGCACGCGGGCCGGGGTAGCCCAGCAGCGCCCAATGCTGCTCGTCAGCGAAAAAGGCCGCATGAGTGAGGTCGCGCAGTGCGTGGTAGGCCTGGCGGCGCACTGCCAGGGTCGACTCGCGCATCAACTGGAGGGACTGCCGCACGTCCTCGATGGTGGCCACATCCCACGGTTGACTCAAGCCGGCCAGAAGCCGGCGTCCTGGCGGGGATGCGAGCAGCCCCAGCAGTTGATCAAGCTCGCGCTGCGTTGCCGGCGGCAACGCAGCGATCGTGGTCTCCATGTGCGTCAAGTGCGACTCAAGCGCCTGCATCCGCGAAGAGGCCTCGCCCGGAAGGCTGCCGTCGAGCACAGCCAGCGCCACAGCACGGAAGACGAGCCTGCCTGGCGGTTGAAGGCGGTTCGCGTGCCATGCCGGTGCCATTGCCCAGTACACGGCAGCTCCACCCGCCGCCAGCACGGCCGTGCCGACGATGCCCATGCCGAGGAGGGTTCGCCTTTGCATTGTGACGAGTGTTGCATCATCGCGTTGCATCCTTTAGAGCCACCCGACTAACCGCCGGTCGCCCGACGAACCTCTCATGCCCAAGAACGCCGCCGCGACGATCCTCGACCACCTGTCAGTCGTCGAGGGCGAGCGGGCCTGCCGCGTCGCGGATCCGTCGCTGGGCGACAAGGTGCTGGCGCTCAAACACTATCAACAACGTCGGTTCGAGCGGACCTACGCCGACCTGCTTGCGCATCCGCGTTATGCACGTGCCTCGAGGTTCTTTCTTGACGAGCTGTATGGGCCGGTGGACTTCACACGCCGCGACGCCCAGTTCGCGCGCGTGGTTCCGGGCATGGTGCGCCTGTTTCCGGACGACGTGATCACGACGGTGGAAACACTCGGCGCTCTGCACGCGCTGTCAGAGCAGTTCGACACGGCCATGGCGCGCCAGCTCGCCGGACCGATCGTCACGGCCGCGGACTATGCGCGCGCCTGGAAGGCTTGCGGCGACCGCGAGGCACGTACACGACAGATCGACCTGCTGCTGCGGGTGGGCCGCGCGCTCGACGCCTTCACGCGCATTCCCTGGCTGCACCGCAGCTTGCGAATGATGCGGCTACCCGCCCGGGCCGCGGGGCTCGATGCCTTGCAAGCGTTCCTGGAGTCCGGATTCGAGACATTCCGTGCGATGCACGGTGCGGAGGAGTTCCTGACCCTCATCGAAACTCGTGAACGAGCGCTGGCTGACGCGTTGTTTCAAGAGCAGTCTTCAGACTCCGGCTGGCTAGGACAACTCCCGTAGCCGGGCGGGTTGGCGCGCCCGCAGTATGTTCACCATGAATGCCGCTTCAGAACCCGCACGCATTGCGCCCGCGCGGCCTTGGCTGACTGAGTATCCGCCGGACATCCCCGCCGAGATCGACTTCGACCCCTCACTGTCCCTTGTGGATGTCCTGGAGCACGCTTTCCGGCTGTACGCGCGCCGGGATGCTGCCGTATGCATGCGAGCGCGGTTGACGTTTTCTGATGTCGATCGCCTTTCCAGGGACCTAGGGGCTTGGCTGCAGCAACTCGGCATGGCACCGGGATCCCGCGTCGCGTTGATGATGCCCAATCTTCCTCAGTACATGGTCGCCATCGCGGCGGTCCTGAGGGCGGGCTTCGTTGTCGTCAACGTGAATCCCTTGTACACGCCGCGCGAACTTCAGCACCAATTGAACGACTCCGGCGCTGAAGCCATTGTCGTGCTTGAGAACTTTGCCAGCACACTCGAGGAGGTCATAGACCGTACGTGCGTACGTCATGTCATCCTGACCGGGATGGGTGATCTGCTCGGTTTCTGGAGGGGGCGGTTCATCAACTTTGCGGTACGTCATCTCAAGAAGTTGGTACCCGAGTTCCGGCTGCCGCTCGACGGTGGGCGCACCGTCAATCGCTTTCTTGCAGCGTGCGAGGCAGGGTCGCGTGCTTCCCTTCGGCGCGCAGACTTCACGGCGGATTCGGTTGCGTTCCTTCAATACACCGGAGGCACCACCGGCATTTCCAAGGGCGCCACGCTGCTTCACCGGAACGTGGTGGCCAACATCCTGCAGACGGAGGCATGGTTCAAGCCGATGTTGGCGCGTGTCGGACAGACCCAGCTGACGATTGTCTGTGCGCTTCCCCTGTACCACATCTTTGCCCTCACGATCTGCTACCTCATGGGCGCGCGTTTGGGCATGCTCAACCTGTTGGTTCCGAACCCTCGGGACATCCGTGGCTTCGTGCGCGTGCTGGGCGACCACCGGGTCAACATGTTCCCCGCGGTGAATACTCTGTTCAACGCATTGGCCAACGACTCGGAGTTCGCACGCTTGGACTTCTCTGGCCTCGTCGTGTCGAACGGTGGAGGCATGGCGGTCCAGGCGGCCACGGCTGAGCTGTGGAAGCGCGTGACTGGCTGCCCGATCGTCGAGGGTTACGGCTTGTCCGAAACGTCGCCTGTCGCCACGTCGAACCTTGTCGACAGCGAGCACTTCACGGGCACGATCGGGCTGCCGATTCCGTCGACGGAGATCTCGATCAGAGACGACGCGGGGAACGACGTTGGAGCCGGGGTTCCTGGCGAGATCTGCATTCGCGGCCCGCAAGTGATGGCGGGCTACTGGCAACGCCCCGACGAGACTGCCAAAGTCATGACATTCGATGGCTTCTTCCGCTCCGGGGATGTCGGTGTGATGGACGCGCGTGGGTACGTGAAGATCGTGGACCGCAAGAAGGACATGATCCTGGTCTCGGGTTTTAACGTTTACCCGACCGAGATCGAACAAGTTGTCAATCTGCATCCGGGCATTTTGGAATGCGCAGCGATCGGCGTACCCGATGCCCACTCCGGAGAAACGGTCAAGCTCTACGTCGTGAAGAAGGACCCTTCACTCTCGGAGGACGACGTCGCGGCTTACTGCAGGGAAAACTTCACCGCCTACAAGCGACCAAAATCCATCGAATTCAGAGACGAACTGCCCAAGAGCAACGTAGGCAAGATACTCAGACGAGAGTTGCGCGCCCACTGACGTCAGAAAAGCGAAAAGCCCGGTCGATCACGACCGGGCTTTCCTGGGTAATAGCCTGACGATGTCCTACTTTCACACGGGAACCCGCACTATCATCGGCGCTGAGGCGTTTCACTGTCCTGTTCGGGATGGGAAGGAGTGGGACCACCTCGCTATGGTCATCAGGCTTGACTTGTCGCCTGCTCAATTACTGGAGCAGGCCAATTCACAGAATCGAATCAGGGGATGATTGCGTCCCTTGGCATAACGTTTGACATTTTGTCAAAGTTATAGGGTCAAGCCGCACGAGCAATTAGTACCGGTTAGCTTAACGCATTACTGCGCTTCCACACCCGGCCTATCAACGTCCTGGTCTCGAACGACTCTTCAGGGGGCTCGAGGCCCCGGCAAGACTCATCTTGAGACGAGTTTCCCGCTTAGATGCTTTCAGCGGTTATCTCTTCCGCACTTAGCTACTCGGCAATGCCACTGGCGTGACAACCGATACACCAGAGGTG
>DASTJE010000027.1:0-3321 GCA_035716845.1 Burkholderiaceae bacterium
CGCCTGGTACAGCGCGGTCACGCCGTCGTCGTTGAAGCGGCTGGCCATGGTGCCGAACACCGGCATCTCGTCGGGCATCTGCCTGAACGCCTCGCGGTTGCGCTGCACCTGCTTGGCCACGTCGCGCAGCGCGTCGGCCGCACCCTTGCGGTCGAACTTGTTGATGGCCACGAACTCGGCGAAGTCGAGCATGTCGATCTTCTCGAGCTGGCTCGCGGCGCCGTACTCGGGCGTCATCACGTACAGCGGGATGTCCACGTGCGGGACGATGGCCGCGTCGCCCTGGCCGATGCCCGAGGTCTCGACGATCACCAGGTCGAAGCCGGCGGCCTTGCACGCCGCCACCACGTCCGGCAGCGCGGCGCTGATCTCGCTGCCGGCTGCGCGCGTGGCCAGGCTGCGCATGTACACGCGCCGCCCGTCGTCAGGAGCTGCCGTCCGTCCGGCCGGCCTGGGCCACGGCCCGATGGCATTCATGCGGATGCGGTCGCCCAGCAGCGCGCCGCCGCTCTTGCGGCGCGACGGGTCGATCGACACCACCGCGATGCGCAGGGCGTCGTCCTGGTCCAGCCGCAGACGCCGGATCAGCTCGTCGGTGAGGCTGGACTTGCCCGCGCCGCCGGTGCCGGTGACGCCCAGCACCGGCGCGCGCGACGCCTTGGCGCGCTCGTGCAGCACGCGCTTCGCGGCCGTGTCGAGGCGCCCGTCTTCCAGCGTACTGATGAGGCGCGCCAGCGCGCGCCAGGCCGCCTCGCCATGACCGCCGATCTGGTCGAGCGCCACCGGGGGCGCCGCGGCCGCGGCGCCGTCGCAGCGCATCAGCATCTCGCCGATCATGCCCTGCAGGCCCATGCGCTGGCCGTCCTCGGGGCTGTAGATGCGCACGCCGTGCTCGGCCAGCTCGCGGATCTCGGCCGGCACGATGACGCCGCCGCCGCCGCCGAAGACCTGGATCGTGTCGCCGCCGCGCGCGCGCAGCAGCTCGACCATGTACTTGAAGTACTCGACGTGTCCGCCCTGGTAGCTGCTGACCGCGATGCCCTGCGCGTCTTCCTGCAGCGCCGCGGTGACGACCTCGTCGACCGAGCGGTTGTGGCCGAGGTGGATCACCTCCGCGCCCATGCCCTGCAGGATGCGGCGCATGATGTTGATGGCCGCGTCGTGGCCGTCGAACAGGCTCGCGGCCGTGACGAAGCGCAGCTTGTGCTTGGGGCGATAGGCGGCCAGCGCCTGGTAGTCGGCGGAGAGTTCGGTCATCGCGGGTTCCCGGCTGGACTTGACGTTTACGTAAACGTCAATCGCGATGATGCCACGACCTCATCCGGTCGGCCCGCTCGTGGTTTGCCCGCCATCGGGCGCACCGGATTTCTGCACAATCCTGCCCATGCAGCCCACACTGTCGCGCCCGGCCATGATCCCGCGGCGCACCACGGCCGGCCAGGTCGAGCTCGAGCGGCGCGGTCTGGGGCTGTCGCAGCGCCATCGCACGGTGCTCCTGCTGGTCGACGGGCGGCGCGAACTGCGCGAGATCCTCGAGCTGGCGCGGCAGGCCGGCGCCGACCGCCGCTGTTTCGATGAACTGCTCGCGCACGGCCTGGTGGCGGGCCCGGTCGGCGAACCCGAGGGATTGCCGTCGTCGGTCCTGCCCTCCTCGCTGTCGCTGCACGGCGATTCGACCTGGTCGTCGCTCGAGCACGACGAGCACCCGCCCAGCGACCGCCCGTTCGAGGAGGCACGCGCGCTGCTGGTGCGCGCGGTGCGCAGCGAGGCCCCGCTGGCCGGCGCGCTGACGCTGATCAAGCTGCGGCGCGCCGCGACGCGCGAGGATCTGGAATGCCTGCTCGACGAAGTGGAGCAGCGCCTGCGCAAGCCGCATCGCAAGATCATCGCGGCGCAGACGCTGCGGCACGTGCGCCATCTGCTGAGCCTGCCCTCGCCGTCACGGCCCGCAGCGGGCTGACTTCATGAGCTTTCTGGCCCTCGACATCGGCAACTCGCGCCTGAAATGGGCGCTGTACGAACAGGCGCTTCCGGGCAGCGCACCGCAGACGCAGGACGCGGTGTTTCTCGAGACGATCGACACGCTGGCGGACCTGCACTGGCGCGGCCTGGCGCCACCCGCGGCGATGCTCGGCAGCAACGTCGCGGGCGATGCGGTGCGCCGCCGCGTCGAGGAACAGCTCGAGCTGTGGGACATCGAACCGCGCTGGATCGTGCCGTCCTCGCAGGCCGGCGGCGTGGTCAACGGCTACGACCATCCTTCGCGCCTCGGCGCCGACCGCTGGGCCGCCCTGGTCGGCGCGCGCTGGCACGTGATGGAGCGTGCGCGCCTGACCGGCACCGCGCCGCGCCCGGCCCTGGTGGTGATGGTGGGCACCGCGGTCACGGTGGACTCGCTCGATGCGCACGGGCGCTTCCTCGGCGGGCTCATCATGCCGGGCTTCGGCCTGATGCTGCGCGCGCTCGAGCAGGGCACGGCGGGCCTGAAGGTGCCCACCGGCGACGTGGTCGACTTTCCGACCAACACCAGCGACGCGCTGATGAGCGGCGGCGCGCACGCCCTGGCCGGGGCGATCGAGCGCATCCACCGCCGCCTCGTGGCGCGCTGCGGTGCCGAGCCGCTGCGCCTGATGACCGGCGGCGCCGCGGTGAAGATGGCACCGATCACCGACCTGCCGTTCGAGCCGATCGATGCGTTGATCTTCGACGGCCTGCTCGCCCTGCAGGCCGAGCGGCTGAGCGCGACGGCGCGCTGATCCTTCCCAGCGGCCGCCGTGGTACCGGCTTCGCCGGGCCGCTGGCGGCGCCCCCTTGAGGGGGAGCGGCGACAACCGCTCCGGGGGTGGTCACAGGACGTAGCGCGAGAGGTCCTCGTTGCCTGCCAGCGCCGCCAGGCGCTGCTGCACCAGCGCCTCGTCCACCACCAGCCGCTGGCCGCCGCGCGCAGGCGCGTCGAAGCTGACCTCTTCGAGCAGGCGCTCCATCACGGTGGCCAGCCGCCGTGCCCCGATGTTCTCGGTGCGCTCGTTGACCTCGAAGGCGATCTGGGCCAGGCGCCGCACCGCCTCCGGCGTGAACTCCAGCGTCAGGCCCTCGGTGCCCAGCAGGGCCTGGTACTGCTTGAGCAGGCTGGCGTGGGTGCTGGTGAGGATGGCCTCGAAGTCGGCCACCGACAGCGGCCCCAGCTCGACGCGGATCGGGAAGCGCCCCTGCAGCTCGGGGATCAGGTCGCTCGGCTTGGCCAGGTGGAAGGCCCCCGAGGCGATGAACAGGATGTGGTCCGTCTTGACCGGCCCGTACTTGGTGCTGACCGTGGTGCCC
>DASTJE010000028.1:0-6762 GCA_035716845.1 Burkholderiaceae bacterium
AAGGCCGCGCAGACCCCCGGCGTGCTGATGGACGTGAGCATCGACGCCAACGGCGACCTCGACCGCGAGAGCTTCCTGGTCGAGGCAC
This sequence comes from Burkholderiaceae bacterium, assembly GCA_035716845.1. Lineage (GTDB taxonomy): Bacteria > Pseudomonadota > Gammaproteobacteria > Burkholderiales > Burkholderiaceae_C > CADEEN01. The sequence continues at coordinate 89 of DASTJE010000028.1, forward strand.
GCGACGGCAAGCAGATCGTCAAGGAGATCCTGCCCGCGCTCGGCGCGAAGTGAAAGGGCGGTGCGGGGCGTGACGCGGGCCGGTCGCCGGGCCGCCCCCGGGCCGGCCGAGGGGCGGTCATGACCGTGTTCGACGAGCCCAAGATCGATTCGCACTGCCACGTGCTCGACCCGGCGCGTTTTCCCTACGCGCCGGACGTGGCCTATCGCCCGGCGGGGCAGGAGCAGGGCGGCATCGACGAGTACCTGCAGGTGATGGAGGCCTACGGCATCCGCCGCGCGCTGCTGGTGGGGCCCAACTCGGGCTACGGCACCGACAACCGCTGCCTGCTCGATGCGCTGGCGCGCGCGCCCGAGCGCCTGCGCGGCATCGCCTTCGTCGGGCTCGACACGCCGGACGAGGAACTGCACGCGCTGCAGGCGCGCGGCGTGATCGGCCTGGCGCTCAACGCCACGGTGCTCGGCGTTGCGCACTGCCTGCGTGCCGGGCCGCTGCTGCGCCGAGCGGCCACGCTCGGCCTGCGGCTGTCGCTGCAGGTCGAGCACGACCAGCTCGTCGCGCTGCGGCCGCTGGTGGAGGACAGCGGCGTGCGCACGCTCGTCGACCACGGCGGCCGTCCCGACCCCGCGCGCGGCGTCGACCAGCCGGGCTTCCGGGCGTTGCTGGCGATGGCGCGCAACGGCCGCACGGCGGTCAAGCTGTCGGGCTGGCAGAAGTTCTCGCGTCTGCCGCAGCCCTGGCCCGACACGCGTCCGTTCGCGGACGCGCTGCTCGAGGCCTTCACGGTCGACGCCTGCCTGTGGGCGTCGGACTGGCCCTTCCTGCGCGCGCCGCAGCGCCTGGACGTCGGCCCGCTGCTCGGCCACGCCGAGCGCCTGCTGCCCGACCCGGCCGAGCGGCGCAGGCTGTTCTGGGACACGCCGTGCCGCTGGCTGGGCTTCGACCCCGAGGAGACCTGAGTTGCAACGACGACAGGTGACGGCCGCGCTGGCGGCCTGCCTGGCTGCGCCGCGCCTTGCGTCGGCGCAGGCCACGCGCCCGCTGCGCATCATCGTGCCCTTCACGCCGGGGGGCAGCACCGACATCCTGGCGCGTGCGCTGGCACCCAAGCTGCAGCAGGCGCTGGGGGTGAACGTGATCGTCGACAACCGGCCCGGTGCCGGCGGCTCGATCGGCGCCACCGAGGCCGCCCGCGCCGAGCCCGACGGCCACACCCTGCTGATGGGCCACATCGGCACGCTGGCGGTGAATCCGGCGCTGTACCCGCGCCTGGGCTACGACCCTCTCAGGAGCTTCGTGCCGGTGGCCTGGGTGGCGCGCGTGACCAACGTGCTGGTGGTGCCGGCCGCGGCGCCGACGAAGACCTTCGCGGAGTTCCTGGCGCGCGTGCGTGCTCAGCCGGGTCGCCTGACCTACTCGTCGGGCGGCAACGGCAGCGCCGCGCACATCGCGATGGAAGCCCTCAAGCTCAAGGCGCATCTGTTCCTCACGCACATCCCCTACCGCGGCACTGCGCCGTCGGTGACCGACTTGATCGGCGGCCAGGTGGACTGCACCTTTACCGGGGCACCGGCGGTGCTGCCGCACGTGCGCAACGGCCGCCTGCGCGCGCTGGCGGTGTCGAGCCGCGAGCGGCTGGCCGCATTGCCCGACGTGCCCACGGTGGCGGAGGGCGGAGTGCCCGGATTCGAGGCCGACCAGTGGTACGGCTTGGTCGCGCCGGCCGGCACGCCAGCGGCCTGGGTCGAGCGCATCAACGCCGAGGTCAACCGCGCGCTCGCGCTACCCGACGTGGGCCAGCAGCTTGCCGCCGAGGGCGCGCTCCCCATGCCTGACGCGCCCAAGGCCTTCGGCGAGCTGATCGCGCGCGAGCTGCCGCGCTGGGCCGAGGTGGTGCGCGCGGGCAACGTCAAGCCGGACTGACGATTGGCCATCGACTTCCAGGGTTGAAATCGCACGTTGACCGCAGTGGCAGTCGGCTGCGTGGGAGCGGCTCTCGGTCAGTGGCAGTCGCTCGCCCGTTCGACCGCAGCGGCATGCCCCCGGGAAGAACACCAGGGGCGGTGCCGAAGCGGGCGGTTGGGGTGGCCTGTGGAGCGAAGTCAAGGAGGAGCGCTCGCGCCAGCGAGCGCGGGGGACATGAGCGCAACAGGCTGCCCCAACCGCCCGCGACCGTCACGGCGCGAACGACCCCGACGGGTCGATGCCGGCCCTTCGATCCCACCCTCGCTTGAGTCTTCGCCTGCCCGTCAGTCCGCCACCGCCGCTCCGCTGACCACCGCCTCCAGTGCCGCGCGCAGCCAGCGGTGCATCGGGTCGTCCTGGTGGCGCACGTGCCACAGGGCGTACATCGGCATGGTGTCGCAATCGAAGGGCAGCGGCGCCTGCGCGAGCCCGGCCAGTGCGCCCGCGCGCAGCAGCGAGGGCAGGGTGGCGACACGCGCGGTGCCGGCGATGAAGGCGCGCGCGCCCGAGAAGTCGGCCACCTGCACCACCACGTCGCGCGCGAAGCCATGGGCGTCGAGCCAGCCGTCGATGGCCAGCGGGCGTTGCGGCGCGTGCATCACGCACACGTGCTCGGCGGACTCCCATTCGGCGCGGCTGCGCGGCGCCGTGCGCACCGCCGCGTCGAAGTACACCGCGTAGCGGTCCTCGAACAGTCGCTTGTGGACGATGTCGCCCGCCTCGGGCAGGCGCGGCGAGATCACGAGGTGGCAGGCGGCGTCGCGCAGCATCTCGGCGCTGGGCACGTCGGACGGCACGACGCGCAACGTGAGGTGCGGCGCCTGCTCGCGCAGGCGCGCCAGCAGGCCCGGCAACAGCAGGTCGCGCTGCAGCGGGTTGGCGGCGATCTGCACGCGGCCGGCAAAACGGGCAGCGTCGAAGGGGCCGTCGTCGACCAGGGTCGTCAGCCCCTCGAGCACGCCCCGAGCCTTGACGGCGAGCGCCTGCGCGCGCGCCGTGGGCACCACGCCGCGCCCCGAGCGCACCACCACCGGCGCGCCCGTCCAGGCGCGCAGGCGTTCCAGGCCGTGGCTCACCGCCGACTGCGTGACGCCCAGGCGCTCGGCGGCGCGCGTGATCGACCGCTCCTCCACCACCGCCACCAGCAGCGCGAGCAGGCGGCCGTCCACGTCGAGGGGATCGAAGGCGCTCATGTCACGCATGAGTGTCGGTGCGCTGATCGGGCCGCGCACGCCCGCAGGTCCGCCTTCTCGAAATTCGGCCTAGGCAGTCTGGAGGGACTTGGCGAGGACATCCTGCAACCGATCGGGCAGCCCATGAAGACGGTGTCGGGCCCCTACGCCCGCGCGACGACGGCAGAACGCAGACTGGCCCCATCGATCACCGTTCCTCCGTAATAGATGGTCAGGAAGTCGCGCTCGTCGCGGTCGACTCCCGCAGCGAGGTGGCCGACGCGCTCGCCGCTGATCCTGCCGTAAAGGGCATCGAATCTCGCGGGCGCGATGGAGTAGTGTGCGGCCAGCTTCAGCAGCTGCGATTGCAGATCGCTGATTCGATATCCGGCCCGGTAAAGGTTGATGTCGAGCGAGCTTCTCGGATTGCCGGCCTCGCGAACCTCGAGCAATTGAATCGCGTCTGGGGGGATCACGCGCAGCGTTCGATCGACGATCGCCAGAAGAATCTCGTTCAACAAGGAATGCCGTTCGGGATCGACGATCGCCTGGACGCGTTCCAGGACTGCACCCGATGAGAGGGATGGCCGCCATTCGTACTGCGTCACCGCCCGCCGCGAACGATCGGTCGCATCCCATTTGAAGCCCGTGTAGAGCGCAAAGGGTTGCGCGCTTGCGGGTCGGCGTGCGATCTGTCGGGCGATCCTGTCGCGAAACTCGAGGTAAGCCTTGAAGATCAATGACCGACCGTCATTTTCCGCACCGAAGTAGACGTGGTTTGCCTCCGGGAGGGATTTCCGGAAGGACTCCTGAAGGTCGGCAGGCATTCCGATCCCGCGAATGGCACCTCCGATGGCATCGTCCCGTGTGCCACTTCCCTCGCCTCTGTCGATGCCCATCAGGAGCCGGTCCACGGAGAGATGGCCCCGACTCGCCTTGAACGATCGCTCGAACTCAACCCGATCGGACAGACCTCCGACGTGTCGAATCAGCCCCAGCACCATGTCGGAACTCTTCGGTTCTGCGCCGGCCATCTCGGCGCCGTCGGGTGCTAGCTTGTCGACCATGCCGCGTCCGGGTGATGAGGCATCGTGCGCGCCGAGGTGGGGCCGGAGACGGTCAGGTGCGCGCCAGCATGGCGCGCACGCGCTGAGCTGCGTGAATGCCGGAGCGCATGGCGTCGGCGAGGCCATAACCGGCACCTGGATCCTGGCACGCGTAATCACCGGCGATGAATATCGACTCGGTACCCCGTTCGGCGAGATCAGAGCGGCAACCCCTGTACTCGCTGGAGAGTATCGTGCCGGCATGTTCCCAGCGTTGGACAGCCGACTCGGTGAGCGCGTCGAGCGCGGTCTTGGCGATGCCCAGCGCAGCAAGGCGTTGCAGGCTCAGCTCCGTCAATTCGGCATCGGAGCGTGAGGCGAGCATTTCGCAGTCGGCGCCGCGGTAGTAGCACAGCAGCACGGCCCGGTCGCGCGCGAGACTTCGCTGCTGCACGACCAGGGCAGGGGAACCGTCGAGCGGAACCAGGCTGCGAAAACGCGGCAGCGCACGCGTGGCCGCCCCACCCAGGGCCACGACCAAGTAGCTTGCATACCGTGTGGCGGCGAGAAACCGCCGCATTCGCGGGTCGGGCCAATCGACAATGGAAGCCGCCACGGGCGCCGTGGTGGCGACCACGGCGGACCGGCAACTGACTTTCCCGGTGCCTTCGCCAATGCGGTAGTCGACGTCGACTCTGTCGCCCCGCTTGGCGATGGCCGTCACCATCGCCCCGAGCTGCAGTTCCGCGCCGCTGCCGGCCAACAGGGAATCGGTGAGCGTGCCGTTGCCGTGTTCCCAGTGATCCGGATACCAGGTGAAGAGGCCATCGCGGTGGTGCCGCGCGTCGTAGTCGTCGAGGTTGCCTGGGTGCACCTGGTGCAGGAGCGCATCGAGCAGGGAATGGGCGAGCGTGCCACGCATGCTGGCTGCCTGGGACGACTGGCGGGCAACGGACTCGATGCGATGGCGTGTCGTCTCGTCGATGCCCATTCTGAGCAGGCAGCCAAGCGGCGTTGCGCCCTGGTGCGCCTTGCCGGCGCCCCAGACGGCCATGTCGGCGCGCTCCTGCACCAGACTGCCGGTGGGCACAGTCAAGCGGGCCGGTGCGATCGACGGATCGAAGGCGAAGCAGGCGCCCATATCCACGCGTTGACGGGCGAGATCGATCGTCCGGACCCTGCCTCCGTGACGCTCTTCGCGTTCGAGCAGCAGCACCTTCAAGCCGGCCAGGTCGGCGGCGCAGGCCAGCCCTGCCGGTCCCGCGCCGACTATGACGACATCAACATCTGCGGACATGTGTACCGATCAACCCTTCTGCGCTGCGCGCACGCACGGAGACCGCGCACCGGGGGCCGTGCCCATGGTCTTCGACCCGCGTCCGTGTGCTTCGGGCGACGTACGGCACGCGGGGTCGGCGGTCGCAAGCCCCATCTTCTGACATCAGTGCACCTCCGCGCGCCGGCGCTCGACTTTAGATCGACTCATGTCACGCATGAGTGTCGGTGCGTTGATCGGGCCGCGCACGCCCGCGACACTGGCTTCGACGCCGACCGCGCAGCCGCGTGGGATGGGTTTGATCCAGATCAAGCGACAGGAGCCCCGCGATGAGCGACGCCACCCGACAAGTGCAGGACAACATCCCCGGCACGGTGCTGTTCGACGGCCGCATGGCGCGCAAGGGCTATGCCCTCAACAAGATGTGCTTCTCGTTCAACGACGCCGCCAACCGCGCCGCCTTCGTCGCCGACGAGGACGCCTACTGCGCCCGGTACGGCCTCGATGCCGAGCAGCGCCGGGCCGTCGCCGAGCGCAACGTGCTCAAGCTGCTGGCCGCCGGCGGCAACGCCTACTACCTGGCCAAGTTCGCCGGCATCTTCGGCCTGGACATGCAGGACATCGGCGCGCAGCAGACCGGCCTGACCAAGGCCGAGTTCAAGGCCAGGCTGGTGGCTGCCGGCCGCTGACCCGCCCCCCGACTCAAGGAACACACGTCATGGCCACGATCCTCGGTGCCGTCACCACCTCCCACGTGCCCGCCATCGGCGGCGCCATCGCCCGCGGCCTGCAGCAGGACCCGTACTGGAAGCCATTCTTCGACGGCTTCGTGCCGGTGCGCCACTGGCTTGCCGAGACCCGGCCCGACGTGGCGGTGGTGTTCTCCAACGACCACGGGCTGAACTTCTTCCTCGACAAGATGCCGACCTTCGCGATCGGCGCCGCGCCCGAGTACCGCAACGCCGACGAGGGCTGGGGCATCCCGCAGGTCGAGCCCTTCACCGGCGCGCAGGACCTGTCCTGGCACCTCGTCGAGGCCCTGGTGGCGGCGAACTTCGACATGACGGTGTGCCAGGAGATGCTGGTCGACCACGCCTTCACGCTGCCGCACGCGCTGCTGTGGCCCGACCAGCACTGGCCGGTCGAGGTGGTGCCCATCTGCATCAACACCGTGCTGTTCCCGCTGCCCTCGGCGGCGCGCTGCCTGGCGCTCGG
>DASTJE010000029.1:0-11343 GCA_035716845.1 Burkholderiaceae bacterium
AACTACAAGTTCACCGTGCTCAACAACGAGAACGTGTGGGCCAAGGCGATGAACCGCGTGCTCAACGAGAAGGTGCCGGTGGACCGCGCGGTCGACGAGATGATCGCCCGCATCAAGCAGGTCGCGAATTAAGCCCCCCCCCGGAGCGCCAGCGGCGCGCCCCCGGGGCGCCGCTGGTGGTCCGGCAAAGCCGGATCCACGGCGGCCGCTTGAACGGGCTCGCTGGCGCTTTGCCCTGAGGACGCTATGAGTACTGCCGTTGCACCGCCATGGCGCACTCCCGCCGCCAAGCCGCTCAGCTCCTGGGAGCGCTGGGGCCGCGTGCTCGTGCTGCCCTACCTGCTGGTGTTCGTGGTCTTCGTGCTCTACCCGGTGGGCTACGGGCTGTGGCTGGCACGCGATCCGGACAGCTACCGGCGCCTGGCCGCCGACCCGATCTTCTTCCGCACCGCCGTCAACACGCTGGTGTTCCTGCTGGTGGCCATCAACCTGAAGATGGTGGTCGCGCTGGGCCTGTCGGGCTTCTTCGTGCAATCGCGCTGGTGGATCAGGATCCTGTCGGTGATCTTCATCCTGCCCTGGGCGGTGCCCAGCATCCCGACCATCCTGTCGGTGCGCTTCATGCTCAACCCCGAGTGGGGCGTGATCAACAGCACCTACTTCCGGCTCACCGGCCTGGACGGGCCCAACTGGCTCAACGACCCGACGCTGGCGCTGACCTTCTCGATGCTGATGCACATCTGGAAGAGCCTGCCCTTCTGGACCCTGATCCTGGTGGCGGGCCGCCTGGCGATCCCGGCCGAGCAGTACGAGGCGGCCAGTGTCGACGGCGCCTCGCGCTGGCAGAAGTTCCGCTTCATCACCTGGCCGGCGATGCGCTCGCTCTACCTCACCTCGGTGATCCTGTCGACGATCTGGACGCTGGGCGACTTCAACAGCGTGTACCTGCTGACCGGCGGCGGCCCGGCCGACCTCACGCACGTGCTGGCCACGCTGGGCATCCGCTACCTGCGGCTGGACGAGATCGACCTCGCCATGGCGTCCATCGTCGCCTCGCTGCCGCTGGTGCTGCCCCTGGTGTACTTCATGATGAAACGGCTGTCGAAATGAGCGCCGCATGGCCGTTCCAAAGGCGCTCGCTCCCCCTCGGGGGGACGGCGCGCAGCGCCAAGGGGGCGCAATGACCCGCCTGACGCTGAAGAAGGTCTCGATCGAAGCCCAGCTGCTGCTGGTGGGCATCCCGGTGCTGCTGTGGACGCTGATCCCGATCTACCACATGTTCCTGTTCGCGATCTCCGAGCGCGACCAGGCCACCTCCGGCCGTCTGTGGCCCGCCAACCCGACGCTGCAGAACTTCGACATCGTGTTCCAGCAGAAGCACTTCTACCTGAACCACTTCTGGCAGCAGATGGGCAACAGCGTGGTGATCGCGCTGGCGGTGGGCGCGATCACGCTGTTCGTCGCCACCTGCGCGGCCTTCGCGATCAGCCGCCTCAAGGTGCGCGGCGGCCGCACGGTGATGAACCTGGCGCTGTTCACCTACTTCATCCCGGCGGCCTTCCTCGCCGTGCCGATGTACAAGACGATGGGCGTGTACGGGCTGCTGAACCACCAGTGGTCGCTGATCCTGGCGATGGTGACCATCGCCTCGCCCTACTGCATCTGGGTGCTCAAGCAGGCCTCCGACAAGCTGCCCGCCGAGCTGGACGAGGCCGCCCGCATGGACGGCGCCGGGCCGCTGCAGCTGTTCCGCCTCGTGTACCTGCCGCTGATGGTGCCCTCGCTCGTGGCCGTGGGCACCTACTCGCTGCTGCTGGCGTGGAACGAGTACCTGTACGCCTTCCTGCTGCTGTCCAAGGACACCGACGTCACGCTCGCGGTGGCGCTGGGCAGCTTCCTGTCGGCCGACGACTCGCCCTGGGAGCTGCTGATGGCCACCGGCCTCGTCTACGCGCTGCCGCCGGCGGCGATCTACTACGCCTTCAAGCGCTACATGGTGTCGGGCCTGACGGCCGGTGCGGTGAAGAGCTGAGGAACCCCATGGCATCCGTCACCTTCAAGAACATCCACAAGGCCTTCGGCAAGGTCAAGGTCATCCACGGCATCGAGTTCTCGATCCACGACGGCGAGTTCGTCGTGCTGGTCGGGCCCAGCGGCTGCGGCAAGAGCACGCTGCTGCGCATGCTCGCGGGCCTGGAGGAGATCACCGACGGCGAGATCCTGATCGACGGCAAGGTCGTCAACGACCTCGAGAGCAAGGACCGCGACATCGCGATGGTGTTCCAGAGCTACGCGCTGTACCCGCACATGACGGTGCGCGAGAACATGGGCTTCTCGCTGCGCCTGCGGCGCGCCGACGCCGCCACCACCGCCCAGCGCGTCGAGCACGCGGCCAAGATCCTCAACCTCGATGCGCTGCTCGACCGCACCCCGCGCGAGCTCTCCGGCGGCCAGCGCCAGCGCGTGGCGATGGGCCGCGCCATCGTGCGCGACCCCAAGGTCTTCCTGTTCGACGAGCCGCTGTCCAACCTCGACGCCAAGCTGCGCGTGGCGATGCGTGCCGAGATCAAGGCCCTGCACCAGCGCCTGAAGACGACCACGGTCTACGTCACGCACGACCAGATCGAGGCCATGACCATGGCCGACCGCATCGTCGTGATGCACGACGGCATCGTCGAGCAGATCGGCACGCCGCTCGAGCTGTTCGACCGCCCGGGCAACCTCTTCGTGGCGCAGTTCATCGGGTCGCCGGCCATGAACGTGGCCGCCGGCACGCTGCGGGGCGGTGCCGTCGAGGCGCTGGGCGCGCGCTGGCCGGTGCCCTCCGCGCTGGCCGCCGCGCACGAGGGGCGGGCGGTGCACTACGGCATCCGGCCGACCGACCTCGCGCTCGGCCGCGAGGGCATCGCCGCGCGCGTCGTCGTGGTCGAGCCCACCGGCGCCGAGACCGAACTGCTGGTGGACGTCGGCGGCCAGCAGCTCGTGCTGGTGATGCACGGCCGCACCGGCGCGCAACCCGACGAGACGGTGTACCTGTCGGTGGATGCCGACAAGGCGCATGTCTTCGACAGCGCCACCGGCCAGCGCCTCGCGTGAGCCGGCGCCTTGGCTCATGAGCACGCCGGGCCGTCCTCCCAAGTGCCCACCCCCGGAGCGCGCAGCGCGCAGGGTCGTCCGGTGAGCGCCCCCTGCATCGTCGTGATGGGCGTGTGCGGCTGCGGCAAGACCACCGTCGGCCGCCTGCTGGCGCAGGCCCTGGGGCTGCCCTTCGTCGAGGGCGACGACCTGCACCCGCCGCGCAACGTGGCGCTGATGGCCGCCGGCACCGCGCTCACCGACGACGACCGGCGCGAATGGCTCGCGCGCGTGGCCGACGTGCTCGCCGAGGCGGCCCGCGGCACCGGTGCGGTGGTGTCGTGCTCCGCGCTGCGGCGCAGCTACCGCGACCGCCTGCGCGCCGGCGCCCCCGGGATGCAGCTCGTCTGGCTGCACGGCGCGCCGGCTTTGCTGGCCGAGCGCCTGGCCGGCCGCAGCGGGCACTACATGCCGCCCACGCTGCTGCCCAGCCAGCTCGCGACGCTGGAGCCGCCCGCGCCCGACGAGCTCGCGCTCGCGCTCGACATCGCTGCGCCGGTCGCGGAACTCGCCGACGCGGCGCGGCGCCACTTCGAGAAGGCCCACGCATGATCACCGCCCACACCTTCCGGCTCGACGGCCGCCTCGCCCTCGTGACCGGCTCCTCGGCCGGCATCGGCCTGGCGCTGGCGCGCGCGCTCGGCCAGGCCGGCGCCGCGCTGGTGCTCAACGGCCGCGATGCCGGCCGGCTGGCCGCCGCAGCGGCGCTGTTGCGCAGCGAAGGCCTGGTCGTGCACGAACGCGCCTTCGACGTGACGCAGCACGACGAGGTGGCCGCCGCCGTCGCGGCGATCGAGGCCGAGGCCGGGCCGATCGAGATCCTCGTCAACAACGCCGGCATGCAGCGGCGCGCGCCGTTCCAGGACTTCCCGGCCGAGGACTGGGCCACGCTGATGCGCACCAACCTCGACAGCATCTTCCACGTCGGCCAGGCGGTGGCGCGCCACATGATCGCGCGCGGGCGCGGTCGCATCATCAACATCTGCTCGGTCATGAGCGAGCTGGGGCGCCCGGGCATCGCGCCCTACACGGCCAGCAAGGGCGGCGTGAAGATGCTGACCAAGGCGATGGCGATCGACCTCGCACCGCACGGCCTGAACGTCAACGGCATCGGCCCGGGCTACTTCAAGACCGAGCTCAACCGTGCCCTGGTCGACGACGAGAAGTTCAGCCAGTGGCTGGTGGGTCGCACGCCCGGCCGCCGCTGGGGCGAGCTGGAGGACCTGGGCGGCGCGGCCGTGTTCCTGGCCAGCGACGCCTCGCGCTTCGTCAACGGCCACATCCTGTACGTCGACGGCGGCATCACCGCGTCGCTGTGACCACGCCCCGCGCGGCCCGCATGATCAAGAACGTCCACGGCCACACGCTCGACCTGCTGGGCGAGGCGATCATGGCCGGCCGCTACCCGCCGGGCTCGACCATGCCGCCGGAGACCGCGCTGTGCGAGGAGCTGGGCGTCAGCCGCACCGTGGTGCGCGAGGCGGTCAAGTCGCTCGTCGCCAAGGGCCTGGTGGTCACCGGCCCCAAGGTCGGCACGCGCGTGATGCCCGAGGAGCACTGGAACTGGTTCGACCCGTCGGTGGTGGTCTGGCGCTCGCGCCTCGGCCTGACGCCCGAGTTCCTGCGCGACCTGCAGGAGCTGCGCCGCGTGGTCGAGCCCGCCGGCGTGCGGCTGGCGGCCGAGCGCGCCACGGCCGCCGACATCGCCGAGATCGAGAGCGCGTACGCGGCGATGAAGCAGGCCATCGAGCACGGCGGCGACTACGTCAGCAACGACCTGCGCTTCCACCAGGGCCTGCTGCGCGCGGCGCACAACCGCATGATCGTGCAGATGAGCAAGGCGCTGGGCGCGCTGCTGCGCACCAGCTTCGAGATCAGCACGACGCGCCCCGACGGGCCGGCCTCGTCGCTGCCGCTGCATCGCGCGGTGCTCGACGCGGTGATCGCGCGCAACCCCGCGAAGGCCGAGCGCGCGAGCCTGGTGCTGATCGACGGCGCCAAGGAGGACATCGACGCCGTGCTCGCCCGACGGCGGCGGCGCCTGCCCTCGCTGTCGCAGCCGGCCTCGCGCCTGAAGGCGCCGCGCAAGAGCGCGTCGTAGCGCGCCGGACGGCGATCCGCCGTCCCCTGCGTCGCTTCGTCGTGCCCCTCAGGCCCCGCCCGCCTCGCGCGCGGGGGCCAGGCCGTTGTGCTGCGCCACGAAGTCGGCCAGCATCGGCACGAAGCGCGCGCCCTCGCCGGCGGCCTCCATGGCGGCGAAACCGTTCTTCACCAGGGCCTGGAGGTTGTTCACCGCGCCGACCTCGTTGGCCATCGCGGCGAGATAGCGCATGTCCTTGTGCGCGTTCGAGATGGTGAACGCGTGCGCGTTGGGCTGGCCGAGGCTCCACTGGATGAAGGTGTCGTAGAAACCGCAGCGCATGCGGCCCGCGCCGACGACGCTGTGGAACTGCTCCACCGAGAGCCCCGCCTTGCGCGCGATGGCCAGGGCCTCGCTGTAGAGGGCGGCATAGCCCATCGCGACGAAGTTGTTGACCAGCTTCATCTTGTGGCCCAGGCCCAGCGGCCCCAGGTGCACGACATGGCCGGCCCAGCAGCGCAGCACCGGCTCGATGGCCCGGAAGGTGGCCTCGTCGCAGCCGACCATGGTGTCGAGCGTGCCCTCCTCGGCCTCCTTGGGCGTGCGCGACAGCGGCGCGTCGACCAGCGTCATGCCGGCGGCTTCGAGCTCCTGGCCGAGCGCCAGCGTCGACACCGGGTTCGACGTCGAGCAGTCGATGACGACCAGGCCGCGCTTGCCGCTCGCGATCACGCCGTCGGGGCCGCGCAGGTTGGCCTCCACCTGCGGCGAGCCCGTCACGCACAGGTGGACGATGTCGCATTGCGCCGCGAGCTCGCGCGGCGTCTTCGCCTCCGTGGCGCCGAGCGACTTGAGGTGCTCCACCGGCTCGCGGTTGCGGTGCCCGAGCACCACCAGCGGGTGGCCCTTGAGCAGCAGGTTCTTGGCCATGCCGTGGCCCATCAGGCCCACGCCGATGAAGCCCACCGTCGGCTTGCTTGCCTCGCTCATCGCTTTGCTCCTGCACCATTGAGCGCCCGGTAGGCCCGGATCACCTGGCTGTCGTCGGCGGCGCCGTGCCCCAGGCCCGAGGCCGCCAGGAACATCTGCATCGCCGCGGCCGACAGCGGCAGGCCGGCCTTGAGCGTGCGGCCCTCGCCGAGCACGATGCCCAGGTCCTTGACGAAGATGTCCACCGCGCTGGTCACCCCCGGATCGGCCTGCAGCATGCGCGGGCCGCGGTCGCCGAACATCCAGGAGTTGCCGGCCGACACGCCGATGACCTCGAGCATGCGCGCCGGGTCCATGCCGGCGCGCTCGGCCAGGTGCAAGGCCTCGGCGGCGGCGGCGATGTGCACGCCGCACAGCAGCTGGTTCACCATCTTGGCCGTCGAGCCCAGGCCGATCGTGCGGCCGCAGTCGAACACGCGCTGCCCCATCGCCTCCATCACCGGCTTGGCGCGCGCGAACACCGCCTCGGGCGCCGAGGCCATGATGGTGAGCGCGCCTTCGGCGGCGCGCTTGGCCCCGCCCGAGACGGGTGCGTCGAGCATCGCCAGGCCCAGCGCCTCGAGTTCGCCCGCGGTGGCCTGCGCCAGGGCCGGCGCCTGCGTGCAGCCGAGCGCGACGATGGCGCCGCGCGGCAGCGCCGCGGCCGCCCCTTGCGCGAACAGCACCTCGCGCGCCTGCTCGCCGGTGACCACCATCAGCCACAGCAGCTCGGCGCCCTCGGCCGCCTCGGCGGCGCTGGCGGCGGCGCGGCCGCCCGCCTTGACGAGCGCCTCCACCGCCTCGCGGCGCATGTCGAAGCCTGCGACCTCGTGCCCGGCCGCGACGAGGCGTGCCGCCATCGGCGCGCCCATCGCACCGAGGCCGACGAATCCAATCTTCATGTCATTCCTTGACCGAGCCGGTCATGCCCGAGACGTAGTGCTCGACGAAGAACGAGTAGACGAAGGCCACCGGCAGCGAGCCCAGCAGCGCGCCGGCCATCAGCGAGCCCCAGTGGTAGACATCGCCCTCGACGAGCTCGGTGACCACGCCCACCGGCACCGTCTTGATTTCGCTCGACGAGACGAATGTGAGCGCGTAGATGAACTCGTTCCACGACAGCGTGAAGGCGAAGATGCCCGCCGAGATCAGGCCCGGCACCGCCAGCGGCAGGATGATCTTGGTGAGGATCTGCCAGCGCGTGGCGCCGTCGATCAGCGCACACTCCTCGAGCTCGAACGGGATGCTGCGGAAGTAGCCCATCAGCAGCCAGGTGCAGAACGGCACCAGGAAGGTGGGATAGGTGAGGATCAGGGCCCAGCGCGTGTCGTACAGGCCGAGCTTGTAGACGATGGCCGCCAGCGGGATGAACAGGATCGAGGGCGGCACCAGGTAGGCCAGGAAGATCGCCACCCCGGTGGGCTTGGCGCCCGAGAAGCGCAGCCGCTCGATGGCGTAGGCGGCCAGCACCGAGGCCGTCAGAGACAGGAAGGTGGCCACCACCGACACCAGCACGGTGTTCCACATCCAGTCGGGGTAGGAGGTCTCGAACAGCAGCTTCTCGAAATGGGCCAGCGTGGGCTTCAGCACCCAGAACGGGTTGCCCTCGCTCGACAGCAGCTCCTCGTTGGGCTTGAACGAGGTGACGGCCATCCAGTAGAACGGGAACAGCAGCACGACGACGAACACGCCCAGCGGGATGTAGGTCGTGACCCAGCGCCGCGGCAGGGACTGCAGGTAGTCCATGCCGACGATGTCATCTCTGTTCATGTCGGCCCCCCGTCGGCGGGGTACCGCCGCCGACCCCCCGCGGGGGTGCGCGCGCGGCTTGGGGCGGCCCGGCGCTCGCGCGCGCCGGTTCGGGCGTGCGTCACTTGTCGCCCCCCTGCTGCCAGGCGCGGCGCTGCAGGCCGAAGTAGCTGAACATGATGGCCGCCAGCAGGAAGGGCACCATCAGCGTGGCCAGCGCGGCGCCCTCGCCCAGCGCGCCGCCGGGCACGGCGCGCTGGAAGGCCAGCGTGGCCATCAGGTGCGTGGCGTTGAGCGGGCCGCCGCGCGTGAGCACGTAGATCAGCTGGAAGTCGGTGAAGGTGAACAGCACCGAGAAGGTCATCACCACCGCGATGATGGGCGACAGCAGCGGCAGCGTGACGTGGCGGAACTGCTGCCACGGCGTGGCACCGTCGATCGCCGAGGCCTCGTAGTACGAGGGCGAGATCGTCTGCAGCCCCGCCAGCAGCGAGATCGCCACGAAGGGCACCCCGCGCCAGACGTTGGCGATGATCGTGGAGATGCGCGCATTCCACGGGTCGCCGAGGAAGTCGATGTAGCGGTCGATCAGGCCGAGCTTGGACAGCGCCCAGCTGATGATCGAGAACTGCGCGTCGTAGATCCACCAGAAGGCGATGGCCGACAGCGCCGTGGGCACGATCCACGGCAGCAGCACGACGGCGCGGAAGAAGCTCTTGAAGGGCAGGTTGCGGTTGAGCAGCAGCGCCAGCCACAGGCCGAGCGCGAACTTCAGGATCGACGCGACGACCGTGTAGAACAGCGTGTTGAACAGCGCCAGCCGGGTGACGGAGTCACCGACGAGAAACGAGAAGTTCTCCAGCCCCACCCACTCGCCGGCGCGGCCCACCTTGGTGTCGGTGAAACCGAGCCAGGTGCCCAGGCCGAGCGGGTAGGTGAGGAACAGCAGCAACAGCACCGCCGCCGGGAGCATGAAGACCAGCCCCAGGGCGTTGCGGTTGTTCTGCAGTCGTTCGAGTGCGGTCAAGCGTTTGAGCCTGGAGAACGTTCTGCGTGCTCAGACTTTGTAATAGCGCTCGGCGCGCTTCTGCGCGCGCTCGGCGGCCTCCTTGGGCGTCTTGGAGCCGCTGGCGGCCTCGGCCACCATGTTGGCGACGATGAAGTCGGCCAGCGCGCCGGCCGAGGCATAGCCCAGCTTGCCCGCATAGCCCGCCGGACGCAGGTTCTTGAACGCGTCGCGGTAGGGCGTGTGCTTGGGATCGCTGGTCCAGATCGGGTTCGCGTCGTAGGCCTTCAGCGGGTGCGACACGTAGCCGCCGCCGCCCTGCAGCCAGGCGTTGAACTGGTCGGCCTCCATCATGAACTGCAGGAAGGCCTTGGCCGCCTGCGGGTACTTCGTGTACTTCATGACCATCTGGTTGAAGAACAGGTGGTACTCGGTCGGCTGGCCCACCGGCCCGATCGGGAACGCCGAGTGGTTGATGTCGGCGGCCATCTCCTTGACCTTCGGGTCCTGGCTGTTCTTGGCGGCGTAGTAGATCGAGATACCGTTGTTGGTGCAGCTGACCTGGCCGTCGAGGAAGGCCTTGTTGTTGTTCGGGTCGAGCCACGACAGCGTGCCGGGCACCCAGCTTGCGTACAGCTCCTTGGCGTACTCGAGGGCCTTGATCGTCTCGGGGCTGTCGATGACGACCTTGTTGTTCTTGTCGACGATCGAGCCACCGAAAGCCCAGATCAGCCAGTGCGTCCAGCCGCTGTCGCCGGTGGCGTTGCCCAGCGCCATGCCGCCGGGCGTGCCCTTGTCCTTGAGCGCCTTGAACATGCGCAGGAAGCCGTCGGTGTCGCGCGGGAAGCGGTCGAAGCCCGCGGCCTTGAGCTGGCTCTCGCGGTAGACCATCATCGCGCCGGCGCAGCCCAGCGGCACGCCGATCCACTTCTTGCCGTCGGGCTTGAGATAGGCCTCGCCCGCGGGGTACCAGCCGCCGTACTTCTTGCCGAGGTACTCGCACAGGTCGGTCACGTCGAGCAGCTTCTCGGGGTAGAGGTTGGCGTCGTCGTTGGTCGACAGGATGATGTCGGGGCCGGCGCCGGTGTTGGCCGCCACCGCCGCCTTGGGCCGCACGTCCTCCCAGCCCTCGTTGTCGACGCGCACCTCGATGCCCGTCTTCTCGGTGAACTTCTTGACGTTGGCCATGTAGGCGTCGATGTCGCCCTGCACGAAGCGGCTCCAGCGCAGCACGCGCAGCTTGGCGCCCTTCTCGGGCCTGAAGTTCGGTGCCGCCTGCGCGTGCACGGCCGGTGCCCAGATCGCACCGGCGCCCAGCGCGCTGCCGGCCGCGACGCTGGCCGTGCCCTCGAGGAAGCGGCGGCGGTTGAACCTGTTGTCGTCCATGAGACTGGTCTCCTTGCTGCGGTGGGGCGGCCTCAGGCCGCAAGGCGCCGGCCGCTGCCGGCATCGAAAAGGTGGGCGCGCCGCACGTCGGGCTGCAGGCGGATGACGCTGCCGGGCGCGAAGCTGTGGCGCTCGCGGAACACGACGGACATCTCGGCGCCGTGGTGGCGGCAGGCGACGAAGGTGTCGGCCCCGGTGGGCTCGACCGCCGCCACCTCCGCCGGCACGCCGCCCTCGTCGGCCAGCGCGAGGTGCTCGGGCCGCGTGCCGTAGATCACCGGCTGGCCGTCCACGCCCCCCGCGCCCAGCGGCGCCTCGACGCGCGTGCCGTCGGCCAGCTCCACCTCGGCCACGCCGCCGGCGCGGCGCAGCGTGCCGTGCAGGAAGTTCATCGCCGGCGAGCCGATGAAGCCGGCCACGAAGAGGTTGTCCGGCCGGTCGTAGAGGTCCAGCGGGTTGCCGGCCTGCTCGATGCGGCCATCCTTCATGACGACGATCTGGTCGCCCATGGTCATGGCCTCGATCTGGTCGTGCGTGACGTAGACCGAGGTGGTCTTCAGGCGCTGGTGCAGCTCCTTGAGCTCGGTGCGCATCGCCACGCGCAGCTTGGCGTCGAGGTTCGAGAGCGGCTCGTCCATCAGGAAGACCTGCGGCTGGCGGATGAGCGCGCGGCCCATCGCCACGCGCTGCCGCTGGCCGCCCGACAGTTGTCGCGGGTAGCGCCCCAGCAACGGCTCCAGACCGAGGATCTCGGCGGCCTTGCGCACGCGCTGCTCGATCTCGGCCTTGTTGGTGCCGCGCAGCCGCATCGAGAAGCCCATATTGGCCGCGACGGTCATGTGCGGATAGAGCGCGTAGTTCTGGAACACCATCGCCACGTCGCGCGCCTTGGGCGGCAGCTGGTTCACGACGCGGTTGCCGATGCGGATCTCGCCGGCGCTGATGTTCTCGAGCCCCGCGATCATGCGCAGCAACGTGGACTTTCCGCAGCCCGAGGGGCCGACGAGCACCACGAACT
>DASTJE010000030.1:0-2667 GCA_035716845.1 Burkholderiaceae bacterium
TCCTGCACGGCGACCGCGAGGTCACCGCCGAGAACCGCCAGATCGGGGCGGACGGCACCGAGCACGTCTTCATGATGGTCAAGCGCCCGCTCGTCACGCCGGACGGGCAGCGCCTGGTGTTCGGCGTCGGCGTGGACGTGGCCGAGCGCAAGCGCCAGCAGGAACAGCTCGAGCGCAAGCATGCGCAGCTGCGCGCGGTGATGGACGCGGCACCCAACATCATCTTCGTCAAGGACGCCCAGCACCGCTACGTGATGGTCAACCGCGCCTACTGCGAGGTCTGGGGCCGCAGCGAGTCCGAGCTGGTCGGGCGCGACCCGGCCGATCTGATGGGCGACGTGGCCCGGGCATGGAACGCGGGCGACGACGAGGTGCTGCGCAGCGGGCGCGAGACGGTCAGCGAGAACCGGCAGGTCGCGGCCGACGGCGGCGAGCGCGTCATCCTGCAGGTCAAGCGGCCGTTTCCGGGCCCGGACGGCGAGCTCCAGGTGTTGGGCATCGGCACCGACATCACCGACCTGCGACGCCAGGCGGACCTGCTGGCGCGGCAGCAGCGGCTGATCAACGACGTGATCGACCTCGACCGCAGCTTCGTCCTCGTGAAGGACGCGCAGCTGCGCTACGTGCTGGTCAACGACGCCTACGCGCGCCGCCTGGGCCGTCCGAAGGCCGACATCATCGGGCGCACCGCCTGGGACTTGCATCCCGGCAACCCGGTGGTCGACCGGATGATGGACATCGACCGGCAGGTGCTGGCCACCGGCGCGGAGGTGGTGACCGAGGACGCGCTCGACTTGGGCGACGGTCCGCGGCGGTTCGTCGCCACGCGGCGCCCGATCGGGCTGCCCGACGGCACGATGGGCGTGCTGTCGTTCATCCAGGACGTCACCGAGCTGCGCGCCGCGGAGGAGTCGCTGCGCGTGGCACTCGACCGTGCGCGCGCGGCCAGTGTGGCCAAGAGCCGCTTCCTGGCCAACATGAGTCACGAGATCCGCACTCCGATCAACGGCGTGGCGGGCCTGATCGACCTGGTGCTCGACGCGCCGGTGTCCGACCAGCAGCGCGAATGGCTGCGGCTCGCGCGCGGTTCGGCCGACACCTTGCTGGCCCTGGTCAACGACGTGCTGGACCTGTCGAAGATCGAGGCCGGCGTGATGGCCGTCGAGCGCGCGCCCTTCGCGTTGCAGACGCTGCTGGGTGACGCGGTGCGCCTGCTGGCCGCCAGGGCGCGCGAGAAGGGGCTGCAGCTCGACCTGCTGGTCGACCCGGCGCTGCCCGAGCAGGTGATCGGGGATTCGCTGCGGCTGCGCCAGGTCCTGCTCAACCTCCTGGGCAATGCCGTCAAGTTCACCGAGCGCGGCGGCGTCCGCATGCGCGCGCGTTGCGTCGACGGCGGCCGCGTCGCATTCGAGATCGACGACGACGGGCCGGGCATCGCGCCGCAGCAGCAGCAGCGCGTGTTCGAACCCTTCGTGCAGGGCGACGACTCCACCACCCGGCGCCACGGCGGCACCGGGCTGGGGCTGAGCATCAGCGCCCAGCTGGTCGAGCTGATGGGCGGTCGCCTGCGACTCGACAGCCGGCCCGGCCGCGGCGCCAGTTTCCGCTTCGAGCTCGACCTGGCGGCCGAACCCGTGCCCTTGGTGCCATGCCTGTCCGGGCGCCGCATCGCCTGGGTGGCGGGGCGCGGCCCGATGGCCGAGCATGCCTTGGCGGTCCTGCGTGCCTGGGGTGCGCAGGCGGAGTTCGTCGATGCCGGCGCGGATGCGCCGGCCGACGGCCTCTGGCATGCCGAGACATGGGTGCTCGACGTGCAAGCCCCTCGCTGGCTCGACGCCGCCATCGCGCATGCCCGTCGCGAGGGTGTGTTGCGCCGCCTGGTCTGCCTGACCCATGTCGACCGCACGCTCGGCGAACTGCTGGCGCAACTGCCCTCGGCGGCCGGCCTGACCGGCTCCGGCCTTGCCTTGCCCTTCGGCTGGCCGGCGTTCCTGGCTGCCGTGGGGGCCGCTGCGGCCGCGCCGACGCCCGCCGCCGCGCCGACGGTCGTCCTCGGGACCCCGCTCGACGGCTGGCGCGTGCTGCTGGTCGAGGACAACGAGGTGAATGGCCTGCTGGCGGTGGCCACGCTCGAGCGCCTGGGTGGCGGCGTCGATCTGGCGCGCGACGGCGCGGAGGCCCTCGAGCGAATGGAGCGCCAGCGCTACGACGTGGTGCTGATGGACATCCAGATGCCTCGGCTGGACGGGCTGCAGGCGCTCCGGCGCTGGCGCGAACTCGAGCTGGCAAAGGGCCTGCCGCGCATGCCCGTGCTGGCCATGACCGCGCACGCGATGCGCGGCGACCGCGCGCGTTTCCTGGCCGAAGGCTTCGATGGTTACGTCGGCAAGCCCTTCGAGCGCGCGGATCTGGTGGCCGAGATCCGCCGTGCCGCGGCGGCGTGCCGCGGCTAGCGCGTGGCGCGGCGGCGCACGCCTTCCAGGTAGGCCAGCCCGTCGGGCGGCAGGCCGCTCCTCTGCGAGGCCCACACCATCTCGCCCAGGCATTCCATCGCCTCGTGCTGCGCCGCGTGCAGGGATCCGCGACGCGCGGCCAGCAGTTCCAGCGCCTGACGGATGCCGCGCGGCTGGTCGATCGAGCACTGCTCGGAGATCGTCAGGTGCATCG
>DASTJE010000031.1:0-39611 GCA_035716845.1 Burkholderiaceae bacterium
ATGTGCGACGGCGCCACCTTCAACAACTTCCCGGTCGACGTGATGCGCACGCGCCGCGGCGTGGGATGCGTGGTGGGCGTCGACCTCAGCGCGCGCAAGCCGCGGCGCCTGGAGATCACCGAGGTGCCGCCCTGGTGGGCCCTGCTGTGGGACCGGCTGCGCCCGCACAGGCTGCGCCGCTATCGGTTGCCCTCTTTGACCTCGATCCTGCTGAACTCGACCATTCTCTACAGCGAGTCGCGCCTGCGCGTGACGCGCAAGCTGATCGACGTGCACTTCAAGCCGCCGCTCGAGCGCGTGGGCCTGCTGCAGTGGAGCCGCGCCGACGACATCGCGAGCCAGGGCTACCGCTACGCCTGCGAGGTGCTGGACCGCGACGACGTGCAGGCATGCTTCGCGCGGGCGCAGGACCTGCAGCCCGCGGCGCGTTGACGCCTGGCGCGCTCAGCGCCGCCGCAGCGCGTGCTCGCAGTCGGGCACGTCGCAGGTCTCGCAGATCCAGCGCCAGGCAGGCTGGGCCGCGTCGCGTGCGGCCAGGCGCGTGAACAGGCCGCTGCCCGGTGCGGCGCGCGGGCGCAGCAGCGGAGCGACGGCATCGAGTGCGGCGTCCAGGCGCGCCACGCCCTGGCCGGACACCAGCGACCAGGCGATGCCGTGGGCGCAGAGCAGCTCGCGTACCAGCGCGTCGACCGGCGCGCGCACATGCGGACCGTCGCGCTGCAGGCCATCGCTGACCCAGGGCAGGTCCAGCGCCGTGAGCAGGGTGTGCGTGACGCTGTGCGCGTGCGCCTGGCCGGCCCAGGCATCGAGCGAGCGGTCGTCGTAGACGAGGCGGCTGTAGACCGCGATCATCAACGCCGTGGTGTCGGCCACCACGACGTCGTGTGCGGCAGCGGCCTCGGCGATGCGCGCCTGCTGTGCCTCGGCCACCGCGCGTTGTTCCTCGGGGCGCGGCACGCGGCCGGCGCGCTCGCACCAGGTGCGCAATTCCTCGTCGACGTGGGTGCAGGCCAGCCCGGTCTCGACGGCGACGCGCGCGGCCAGCGCGGCGGCCAGCGTCGACTTGCCGGTGCTCTCGGCGCCGACGATGGCGATCACCACCGCGTTCATGGACGCCCGACGCGGCGCGACCAGGCGCGCCAGCCGATCACCGACAGCACGGCGAACAGCGCGTACAGCAGCACCGTGAGCCAAAGGCCCTTGATCGCGAACAGCGCGATGCTGACGAGGTTGACCATCAGCCAGGCCGGCCAGTTCTCGACGTACTGGCGCCCCAGCAGCCACTGCCCGGCCAGGCTGCCTGCGGTGGGCAGCGCGTCCCAGTAGGGTACGTCGCTGTCGGTGGCGTGCTGCAGCAGCGCGCCCAGGGCCGGCCAGGCTGCCAGCGTGAGGATCGCCAGGCGCCAGCGTCCCGCGCGGCCGAGGTGACGCACCGCGAGTGCCGAGCCGTCGCCCTGGCGACCGTAGCGCCACTGCCACCAGCCCCACGCGGCGACCGCGGCGAAGAACAGCTGCAGGCTGGCCTCGCCGTACAGGCGGCTGTGCGCGAACAGCACCAGGTAGGCCAGCGAACTGGCGATGGCCAGCGGCCAGGCGATCAGCTGCACGCGCATGTTGGCGAACACCATCCACAGCGAAAGCGCGAAGGCGCCCATCTCCAGCCATGTGACCGGACTGCCCAGCAGCGAGAAGGGCGCCGCCAGCAGCGGCGCGAACAGGTCCATCGAGCCTCAGCGCCGCGCTGGCGTCACTTGCACCAGGACCTCGTCGGGCTTGACCATGCCCAGCTCCCAGCGCGCGCGTTCCTCGACCATCTCGAGGCCCTCGCGCAGATCGCGCACCTCGGCCTCGAGCTGGCCATTGCGCAGCCGCGCCGCGGCGTTGGCCGCGAGCTGGCGGTCGAGCTGAAGCTGCAGCGCGATCGTGTAGGGCTTGCCGGTCGATCCGAGCCACAGCTGCGCCTGCACGACGACGAGCAGCGCGATCAGGGCCAGCGTCGACCAGGGCAGGCGGCGCATCGCCCCGTTCAGCGCAGGTTGTAGAAGGCCGCGCGGCCCGGGTACGCCGCCACGTCGCCGAGGTCCTCCTCGATGCGCAGCAGCTGGTTGTACTTGGCGATGCGGTCGCTGCGGCTCATCGAGCCGGTCTTGATCTGGCCGGCGTTGGTGCCCACCGCGATGTCGGCGATCGTCGAATCCTCGGTTTCGCCCGAGCGGTGGCTGATCACGGCGGTGTAGTTGGCACGCTTGGCCATCTCGATGGCCGCGAAGGTCTCGGTCAGCGTGCCGATCTGGTTGATCTTGATGAGGATCGAATTGGCGATGCGGCGGTCGATGCCTTCCTTCAGGATCTTCGTGTTGGTGACGAACAGGTCGTCGCCCACCAGTTGCACGCGGCTGCCGAGCTTGTCGGTCAGGTGCTTCCAGCCGTCCCAGTCGCCTTCGCCCATGCCGTCCTCGATGCTGACGATCGGGTACTTGTCGCACCAGGTGGCGAGGATGTCGGTCCACTCGGCGGCGCTCAGCACCAGGCCTTCGCCGTCGAGGTGGTACTTGCCGTCCTTGTGGAACTCGCTGGCGGCGCAGTCCAGGCCGATGGCGATCTGCTCGCCGGGCTTGTAGCCCGCCTTCTCCACCGCCTCCAGGATCATCTGGATCGCGGCCTCGTGGCTGGCCACGTTGGGCGCGAAGCCGCCCTCGTCGCCCACGGCCGTGCTCATGCCCTTGTCGTGGATGATCTTCTTGAGCGCGTGGAACACCTCGGCGCCGTAGCGCACCGCCTCGCGGAAGCTCGGCGCGCCCACCGGGATGATCATCAGCTCCTGCAGGTCGAGGTTGTTGTTGGCGTGCGCGCCGCCGTTGATGACATTCATCATCGGCACCGGCAACTGGTGCGCGCCCATGCCGCCGAAGTAGCGGTACAGCGGCAGGCCCGACTCCTCGGCCGCGGCGCGCGCCACCGCCATGCTCACTGCCAGGGTGGCGTTGGCGCCCAGGCGCCCCTTGTTGTCGCTGCCGTCGAGGTCGATCAGGGTCCGGTCCAGGAAGGCCTGCTCGCTGGCGTCCAGCCCGAGCACGGCCTCGCTGATCTCGGTGTTGATGTGCTCGACCGCGCGCAGCACACCCTTGCCGAGGTAGCGTGCCTTGTCGCCGTCGCGCAGCTCGATGGCCTCGCGGCTGCCGGTGGAGGCGCCGCTGGGCACGGCGGCCCGGCCCATGGTGCCGGACTCCAGCAGCACGTCGCACTCCACCGTGGGGTTGCCTCGGCTGTCCAGGATCTCGCGGCCGACGATGTCGACGATGGCACTCATTCGGTTCCTCTTTCGGGCTGGGGTGTCGGTCAGACCGGGGCGGCGACGCCCTCGACCAGGACCATGTTGAAGTAGTCGGTGGTGCCGGCGCGCAGTGCGCGCACGCGGCGGTAGGCCTCGCCGTCGTACCACGCCTTGGCCGCCTCGAAGCTCGGGAAGCGCAGCATCGCCACGCGGTGCGGCTGCCAGTCGCCCTCGAGCGTGGCCTGGCGGCCACCGCGGATGAGGTACTCGCCACCAGCGGCCTTCACGGTCGCCGGCGCCTCGGCCAGGTAGGCCTTGTAGCGCTCCGGGTCGCTGATGTGCATCTCGACGATCACGTAGGCCTGGGCCATCGCAGGGCTCCTCGGGTCAGCAGGAAAAGTCGTTCTCGAGCAGCGGCTGCTGCTTGACCACGCGATCGAGCGCGACGAGTTGTTCCAGCAGCGCCTTCATGTGCCGCAGCGGCACGGCGTTCGGGCCATCGGACAGGGCCTTGGCCGGATCGGGGTGCGTCTCCATGAAGATCCCTGCAATGCCCACCGCGATGGCCGCGCGCGACAGCACCGGCACGAACTCGCGCTGGCCGCCGCTGGACGTTCCCTGGCCGCCCGGCAACTGCACGCTGTGGGTGGCGTCGAACACGACCGGCGCGCCGGTCTCGCGCAGGATCGCCAGCGAGCGCATGTCGGAGACGAGGTTGTTGTAGCCGAAGCTCGCGCCGCGTTCGCAGGCCATGAAGTTGTCGTCGGGCAGGCCCTTCTCGCGCGCGGCGGCACGGGCCTTGTCGATCACGTTCTTCATGTCGTGCGGCGCGAGGAACTGGCCCTTCTTGATGTTGACGGGCTTGCCGCTTTGCGCCACGGCGCGGATGAAGTCGGTCTGCCGGCACAGGAAGGCCGGGGTCTGCAGCACGTCGACCGCGGCGGCCACCGCGGCCACCTGCGACTCGTCGTGCACGTCCGTCAGCACCGGCACGCCCAGTTCGCGCCGCACCTTGGCGAGGATCGCCAGGCCCTGCTCCATGCCGGGGCCGCGGAACGAGCTGCCGCTGGAGCGGTTGGCCTTGTCGTAGCTCGACTTGAAGATGAACGGGATGCCGAGCTCGGCCGTGATCTCCTTCAGCCGCCCTGCCACGTCCATCTGCAGCTGTTCGCTCTCGACCACGCAGGGCCCGGCGATCAGGAAGAAGGGTCGGTCGAGGCCGGCCTCGAATCCGCAGAGCTTCATGACAGCCCCCAGGGTGCTTCGCGCCCGCCCCCCGAGGGGCGGCGCCGGCTTGGGGCGGCCCTGCGCGGGCTCACGCGACGACCTTTACCGGCGACGTGGTGCGTTCGCTCTGGTGGTCCAGCGCCGCCTTCACGTAGTGGATGAACAGCGGGTGGCCGTCCCAGGGCGTGCTCTTGAACTCGGGGTGGAACTGCACGCCGACGAACCAGGGGTGCACGTCCTGCGGCAGCTCGACGATCTCGGTGAGCTTCTCGCGCTGGGTGATGGCGCTGATCACGAGGCCGGCCTGCTGCAGGCGCTCGAGGTAGCGCTCGTTGGCCTCGTAGCGGTGGCGGTGGCGCTCGGTGACGACCGGACCGTAGATGCAGTGCGCCAGCGAGCCGGGCTTGACGTCCGAGCTCTGCGCGCCCAGGCGCATGGTGCCGCCGAGGTCGGAATTGGCGTCGCGCTTCTGGATCGAGCCGTCGCGGTCCTGCCACTCGTCGATCAGCGCGATCACGGGGTGCGGCGTGTCGGGGTCGAACTCGGTGCTGTTGGCGCCCTCCAGGCCGGCCAGGTGGCGCGCCACCTCGATGGTGGCCACTTGCATGCCCAGGCAGATGCCGAGGTAGGGGATGCGGTTCTCGCGCGCGTAGCGGGCGGCGAGGATCTTGCCCTCGACGCCACGCTTGCCGAAGCCGCCGGGCACCAGCACCGCGTCGAATTTGGCGAGCTGGCTCGCATTGTCGGGCGTGAGCGTCTCGGAATCGACGTATTCGATGCGCACCTTGGCATGGTTGTGGATGCCGGCGTGGCGCAGCGCCTCGTTGAGCGACTTGTAGGAGTCGCTCAGGTCGGTGTACTTGCCGCACATCGCGATCGTGACCTCGCGCTGCGGGTGCAGCACCTCGTGCACCAGGTTGTCCCAGCGGCGCAGGTCGGCCGGCCGGGTCAGCAGCTGCAGCTTCATGCAGACCTGCTCGTCGAGGCCCTGCTCGTGCAGCACGCGCGGCACCTTGTAGATGACGTCGACGTCGGGCATCGAGATCACGCCGTGCAGCGGCACGTTGGTGAACAGGCTGATCTTCTCGCGCTCGTCGTCGGGGATCGTGCGGTCGGCACGGCACAGCAGCACGTCGGGCTGGATGCCGATCTCGCGCAGCTTCTGCACCGTGTGCTGCGTCGGCTTGGTCTTGAGCTCGCCCGCGGCGCTGATGAACGGGACGTAGGTCAGGTGCACGAAGGCGAAGTTCGTCGGCCCGAGCTTGAGGCTCATCTGGCGCACCGCTTCGAGGAAGGGCAGGCTCTCGATGTCGCCCACGGTGCCGCCGATCTCGACGATGGCCACGTCCACCTTGTCCGCGCGCGCGCCGCGCATCACGAACTCCTGGATCTCGTTGGTGACGTGCGGGATCACCTGCACCGTCTTGCCGAGGTAGTCGCCGCGGCGCTCCTTCTCGAGCACCGACTTGTAGATCTGGCCGGTGGTGAAGTTGTTCGTGCGCTTCATCCGCGTGGTGATGAAGCGCTCGTAGTGGCCGAGGTCGAGGTCCGTCTCGGCGCCGTCGTCGGTGACGAACACCTCGCCGTGCTGGAACGGGCTCATCGTGCCCGGATCCACGTTGAGGTACGGGTCCAGCTTGATGAGGGTGACTTTGAGGCCGCGCGATTCGAGGATCGCGGCGAGGGATGCCGACGCGATGCCCTTGCCGAGGGAGGACACCACACCGCCGGTGACGAAGACGAACTTGGTCATGTCGTGCGGCATCGCGGTGGGCTCGCGAGTGCCATGGTGGTAAAGCTGAATTCTATACGGCACCCCATGCTCGTCACCCGCGGGGCGACCCGCATCGCCTGCACCTTCAGACGATCTTCTCGTCCGGCGTGCTCACCTTCTTCATCGGCGGGAAGCGCCTGGACGGCGCGAGCAGCGGGTGCGCGCTTGCGCCGCCGTTCCACTGCGGGTCGTCGATGGACTCGAACACGTCGCGCAGTCGCTGGCCCCAGGTGCTGCGGATGAACTGGAAGTACGGGTTGTGCTCGTCGATGCAGACGAAGCGGTCGCTGCTGTACTCCCCCTCCCGGTAGACCAGCAGGTCCAGCGGCAGGCCCACCGAGAGGTTGGACTTGAGCGTCGAGTCCATCGACACCAGGGCGCACTTGGCGGCCTGGTCCAGCGGCGTGGCCGGCGTGATGACGCGGTCGAGGATGGGCTTGCCGTACTTGCTCTCGCCGATCTGGAAGTACGGCGTCTCGCGCGTGGCCTCGATGAAGTTGCCCGGCGCGTAGACGAGGAACATGCGCATCGCCTCGCCGCGGATCTGGCCGCCGAGGATGAAGCTGGCGTTGAAGTCGATGCCCGCGGTCTTGAGCGCCGGGCCGTCCTGCGCGTAGACGCGGCGCACCGTGCTGCCGAGCACGCGCGCGGCGTCGAACATCGACTCGCAGTTCCAGATCGTCAGGCCTTCGCCGTGCGGGCCGGTGTCGATCCGCTCCACCTGCAGCAGCTCGCGCACCGATTGCGAGGTCGAAAGGTTGCCCGCCGACAGCAGCACCATGAAGCGCTCGCCCGGCTTCTCGTAGATGATCATCTTGCGGAAGCTCGCGATGTGGTCCAGGCCGGCGTTGGTGCGCGAGTCCGACAGGAAGACGAGGCCGGCGTCGAGCCGGATGCCGATGCAGTAGGTCATAGGGCCCGCCCGGCCGCCCGAAGGGCCCTGGCACCCCCTTGGGGGGCGGCGAACGAAGTGAGCTTGGGGGTCATCAGGGCCCGCCCGGCCGCCCGAAGGGCCCTGGCACCCCCGTGGGGGGCGGCGAACGAAGTGAGCTTGGGGGTCATCATGGTCGGCCTTGCAGTTTCTTGAGCTTGTACAGCGCGTCGAGCGCCTCGCGCGGCGACAGGCTGTCGGGGTCGAGGTCGGCCAGCGCGTCCGCGAGCGCCGAGGGCGGCGCGGCGGCCGGCGCCGGCGCTGCGGCGAACAGATCCACCTGCGCCTGCGCGGCGCGCTGGTTGGCCTCCAGCGCCTCCAGCGCGGCGCGCGCCTGGCGCACCACGGCCGCGGGCATGCCGGCCAGCTTGGCCACCTGCACGCCGTAGCTGCGGCTGGCCGGTCCGGGCAGCACCTCGTGCAGGAACACGATGTCGTGCCCGGCGCCTTCTGCCGCCGCCACGTGCAGGTTGACTGCGCCCGCATGCTTCTCGGGGAAGGCGGTGAGCTCGAAGTAGTGCGTCGCGAACAGCGTGAACGAGCGGTTGCGGTCGTGCAGGTGGCTGGCGATCGCGCCGGCCAGCGCCAACCCGTCGAAGGTGGACGTGCCGCGGCCGATCTCGTCCATCAGCACCAGCGAGTGCTCGGTGGCGGCGTGCACGATGGCCGCGCCTTCGGTCATCTCGATCATGAAGGTGGATTGCGCGTTGGCCAGGTCGTCGGCCGCGCCGATGCGGGTGTGGATCGCGTCGAGCGGCCCGAGGCGGCAGGCGGCCGCCGGCACGTAGGAGCCGATCGAGGCCAGCAGCGCGATCAGCGCCACCTGGCGCATCCAGGTGCTCTTGCCGCCCATGTTCGGGCCGGTGAGTATCACCATGCGCGTCTTCGCGTCGAGCCGGCAGTGGTTGGCGATGAAGGGGCCGCCGCCGGTCTCCTGCAGGCGCGCCTCGACCACCGGGTGGCGGCCGGCCTCGATCTCCAGGCAGGGGTGCGCGACGAACTGCGGGCGCGTCCAGCCCAATGTGGCGGCGCGCTCGGCCAGCGCGGCCAGCACGTCGAGCGCGGCCAGCGCGCGCGCCGCCGCGCCGAGCGCGTGGAGGTGCGGCTGCAGGGCATCGAGCAACTGCTCGTAGAGCCACTTCTCGCGCGCCAGCGCAAGGGCCTCGGCAGCCAGCGCCTTGTCCTCGAAGGCCTTGAGCTCGGGCGTGATGAAGCGCTCGGCGTTCTTCATCGTCTGCCGGCGCTGGTAGTCGGAGGGCACCTTGCCGACGTGCGAGGCCGTGACCTCGATGTAGAAGCCGTGCACCTTGTTGAACTGCACGCGCAGGTTGGGGATGCCGCTCCTGGCGCGCTCGCGCGCCTCGAGGTCGATCAGGAAGGCGTCGCAGTTGGCACTGATCGCGCGCAGCTCGTCGAGCTCGGCGTCGTGGC
This sequence comes from Burkholderiaceae bacterium, assembly GCA_035716845.1. Classification (GTDB taxonomy): domain Bacteria; phylum Pseudomonadota; class Gammaproteobacteria; order Burkholderiales; family Burkholderiaceae_C; genus CADEEN01. The sequence goes on from DASTJE010000031.1 coordinate 8,638, forward strand.
CGGGGGCGATCACGCCGCCGTCGCGCAGCAGCACGGCGGGCTCCTCGGCGACCGCCGCAGCCAGCAGGCCGGCGATCGCCGGATCCGGCTGCAGCGCGCCGTGCAGCTGCTCGAGCAGCGCGGTGCCGCGCGGCGCGCTCGCGCGCAGCGCCGGCAGCGCCGCCAGCGTCTGGCGCAGCCCCGCCAGCTCGCGCGGGCGCACCTGGCGCAAGGCGATGCGCGCGACGATGCGCTCGACGTCGCTGACGCCGCGCAACGCCTCGCGCAGCGGCGCGAAGCCCGTTTCGAGCAGCGCGCCCACCGCCTCATGGCGGGCGCGCGCCTCGTCGCGTGCGCGCCGCGGGTGGGTGAGCCAGTGCCGCAGCGCGCGGCTGCCCATGCCGGTGCGGCAGGTGTCGAGCAGCGACAGCAGCGTGGGCGCGTTCTCGCCGCGCAGCGTGACGGTCAGCTCGAGGTTGCGGTGCGTGGCCGGCGGCAGATCGATCAGCTCGTCGCCGCGCTCGACGCTGAGGCTCTGCACGTGCGCCAGCGCCTGGCTTTGCGTGTGCTCGGCAAAGGCGAGCAGCGCCGCCGCCGCGGCCTGTGCCAGCGCCAGGTCCTCGGCGTCGAAGCCGGCCAGGCTCGCGACGCCGAGCTGCGCGCACAGCTTGCGACGGCCGAGCGCGCTGTCGAACTGCCAGGCCGGGCGCTCCGTCAGCGCCGCGCCGCTGGCGGCCAGGGCGGCGGGCAACGCGCTGCGGTCGGCGCAGAGGATCTCCGCCGCGTCGAGCCGCGCGAGCCAGGTCGCGAGCTCGCGCTCGCCGCATTCGGTGAGGCCCAGGCGTCCGCTGGCCAGGCCGAGCCAGGCCAGGCCCCAGCCGCCGCGGTCGCGCGCCACCGCGAGCAGCAGCGCGTCCTGCCGCTCGGCCAGCAGCTCGCCGTCGGTCACCGTGCCCGGCGTGACGACGCGCGTGACCTTGCGTTCGACCGGCCCCTTGGCGGTGGCCACGTCGCCCACCTGCTCGGCGATGGCGACCGCCTCGCCCAGCTTGATCAGGCGCGCAAGGTAGCTCTCGACCGAGTGCACCGGCACGCCGGCCATCACCACCGGCTCGCCGGCGGACTGGCCGCGCGTGGTCAGCGTGATGTCGAGCAGGCGGTTGGCGCGGCGCGCGTCGTCGTAGAAGAGCTCGTAGAAATCGCCCATCCGGTAGAACACGAGCGTGTCCGGGAACTCGGCCTTGATGCGCAGGTACTGCTGCATCATCGGCGTGTGGGCCGAGAGGTCCATGCGTGCAGCGGGATCGGTCAGCTGGATTTGCGCGCGCGCACGGCCTTGATCGTCTTGCGCGGCGCGGGGGGCGGTGGCTCGGCGGCGTGCGCATCCTCGTGCAGGGCGGCCGCCAGCACCTGCTCCGGTGTGGGGGCATGGGCCGCCCCGGGCGCGTGTTCAGCCCCGGTGATGGCACGCGAGTACGGCTTGAGCATCTGCACCAGCTGACCGTAGACCTTCGGGTTGCCGGCCACGGCTTCGCGCTGGTAGAGGAAGTCGGCCTCACCGGTGAAGTTGCCGATCAGGCCGCCGGCCTCGGTGATGATGAGCGAGCCCGCGGCCACGTCCCAGGGGTTGAGCCCGGTCTCGAAGAAGCCGTCGTACCAGCCCGCGGCCACGTAGCACAGGTCGAGCGCGGCCGCGCCCGGGCGCCGCACGCCGGCGCAGTGCTGCATCACCTGCTCGAACATCTCGACGTAGCGCTTGAAGTTGTCGCCCTTGCGGAACGGGAAGCCGGTGCCGATCAGCGACTCCGCCAGCCGCGTGCGCTTGGACACGCGCAGCCGCCGGTCGTTGAGAAAGGCGCCGCGGCCCTTGCTGGCCAGGAACAGGTCGTTGCGTGCCGGGTCGTAGACCACGGCCTGCTCGACCTTGCCGCGGAAGGCCAGCGCGATCGACACGGCGTAGATCGGCAGGCCGTGGATGAAGTTGGTGGTGCCGTCCAGCGGATCGATGATCCACAGGTACTCGCTGTGCTTGGCGCCGTGCGTGCGGCCCGACTCCTCTGCCAGGATGCCGTGGCCGGGGTAGGCCGTGAGCAGGGTCTCGATGACGGCCGCCTCGGCCGCCTGGTCGACTTCGGTGACGAAGTCGTTCACGCCCTTGGCGGTGATGGTCAGGCGCTCCACGTCGAGGGCCGCGCGGTTGATGATCGATCCGGCCGCCCGCGCCGCCTTGACGGCGATGTTGAGCATCGGGTGGAGGGTCTGCTGCTGGGACATGGGGCGTGCGGCCCGCACGGGGCGGGCGTCGATGGATCGATCGGCGGGGTGAAAGAGCGCGCGCAGCGACAATGGCTGCCGCTCGCTGTTGTTGTCCATTTTACCGGCCGTGCCCACCCCGCGTTCCCGCTTCGTGCTCGTGCACACCAGCCATGCCGGCAATGTCGGTGCGGCCGCGCGCGCGCTCAAGGTGATGGGCTTCGACGACCTGGTGCTGGTGGCGCCACGCTGGCCCGACGTGCTCTCGCGCGAGGAGACGCGCGCGCTGGCCAGCGGCGCGCTCGACGTGCTCGAGGCCGCGCGCGTCGTGCCCACGCTGGCCGAGGCGCTGGAGGGCATCGCGCACGTGTGCGCCACCGCGATGACGCCGCGCGACTTCGGCCCGCCGCTGGCCGCGCCGCGCGCGCACCTGGCCGCGCTGGGCGTGGCGCCGCCGGACATCGCCTTCGTGTTCGGCGGTGAGCGCTTCGGGCTGGCCAACGACGACGTCTACCGCTGCCACGTCTGCCTGTCGATCCCGACTGCGCCGGGCTACGGATCGCTCAACCTGGCGCAGGCGGTGCAACTCATCGCCTACGAGTGGCGCCAGGCGCTGGGCGGCTTCACCGTCGAGCCGCGCACGGCGGCGCCCCGGGTGGCCGATGCGCGCGCGGTGCAGGGCCTGCTCGATCACTGGCGCGGCGTGCTCGAGCGCATCGGCTTCCTCGACCCCGCCGCCCCGAAGAAGCTGCTGCCGCGCCTGAACCGCCTGCTCAACCGCGCCCGGCCGACCGCGGAGGAGGTGCACATCCTGCGCGGCATTGCCCGCGCGGTCGACGAGGTGGCCGGCAAGAAGTAGGTCGCGCCCCTACACTTGGGGCACCATGTTCAGCCGTCTGCGCGAAAGCATCGCCTGCATCCGGGAGCGCGACCCCGCGGCGCGCTCGTCGTGGGAGGTGCTGACCTGTTATCCCGGCCTGCACGCCCTGGTGCTGCACGACCTGGCCCACGCCTGCTGGAAGGCGCGCCTGCGCTGGCTGGGGCGTTTCATCTCGCACCTCGGGCGCTGGCTCACCGGCATCGAGATCCATCCCGGTGCGACGATCGGGCGGCGCGTGTTCATCGACCACGGCATGGGCGTGGTGATCGGCGAGATGGCCGAGGTGCACGACGACTGCACCATCTACCAGGGCGTCACGCTGGGCGGCACCTCGCTGGTCAAGGGTGCCAAGCGCCATCCGACCCTCGAGCGCGGCGTGATCGTCGGTGCCAACGCCTGCGTGCTGGGCGGCTTCACCGTGGGCGCCGGCGCGCGCGTGGGCTCGGGCGCGGTGGTCACCAAGCCGGTGCCGCCAGGCGCCACCGCGGTGGGCAACCCGGCGCGCATCATCCAGGCCGAAACCGAGGCCCAGCGCGAGGCCGCGGCGGCCAAGATGGGCTTCTCGGCGTACGGCGTGACGCAGGGCGACGACCCGGTGGCGCAGGCCATGAAGGGCCTGATCGACAACGCCGCCGGGCACGAGCACCAGATTGCGCTGCTGTGGCAGGCCATCGAGAAGCTGTCGCAGCGCGCCCGCGAGCTGCCCAGCGACGAATGCGTGCCCGACGATGCCCAGAAGGCCGAGCATTTCGACGCCGAGCGCCTGAACCGCCTCGTCAAGTAGCCGCTGTGCCGCGCGGGCGGCGCCGCGCCGCGCGACTACAGCTTGAGTTCCAGGCGCAGCTGGGTGTCGACGAAGTTGCGCGTGACGCTGCGGTTGGACGCCAGCAGGCCCTGGCTCGCCACCTGCGTCGTGCTGGTGAAGTCCGCGGCCAGCGCGTTGCCCACGGACAAGCGCAGCTTGGCCTCCGGGCTGAAGGTCCACAGCAGGTAGGCGTCGATGAGCGTCTTGCCCGACTGGACCCACCAGCGGTCGGCCTCCAGACGCGTGGTGTAGCCGGGCGTTCGGTTGACGTTGCCGCCCAGGCCGAGCGGCGTGCCGCGCACGCGGTAGTCGGCGCCCAGGTTGAACGTGCCGCCGGGCTGCTCGGCCACGCGGTTGTCCGGGCCGGGGACGGTGTCCACGCGCGAGCGCAACAGCGAGGCGTTGGCGCGCACCTCCACCGGCGGGGCGCCGTCGGCGGCCTGGTCGAGCCGGAACTTGGCTTCGAGCTCCAGGCCCTGCGAGGTGCCGTTGCCGATGTTCCGCGGCCGCGCGACATAGCGCGGCTGGGCGGGTGACCAGCTCACGTCCTCCAGCGCCACCACGTTGCGGATCACGTCGCGGATGCGGCGGTGGAACAGGTTGGCCGACAGCACGCCGCCCTCGGCCAGATAGCGTTCGAAGGCGAGGTCCAGCCCCAGCGCCACCTCGGGGCGCAGGCCGGGGTTGCCGGCGCTGTCGGCGGTGAGTTCGGTGTTGCTGCCGGGCGCCGGGTCGACGCGGTTGAGTGTGGGGCGGCCGATCAGCTGGTTCAGGTTGGGCGAGCGATAGCTGCGGGTCAGGCTGGCGCGCACCTGGTCGCGCCGCGCCGGGTCGGGTTTCCACACGGCGTGCAGCAGCGGCGTGGCGACGCGGCTGGTGTTGCGGTCGACCACGCCGTTGGCGCCCTCGCCGGTGGTGGCGATGCCCTCGACGCGCAGCCCGGCGTGGAAGGCCCAGTGCGCTCCGGCGGTCCACTCGTCCTGCGCATAGGCCGCCCAGCGGCGTGCCGAGGCCGCGAGATTGGTGCCGAACTCCTCGAGCTGCGGCGTGCCGTCCCACAGCGTGGCCTTGGCCTCGCTGCGGCGGTTGCGCTCGACCTCCAGGCCCGACACCAGGCTGTGGCCCTCGCCCAGCACCCACGAGGCCTTGAGGCCGAGGCTGGCATTGCGGTCGCGGTTGTCGGTGGTCTCGTCGATGGTGCGGCTGGGCACGTCGGCCGCGTCGAACTCGAGCCGGCGGGTGTCGCTGCGCCAGCGCCCGTCGCCCACGCCGGCGCGCCATTCGAGGCGTGCCGGCCCCATGCGGTGCGCCGCGTTGGCGTTGAGCCGCAACAGCGTGAAGCGTCCGTCCGTGCGGCTGTCGCTGCGCGCGAATTCCAGCGGCTCGCTGCCCAGGCTCTGGCTCTGCGTGCCCCAGCCGCGGTTCGTGCCTTCGTTGTGGATGACCAGGGGCATCAGCATCAGGCTGCGGCCGGCGTCGTCGCGCCACTGCAGGCGCGCGCTCGCGTGCAGCCCGCGACGGTCGTCCTCGCTGCGCCAGGTGCCGCTGCGCTCGAGCACGGTGTCGCCGCTGGCGAGGTCGACATCGCTGCGCGTGCTGCGGCTGGCGCTGTCGCTGCGCCACTGGAACAGCGACAGCGAGCCGTTGAGGATCCAGTCGCCCACGGTGTCGTTGCGCGTCCAGCCCAGGTTGCCCGAGGTGCGGCCGTGGCGGCTCTGCAGGCCGAGGTTGACGTCGTTCAGGCGCTTGCGGAAGCCCTCGCGCAGCACGATGTTGATGGTGCCGGCGATGGCGCGCGCGCCGGTCTCGGCGGTGGGGGCGCGCAGGATCTCGATGCGCTCGATCTGCTCGGGCGGGATGCTGTCGAGCGAGAACCCCGGCGGGATGCGCTCGCCGTCGAGCAGGATCTGCGTGTAGTTGCCCGCCATGCCGCGCATGCGCGGCGCCCCGCCGCGCCCGCCCGGGCCGGGCACCGTGATGCCGGGCAGGCGTTTGAGGATCTCGAGCGTGTTGCTGTCGCCCATGCGCTCGATCTCGTCGCGGCCGATCACGATCTTGGCGGCGGTGGCGCGACGGCGTTCCTCGGCGTCGCTGGCGCGTCCGCCCGTGACCTCCACGCGCTGGATCGGGGCCGATGCCGCCGCGGCGGGGGCGGACGCGGCGCGTGCAGGCGGAGGCGGGACGCCCTGCGCGCAGGCGGCGGACGCGGCCAGCAGGGCCAGGGGCGCGAGCAGGGCGCCGCCGATGGGCGCACCCGCCCATCGGCGGCGGCGGATCTCGAACATGGGCGGCGATTGTGTCGCGCCGGCGTTAAGGGCCGGTAAAGCGGGGCTTGTGCCGGGCGCCGGAGAATCGCCCGATGTACCCGCTGGCGTGGATCCATCGCGACGAGGCGCTGCTGGCGCTGGACAAGCCCGCCGGCGTGCTGGCGGTGCCCGGCCGGGGCCCCGACAAGCAGGACTGCCTGTGGGTGCGCGTGTGCGCCCAGTGCCCGGACGCAAGGGTGGTGCACCGCCTGGACATGGCCACCTCCGGGCTCATCGTGTTCGCGCGCGGCGCGACCGCGCAGCGCGCGCTCTCGCGGGCCTTCGCGGCGCGCGCGGTGCACAAGCGCTACGAGGCGGTGGTGCACGGGCAGGTCGCGGGCGACGCCGGCGAGATCGACCTGCCCCTGGCCGCCGACTGGCCCAACCGCCCGCGCCAGCACGTCGACCACGCCCACGGCCGGCCCAGCCTGACGCGCTGGCGCGTGCTGGCGCGCGATGCGGCGCAGGGCACCACGCGCCTGGCGCTCGAGCCGGTCACCGGCCGCTCGCATCAGCTGCGCGTGCACCTGGCTGCGCTCGGGCACCCCATCGTCGGCGACACGTTGTACGCTGCGCCCGAGGTGGCGGCCGCCGCGCCGCGACTGCTGCTGCACGCGTGCGCGCTGGGCCTGCCGCATCCCGCCGACGGTGCGGCACTCGCGCTGTCGTGCAGCGTCCCGTTCTGAGGGGGCCATTGCCCTCGTGACGCCAGGAAGGAGCCCCTGATGAACCGACCCATCGACCCCTGCACGCGCCGTCGCGGTCTGCGCTGGGCGCTCGGGGCGGCGACCCTGGCCTTGCCGGCGCTGCACCGGGCGGCGCGTGCGCAGGTCGCGCGGCGCGCCACGCCGGCCCAGACCGAGGGGCCGTTCTACCCCGTCGCCCTGCCGCCCGATACCGACTTCGACCTGCTGGTGCAGGGTACCCAGCGCTACGCCAAGGGGCGTGCGGCCTGGGTCGAGGGCACGCTCACCGACCTGGAGGGGCGTGCCCTCGCGGGCGCGTCGGTCGAGATCTGGCAGTGCGATGGCGACGGCCACTACCACCACCCGGGCGACGGCGGGCGCGCCGACCCGGCGTTCCAGGGCTTCGGGCGCGTGGCGGTCGGTGCCGACGGGCGCTGGCGCTTCCGCACGATGCGCCCGGTGGCCTACGGGAGCCGCACGCCGCACATCCACCTCAAGGTGAAGCTCGGGCGCCACGAACTGCTGACGACCCAGCTCTACGTCGAGGGCGATCCGGGCAACCAGCGCGACTTCCTCTGGCAGCGCCTGTCGCCAGAGGATCGCGCGGCGCTCACCGCACCGTTCACCCCTGCCGCCAACGGCCACCTGCAGGCGCGCTACGCGCTGTCCGTCCAGGCCTGACCACGTCGCGAGGTCTTCCATGCATGCATCGTCCAGCCTGTACATCGTCACCGGCGCCTCGCGCGGACTCGGTCGTGCGCTGAGCGAGCAGCTCGCGGCCAACGGCGCGACCGTGCTCGGGCTGTCGCGCACGGCGCCGCCCGGCCCACCCGGCCTGGAGCAGTGGGCCGTCGACCTGGGCGACCCGGTGCCGGTGGGCCAGCGCCTGCGGCAATGGCTGTCGGCGTTCGCGCCGGATCGCTGGAGCGAGGCCACGCTGATCAACAACGCCGCCCTCATCACGGCACCGGCGCCGCTTTCGGACACGCCCTTGTCGGCGCTGTCGACGGCCGCGCGCGTGGGGCTGGAAGCGCCATTGGTGCTGAGCGCGGCCTTTCTCGATGCGACGCGCGGCTGGGCCGGTGTGCGGCGCGTGCTGCACGTCTCGTCGGGCCTCGGCCGCCGGGCCATGGCCTCGGCCGCGGCGTACTGCGCGGTCAAGGCGGGGCTGGACCACCTGGCGCGCGCCCAGGCACTCGAGGAGGCCCTGCGGCCCCACGGCGCCCGCGTGTGCTCGCTGGCCCCGGGCGTGATCGACACCGACATGCAGGTGCAGCTGCGCGGCGCCGACGCGGAGGACTTTCCCGATGTCGAGGTGTTCCGGCAGATGAAGTCCGGCGGTCGGCTCGACAGCCCGGCCACCGCGGCGGCCAAGCTGCTGGCCTACCTGCAGCGGACGGACTTCGGCGCCAAGGCGGTGGGCGACGTGCGCGAGCCGTGACGGCGCGCCGGCGCCGGCGTCACCGCCGGGCGGCGAGCGCGCGCACGATCAGCACGCCGCCGACGACCAGGAAGACACCGCCGACCCAGCGGCCCGTGCCTTCGTCGGCACGCCAGTCCGCAAGCACCTGCTCGTAGCGGCGTTCGAAGCGGCCCGCAACCGACAGCTCGTAGACCGTGTACAGGGCAGTGTCCTCGCCGACCGGTGTCCATGGGGCGGACGGATCGAAGTGCACGGTCACCATCGGACCCGCGGCGTCGCGCAGCGCGTCGTGCACACGGCCCATCTCGCCGGCCTTGGACAGGTAGCGGAACGTGCGCTCGTCGCCCGCGAGCCGCAGGCGCAGCGCGCTGCGCCCGCGATGCAGCTCCTTGACGGCGCCGCTGTGCACGGCCAGGGACTCGCGCGCCGGAAGGACGACGTCCTCGTCGACCATCCAGCTCACGGCGAGGCCGAACAGCGCGCTGGCGATGCCCAGAGGCAGCAGCGCGCGGGCGGAACGGCGCGACGACGGCGTCATGCGCGTCACCCGCGCGCCGCGTCGTGGTCCGAGCGCCTCTCGAACCGCTCGCACTGCCGGCGCACCACTTCCGGCAGGTACTGCTCGCGCTGCTGCTGCATGCGCAGCCAGGCCGCGTCGCCGCCCACCGGATCGTCGAGCAGTGCCCGCAGTTCGGCCAGGCCGCGCTCGGCATGCAGCTCGATCGCGTGCATCTCCACGGCGGCCAGGGTGTCGCGGATCAGCGCGCGCAGCGGCCGGTGCTCGGCGGTGCGCGGATCGACCACCTCGCCGTCGAGGCCGAAGCGGCAGGCCTGGAAGCGGTTGTAGGTGTAGGCGAGGTAGTCGTCCTCGTGCGGCTCGATCGGGCGCTCCTTGACCAGCCAGCGCGCCACGCACTGCAGGTAGGCGGCGATGCCCGCGGCGCGCTCGATCGTCAGCGGCGTGTCCATCACGCGCACCTCGACCGTGCCGTACTCGGGCTTGGGGCGGATGTCCCAGTAGAAGTCCTTCATCGAGGCCACCACGCCGGTGCGGCGCATCTTCTCGAAGTAGACCTTGAAGTCGTCCCAGCGCAGCACGAAGGGCGCACGCCCCGACAACGGGAAGGCGAACACCGAGTTCAGGCGCGCCGAGTGGAATCCGGTGTCGGTGCCCTGCACGTAGGGCGAGGACGCGGACAGCGCGATCGCATGCGGCACGAAGCGGCTGAGCGCGTGCAGCAGCCACAGCGCCTCGTCGGGGCCGGTGCAGCCGATGTGCACGTGCTGGCCGAACACCGTGAACTGCTTGCTCAGGTAGCCGTAGAGCTGCGACACCTGGCGAAATCGTGGCGTGTCGAAGATGCGGCGCCGGCTCCAGTCCTGGAAGGCGTGCGTGCCGCCGCCGGCCAGCGCGAGGTTGAGCTTGCCTGCGTCCTCCACCAGGGCGTCGCGCACCTCGCGCAGCTGCTCGATCACGTCGCGCCAGCGTTCGCACACGCCGGTGGACAGCTCGATCATCGAACTGGTGATCTCGGGCTTGACGTCGGCGGCGAGCTTGCGGCGCCCGGTCAGGCGCAGCAGGTCCTGCGCGCCGGGCGCGAGGTCGTAGTCGTGCCGGCTGACGATCTGCAGCTCGAGCTCGACGCCGAGCGTGAAGGCGCGCGAGGGCGCAAAGCTCTCCAGGCTCATCGCGCGCCGTGCCCGCGCGGGGGCAGGTCGACTTCGCCGGCCGTGCGCAGGCTGGCCATCACCGCCAGCGGGGCGAGCAGTTCGAGCATCGCCAGCGCGGCCAGCAGCACCGGCATCAGCGTGCCGCCGATGGCCGGGTGACGCGCCGTGAAGTCCAGTGCCAGCACCCAGGCGGTGGCCGACAGCGGCAGCAGGCCGGTGGCCAGGCAGGCGGCCTGGCCGAAGCCCAGGCCGCTCGGTCGCGCCAGCGCGATCACCGCGGCCGCCTTGGCGAGCAGCCGCGCGAGCACCAGGCCGGCCGCCGGCAGCGCGGCCTGCGCGAGCACCTGCGGCGTCCACGCCGAGGCGACGGCCACGAACATCACCAGCACCAGCACCCCGCCCGCGCTGCCGAAATGGCGCGGCCAGATCCAGGGGCGCTCGCTGCGGTTGGCGAGCCAGATGCCCGCCAGCAGGGGCACCAGCAGCGACGACAGCTGCAGCGTCTTGGCCACCACCAGCGCGAGCAGCACGGCGGCCAGCAGCAGCACCACGGAATTGTCTTCGCGCAGGTCGAAGCGCCTCGCGATGAGGGCCAGCCCTTCGCCGAGCGCGGCGCCGAGCAGGATGGAGCCGCAGAACGAGAACAGCACCGGCGACAGCGCGTCGAGCCAGGTGCGCGGGTCGGACAGCAGCCAGCCCGCCGACAGCAGCTTCATCGCCAGCACGGCGTACAGCGTGTTGAGGGCGGCCAGCGCCAGCAGCCGCTCGGTGACCTGGCCGGCGGCGTGCAACTCGCCGACCACGCGTTGCAGCACCGCGGGCGACACGCACACGGCGACGATGGCCAAGGGGGCGCAGGCCTCGGCGGCGATGCCCAAGGAGCGCAGTGCCGCGTACACCGCGATGCCGGTGAGCAGCGACTCGGCGACGCTGGTGGCCAGCAACCAGGGGTTGCGTGCCAGCCAGCGCAGCTTCAATCGTGCGCCCGCCTCGAACAGCAGCAGCGCCAGCGCGCCGTCGATGGCCACGCGCAGTGCAGGTTCGTCGCCGTCCGCGCCGCGTCCGCTGAGCGCGAGCGCGGCGCCCACCAGCACGTAGCCGATCAGGCGCGGCCAGCGCAGGATGCGCCAGACCGCTTCGCCCAGCAGCGCCGCGGCGAGCGCCAGCACGGTGGCGCCCAGCAGCGTGTCGGGTTGCAGCGTCCAGGGCGTGGTGATGAGCGACCACAGCGCGTCGGTCATGGTCGGCGTTCCTCCATCCAGAAGGGGTGCATGCTGCGCCCGGATTGCCGCAGGCCTGTTTCACGACGCAACGCTGCACATGGCATGACCCGCGGCGGCGTCGAAAAAAAGAACCCCACGGGAAGTGGGGTTCGAAAGACTCCTGACCGCCAGGCTGCCACGCCCGCCGGTGCATCGAGCATAGGCCCCCACGTGGGTTCCTGCATAGGGGCAAGCGCGGAGGAACTTTTCGGCCGTGGCCTATGACACAGTGCCGGCGACCCAGGACCCCAGGTCGCGCGCGAGCTTCTCCAGGTCGGCCTGGCGCGTGTACATCATGTGTCCTGCGTCGTAGTAGTGGTGCTCCACCCGCGCCAGCACGTCGGCCGTCAGGTCGAGCTGCGCCAACGACCAGTCGGTCGCGCTATAGGGTGTGCCCAGGTCATAGCGTCCGCTGGCGACCAGCACGCGCAGGTGAGGGTTGCGCCGCATCGCCCGTGCCAGGTCGTCGCTGGTGGTGGCGTAGGCGTTGCCCTTGGCATCGCCGCGGTTCCAGTTCCAGGCCTTGTGCGCCTCGATCGACAGCAGCTCGTAGCGGTCGGGCAAGGCCATGCCGAGCTGCTCGCCGTAATAGGCGAGCGCAGCCATGGCATAGGGCGCCGCGATGGCCTCGATGCCGGGGTCGAAGGCGAACTCGCGGTCGCGCTTGGCCGGCATCGGCCCGGTGGCGCGGGCGTCGAGTCGGCCCACCTGGCGCCCCTCGTCGCGCAGCAGCTCGAAGAAGAACTCGAAGTCGCTCACGCGCAGGTTGCGCTCCTCGACCAGCGCGCGCGGCAGGCCCGTCAGCTCGGCCAGCCGCCGTGCGACCCGCGCGCGGCGGTCGTGGCTCAGGCCGGCGCCGGCGTGCAGTGCCGCAAGGTAGTCTTCCTGCACGAAGGCCTCGGCCGCCGCGCGGGCCGCCTCGGGCGAGGCGGCGGGCGCGCCCCTGAGGCGGCCGTGGAACTGCGCGACGTTGGCGAACGCCGGCACGAACAGAGAGTAGGGCAGCAGGTTCTTCGGACCGAAGAAGATCGAGACCAGGTCCATCGCGCAGGACACCAGCACCAGCCCCGACAGCGCGACCCCCGCCGACAGCAGCGCATCGGCGAGCGCGGCGCCGCGCGTCGTGCCGTAGCTCTCGCCGGCGAGATACACCGCCGAGCCCCAGCGCTTGTGGCGCGTGAGCCAGGCGCGCACGCCCTCGGTGAGCGCCTCGACGTCGCCGTCGACCGACAGCATCTTCTTGCGCGTTTCCTCGCCGTCGGTCAGCGACCAGCCGGTGTGCGGCGGGTCGACGAACACGAGGTCGAAGTGCGCGAGCCAGGTCAGCGGGTTGTCGACCACCGCATAGGGCGGCGCCGGCATCGACGCGTCGTCGGGCACGACCACGCGCTTGGGGCCGAGCGCGCCCAGGTGCAGCCACACCGACGACGAGCCGGGGCCGCCGTTGAAGGCGAAGCACACCGGCCGCGGGCCGGCCGCCGCCGTGGCGCGATAGGAGATCATGAACAGCGCGGCACGCGGGTCGCCGCGCTGCTCGCCGAAGGCGGTCTCGACCACCGGCACGAATTCGGCGGTGGCCTCGTAGTCGAGCGAGCGGCCGTCGGCCAGCGCGACGCTGCCGCTGCTCACGGCCGGGCTCAGGGCCAGGCGCGCCTCGACTTGTTCGCGCTCGCGCTTCTTCTTGCCGTCCTTGCTGTCGTCTTGGGGGGTGTCGGGCATGGCGTGGGGACTTGCGGCGCGACGCCGCAGGACTGAGTGGGCGAGCGCGGACAATACGCGATCCGTGAGTTCCGCTGCCGTCACCCCCCCAGTTGCAAGGAAGGCCCTGACCGCCTGGCGGCCGCATTGGGCCAAGCGGTTCGGCCCGGCCCCCTTCCTGCCGACGAGCCGCGCCGAGATGGACGCGCTGGGATGGGACGCCTGCGACGTCGTCATCGTCACCGGCGACGCGTACGTGGACCACCCGAGCTTCGGCATGGCGGTGATCGGGCGCGTGCTCGAGGCCCAGGGCTTTCGCGTGGGCATCGTCGCGCAGCCCGACTGGCGCGACGTCGACGCGTTTCGCGCGCTCGGCCGGCCGACGCTGTTCTTCGGCGTGGCGGCCGGGAACATGGACTCGATGATCAACCACTACACGGCCGACCGGAAGATCAGGAGCGACGACGCCTACACGCCCGGCGGCGTCGCGGGCAAGCGCCCGGACCGCGCCACGCTGGTCTACACGCAGCGCTGCCAGGAGGCCTACAAGGACGTGCCGGTGGTGATCGGCGGCATCGAGGCCAGCCTGCGCCGCATCGCGCACTACGACTACTGGCAGGACAAGGTGCGGCGCTCGATCCTGGCCGACAGCAAGGCCGACCTGCTGGTCTACGGCAACGCCGAGCGCGCCATCGTCGAGGTGGCGCACCGGCTGGCGCGTCGCGAGCCCATCGAGGCGCTGACCGACATCCGCGGCACCGCCTTCATGGTGCGGCAGGGCCACGTGCCCGAGGGATTCCTCGAGATCGACTCGAGCGAGGTCGACCAGCCGGGGCGCATCGACGACCACGTCAACCCGTACCACATGCCCGAGGAGGCCGCCGCGGCGCGTGGCGAGACCTGTTCCAAGGACGAGCCGCGCGCCTCCGAGGCCCTGGTGGCGATGCCCCTGTCGCGCAAGGCCGGCGCCGTGCGCATGCCCCCGCGCGACCGGACGGTGATCCGCCTGCCGGCCTACGAGCAGGTGAAGAGCGACCCGGTGCTGTACGCCCACGCCAGCCGCGTGCTGCACCTCGAGACCAACCCGGGCAATGCGCGCGCGCTGGTGCAGCGCCACGGTGTGGGCGTGTCGGCGCGCGACGTGTGGATCAACCCGCCGCCGATCCCGCTCAGCACGGCCGAGATGGACCACGTGTTCGACCTCCCGTACGCACGCAGCCCGCACCCGCGCTACGCCGACGAGCGCGGCGGCCACGACGGGCCGACCAAGATCCCGGCCTGGGAGATGATCCGCTTCTCGGTGAACATCATGCGCGGCTGTTTCGGCGGCTGCACCTTCTGCTCGATCACCGAGCACGAGGGCCGCATCATCCAGAGCCGCAGCGAGGACTCGATCATCCGCGAGATCGAGGACATCCGCGACAAGGTCAAGGGCTTCACCGGCGTCATCAGCGACCTCGGCGGGCCGACGGCCAACATGTACCGCATCGGCTGCAAGAGCCGCGAGATCGAGGCCGCCTGCCGCAAGCCCAGCTGCGTGTACCCCGGCATCTGCCCGAACCTGAACACCGACCACGCTCCGCTGGTCAAGCTCTACCGTCGCGCGCGCCAACTGCGCGGCGTCAAGAAGATCCTGATCGGCTCCGGCCTGCGCTACGACCTCGCGGTGAAGAGCCCGGAGTACGTCAAGGAGCTGGTGCAGCACCACGTGGGCGGGTATCTGAAGATCGCGCCCGAGCACACCGAGTCCGGGCCGCTCGAGAAGATGATGAAGCCGGGCATCGGCAGCTACGACCGCTTCAAGCAGCTGTTCGAGCAGTACTCGGCCGAGGCCGGCAAGCAGCAGTACCTGATCCCGTACTTCATCGCCGCGCACCCGGGCACCCGCGACGAGGACATGATGAACCTCGCGCTCTGGCTCAAGCGCAACGGTTTCAAGGCCGACCAGGTGCAGACCTTCTACCCCTCGCCGATGGCCACGGCCACCGCGATGTACCACACCGACCTCAACCCGCTGAAGGGCATCAGCCGCCAGCCGGGGCGCAGCGAGCGTGTGGACGTCGTGCGCGGCGAGAAGCGCCGGCGCCTGCACAAGGCCTTCCTGCGCTGGCACGACCCGGCCAACTGGCCGCTGCTGCGCGAAGCGCTCAAGGCGATGGGCCGCGCCGACCTGATCGGCAACGGCAAGCACCAGCTGATCCCGTCGTACCAGCCGGCGGCAGCCGACGGCTACAGCAGCGCGCGGCGCAAGAATTCCACTGCACCGGGCAGCAAGGTGTCCACGGTGACCCGCGGACGACTGCTGACGCAGCACACCGGCCTGCCGCCGCGCGAGACCGGGTCGGGTGCGGCCGCAAAGCCGCGGCGGGCACGGGCGGGAAAATCCTGAGCAAGGCCCAGGGGGCCTGCGGCGTAATCGGTGGTCTGCCACCACCGACCAGGGAGGGCCCGATGCGCCGTTCCCGTACCGTTTTCCCGTTGTCCGTCGCTGCCGCGCTGCTGGCGGCCTGCGACACCACGCCGCCCGCGCCGCCGACCGGGCCGATGGGCTTCTTCGTCACCAGCGTCGGGCTCGGCGACGGCGGCAACCTCGGGGGGCTGGCCGGCGCGGACGCGCACTGCCAGAAGCTGGCCGCGGCGGCCGGCGCCGGTCACCGCACCTGGCGCGCCTATCTCAGCACCAGCTTCGCGCCCAACAAGCCGCCCGTGCATGCGCGCGATCGCATCGGCAAAGGGCCCTGGTTCAACGCGAAGGGTGTCCAGATCGCCCGCGACGTGGGCCACCTGCACAACGGCAACAACATCAGCAAGAACACGGCGCTGACAGAGAAGGGCCAGCTGGTGAACGGTCGCGGCGACACGCCGACCATGCACGACATCCTCACGGGTTCGCGTGTCGACGGCACGGCCTACGGTGTCTTCCCCGGGCAGCCCGACCAGACCTGCAGGGACTGGACGAGCAACAGCACGGGTTCGGCGATGCTCGGCCATCACGACCGCAACAGCCCCGATCCGGACAGTCCCTGGGGGAAGTCCTGGAACTCTTCGCACAACAGCAGAGGCTGCACGCCCGACGACCTCAAGTCGTCCGGCGGCGCGGGCCTGTTCTACTGCTTCGCCGCCGATTGACCGCGTGTCGCGCGGCGTCTGGGCCCCTCAGGGCCCGACGCTGGCGCCGAGCACGCGGCCGCTGCGCACATCGACCGTGCAGCGGTAGCTGAAGTGCGTCAGCGGCTGTCCCGGCGCGGGCACCGCCGCCCCCTGGCCGGTGAGCACGACTTCACCCGGTGCGCCGGCGTCGAGTCGGCGCGCGCCCACGTTGAACTGAAGCTGCCCCAGTTGCGGCCAGCGCCGCTTGGCCTCGCTGGCCGCCGCGGCGTCGCACGCCTCGGGCGCAACATGGCCGAGGTCGGGTTCGGCCGCGATGGGGCGCGGCGCGGGCGACGCGGCCGGCGCCGCAGGTGCCGCGGTGGCATCGCGCAGCACGATGCCCGTCACGCCGGCCGTCTTCAGGTTCACCATGCAGCTGTAGCTGAAGGCCTGAGGCGCCGCGCCGGCACTCTGGCCCGTGCCCTGGCCCGCGCGATAGCGCCCCTGGCCGCGCAGCGTCGCGTCGTCGCCGCTGCGGCTGCCTGGCTGCACCACCGGCGTATCGGCAAACGTGGCGTCGGCCATCGCGCCGCGCGCCTGGCGCAAGGTCTCGCGTGCCGCCTTTTCGCACGCGGCCACGGCCTCGGGCGACGGCGCCTGCGCGGCGGCAGGCGGGCCGAGCGCGAACCCGAGGGCGACGATGGCAAGGAGTCGCATGCGCCCAGTGTAGGCGTCGGCGGCGTGCCTTACTTCCCCGTGCCTGGAGGGATGGGCAAGGCGCCCCACAGCTGCTCCAGGCGGGCCTCGCGTCCGCAACCGTTGCGGTAGTACTTGTAGCGCAGCGGGTTCTTCCGGTAGTAGTCCTGGTGGAACTCCTCGGCCGCGTAGAAGGGGCCCGCCATCGTGATCTCGGTGACGACAGGGTCCTTGAAGGGCTTGGACTTCTCCAGGCGCTCGAGCGAGGCCCGCGCTGCGGCCAGTTGCAGCGCGTCGTGCACATAGATCGCCGTGCGGTAGGGCGAGCCGGCGTCGCAGAACTGGCGGTCGCGCGTGGTGGGATCGATGGTGCGCCAGAAGTACTCGAGCAGCTGCTCGTAGCTCACGCGCCTGGGGTCGAACACCACTTCGACGGCTTCCGCATGGCCGGTGGTCTTGGCCGACACCTGCTCGTAGCTCGGGTTGGGCACCCGCCCCCCGGTGTAGCCCGAGGTGGTCGAGACGACGCCGGGCACCTTGTCGAAGTCGGCCTCGACGCACCAGAAGCAGCCGCCGGCGAAGGTGGCCTTGGCCAGCCCGGCGGGGGCCGGGCCGGTGGCCGTGGTGGCCGGCAATTGCGCCAGTGCGAGCCCGGCGGCCGACCAACCACCCAGCACCAGCGCGAGCGACGCAATGCCGCGAATCAGGCGTGTGCTCATTGGGCGACCCTCCGCGCTGCGCGCTCCGTGCCGAGCGCTGGGAAGCTGCACGGCGCGCTCATGCGGCCGCCGGCACGAACTTGAGGGCCACCCCGTTGTTGCACCAGCGCTGTCCGGTGGGCGCCGGGCCGTCGTCGAAGACGTGGCCGTGGTGACCGCCGCAGCGCGCGCAGTGGTACTCGATGCGCGGCAGGATCAGCTTGAAGTCGCGCTTGGTGCCGAACACGCCGGGCAGCGTGGTGAAGAAGCTCGGCCAGCCGGTGCCGCTGTCGAACTTCATGTCGCTGAGGTAGAGCGCGAGGTCGCAGCCCGCGCAGTGGAACGTGCCCTTGCGCTTCTCGTCGTTGAGCGGGCTGGTCCAGGCACGCTCGGTGCCTTCCTCGCGCAGCACGTGGTACTGGGCGGGGGTCAGGCGCTGCCGCCACTGGGCATCGCTCAGCACCAGGGGCTCGATCCGCGGGGCCGCGGCGGGGCGCTGCGCCGCGGCGGTGCCCGTCAGGCCGAGAGCGGACAAAAGGCCAAGCCAGTCGCGTCGTGTCATCGTCGATCCTTGTCGTGCGGTGGACGTGAGTCGTGCGGGAGGCCGCCGCCTTACATCGGCGCGGGCCAGGGGCGTAGGTTGTCACAAGCCACGCGTGCGTGTCGGGCGGATGCCGACAACCCCCTGCGCCCGGGGCCGACATCGACGGCCGAAGTCCGCCGATGGCCTTGCCGCCGCCGTGGCGCCACAGTGCGGGCGTGCGAACCCAGCGAGGCGTGCCATGGATGCCGTCCTGAACCCCGAAGCCGCTGCACAGGCGGTGTACGAGCTGCACTTCAGCTCGCTCTTCCACGAGGGGCGCGGCTATGCCTTCGCGTGCGACGCGGATGGCCGCATCGACCTCGACACCTTGAGCGAACGGGCGCGCGCCTGCTACTTCTACGCCCGAGCCCTGGTGGGGCAGGACTTTGCGCGCCCGGTCGTGCAGCGCGTGCGCTGAGCGAGCGCGTCAGGCGGCGCGGCGCACCTGGGCGAGGTCCCCATCCTCGTAGAAGCCCGAGGGCACCGGTTCGAGCTGGCCGTAGTCGGTGGCGTCGCCCTCGGCCAGGATTTCCGCGATCTCGGCCACCGGGATCAGGCGGCGGCCCGTAGCGTCCACGCTCGCCTCGCGCGTGGCGATGCCGCCGCGCGGCGCGGTGAACAGGTCGCGCGCCTCGGCGATCGAGGGCAGGTTGTCCTCGTCCCACTCGTGGACGACGACGCCGGCGGCCCGCAGCACTTCGGCCAGTCGGTGATGGCGCTTGGCGGCGCGTGCCGACTCCTCGGCCGTGCGCACCTCGACGGCCGCGATGGCGCGCGAGCTGTAGTCGCACACCAGCAGGTCGACCGCGAGCCGTCCCGCGCGCTGCAGCCAGAGGTTGTAGGGGTGCCGGGTGGGCACGCTGATGAAGCGCGACAGCGGCACCTGCGCCAGCACCACATGGCCGGGCAGGGCGCGCTTGAGGATCTCGAACGCCTGGCGCTCGCCCAGCGTCATCACCCGCACCGCCTGCGGCGGCCAGGCCTGCACCGTGTCGAACTGCGAGGGCATCTCCGGTGCACGCGGTGCGGCGGCGCGGTGGCGCCACCACAGCAGGGCGAGCGCCAGCAGGAGCGAGGCACTGACGATGGCGGCGATCTCGGGCGACATCAGATTCATGGCGGGTACTTCGAGGGTGGTTCGGGACTGAGGCAGAAAGACGAACCCAACGGCGTTCTTTGTCGATGTGACGCTCGGTTTTCGGCGAGGCTAGGGGGCCGGACCAGTCCCTGCAAGGCGGCGCGCACGCCGCGACGGGGCGAAATGCCGAAAACTGCGCATCGCGCCCGATCGAGGTGGTAACCAAGCGTTGCGGCTGCGCCCGCTAAGCTCCCGGCATGGACCAAGGCAGGCGACTTCTGCACGTGGCGGTGGCGTGGCTCGCGGCGCTCACGCTCGCCGTGGGCCATGCCGCGCCGCGCGAGGTGGACGTCAACCGCGCCAACCGGGCGCAGCTCGAGCAGTTGCGGGGCATCGGCCCGCCCTTGGCCGAGCACATCCTGCACGCAAGGGCGCAGGGTCCCTTTCGCGACTGGTCCGACCTGATCGCGCGCGTACCGGGCATCCGCGCGGCCACGGCACGCCGACTGTCCGCTTCGGGCCTGACCGTCGACGGCAGGCCCTACGACGAGGCAGCGCCCACGCGCTGAGCGCGCGGTCAGCGCTTGACGATGCCCAGCAGTTCCACCTCGAAGTGCAGGGTGGCGTTGGGCGGAATCGGGCCGCCCGGCGTGCCGCGCTCGCCGTAGGCGATGGCCGGCGGGCACACGAGCTTCGCCTTGCCGCCCACCTTCATCATCTGCACGCCTTCGGTCCAGCACCTGATCACGCGGTTGAGCGGGAACTCGGCCGGTTGCCCGCGCGAGTGCGAACTGTCGAACTCGCGCCCGTCGGGGAAGGTGCCGCGGTAGTGCACGCGCACCACGTCGCCGGCGGCCGGGCTCGCGCCGCTGCCGGGCTTGACGACCGAGAAGACGAGGCCGCTCGCGGTGGTGGTGGGCCCGGCGGGGGCGTCCGCCGCAAAGGCGCCGGTCAAGGCGGGAGCGAGAGCCAGTGCGAAGAGGCAGGGCAGGCAGGATTTCATCGTGCAGGCAGACGAGGTGGCGAGGGCCGCATCATCGCATCCGGGCGCGGCTGGCCAGCACGATCGCGATGCCGCCGAGGATGGCCAGCGACGAGGCCGCCAGGCGCGTGGTGAGCGGCTCGGACAGCCACAGCACGCCGCCGAGCGCGGCCAGCGGCGGCACCGAGAGCTGCACTGTGGCCGCGCGCAGCGCGCTCAGGCCGCGCAGCGCGGCATACCAGACGGCGTAGCCGAGCCCCGACGCCAGCGCGCCGGACGCCGCGGCGAGCACGATGCCGCGCGCACTGGCGTGGAAGTGCGCGGCCATCAGCACGCTCAGTGCCAGCGCCAGCGGCGCGGCGCGCAGGAAGTTGCCGGCGGTCACCGCGGTCGGGTCGCCGGCGCCGCGCCCGCGCAGCGTGTAGACACCCCAGGCGAGGCCGGCCAGCGCCATCAGCGCGGCACCCGCCGGCGACGGTGCGCTGACGCCGGGCAGGACCAGCGCCACCAGGCCGCCGACGGCCAGTGCCAGGCCGGCCCACGCCGCGGCGCTGAAGCGCTCGCCGCGCGCCAGCCCGACGCCGAACATTGTCAGTTGCACCGCGCCGAACAGCACCAAGGCGCCCGTGCCCGCCGACAGCCAGAGGTAGGCGTACGAGAAGCACGCCACGTACAGCCACAGCATCGACGCGGCCACCCAGTCGCGCCGTGCTGCCGGCGCCGCACCGGCGCGCAGGCGCACCAGGAGCGCCAGCACCAACGCCCCCGACAGCAGTCGCACGCTGCCGAAACTCGCCGGATCGATGGCCTGGCCCTGCAGCGCGAGGCGGCACAGCAGCGAGTTGGCGGCGAAGGCCACCATCGCCACCGCCGTCAGCCCCAGGGTGCGCCACGCCGTCGGGCCGTCCATGTGCGTGGCGGCTTGCCGGTCAGCGGGCCCGGCCGTCCTTCAGGCCGGTGATGCGGTTGAACACCGGCCGCCCGTCGCGATGGTCGACTCGGTCGGCCACGAAATAGCCGAAGCGCTCGAACTGCAGCCGGGTGTCCGCGGCCACGGTGGCCAGGCTCGGCTCGACGTAGCCGTGCACGATGCGCTTGCTCGCCGGGTTGAGCACGCTGCGGAAGTCGCGCCCGTCGGCGTCGGGCTGATCCTCGGTGAACAGGCGCTCGAAGAGCCGGATCTCGGCGGCCACCGCATCGTGCGCGGCGACCCAGGTGATCGTGCCCTTGACCTTGACGGCATCGGCGCCCGGCGTGCCGCTCCTGGTGTCGGGCACCACGGTGGCGGTCACGGCGACGACCTGGCCCGCGGCGTCCTTCTCGCAGCCGGTGCACTCGACGACCAGTCCGTACTTCAGGCGCACCCGGTTGCCCGGGAAGAGCCGGAAGAAGCCCTTGGGCGGCACCTCGGCGAAGTCCTCGCGCTCGATCCACACCTCGGGCCCGAGCTCGAAGCGGCGCTGGCCGAGCTCCGGGCGCTGCGGATGCGCCGGTGCCTGGCAGGGCTCGCGGTGGTCCGCGCTGCCGAACACCGCGGCCCAGTTGGTGAGCTTGAGCTTGAGCGGCTCGATCACGGCCATCGCGCGCGCGGCCTGTCCCTCCAGGTCCTCGCGCAGCGCGCCGTCGAGGATGTCCATGCCGACCCAGATGTTGGTCTTGGAGGCCCCCGTGCGCTCGGCCATCAGGCGCAACGAGGCCGGCGTGTAGCCGCGCCGGCGCAGGCCGAAGAGGGTGGGCATGCGCGGGTCGTCCCAGCCGCTGACGTGGCCCTCGTCGACCAGCGCCTTGAGCTTGCGCTTGCTGGTCACCACGCCGTGCACGTTCAGGCGCCCGAACTCGTACTGCTTCGGCAGCGGCTGCGCCAGCAGGCCCAGGCGCGCCAGGTTCTCGAGCAGCCAGTCGTAGAACGGCCGCTGGTCCTCGAACTCGAGGGTGCAGATGCTGTGCGTGATCTGCTCGAGCGCATCCTCGATCGGGTGCGCGAACGTGTACATCGGGTACACGCACCAGCGGTCGCCGGTGGCGTGGTGGGTGGCGTGCTTGATGCGGTAGATCGCCGGGTCGCGCAGGTTGATGTTGGGCGAGGCCATGTCGATCCTGGCGCGCAGCACCGCGGCGCCGTCGGGCAGCGCGCCGCTCTTCATCGCCGCCCAGCGCGCGCGGTTCTCGGCCACGCTGCGCGAGCGGAACGGGCTGTCGGTGCCGGGCGTGGCGAAATCGCCGCGGCGGGCGCGCATCTGTTCGGGCGTCTGCTCGTCGACGTAGGCCAGGCCGTCGTCGATCAGCGCCTCGGCGGCGCGCGCCATGAAGTCGAAATAGCTGCTGGCGTAATACAGGTGGCTCACGCCACCGACGTTCCAGTCGAAGCCGAGCCAGTGCACCGCCTCGATGATCGCGTCGACGTACTCCTGCTCCTCCTTTTCGGGGTTGGTGTCGTCGAAGCGCAGGTGGCAGATGCCCCCATAGTCGGCCGCAAGGCCGAAGTTCAGGCAGATGCTCTTGGCGTGGCCGATGTGCAGGTAGCCGTTGGGCTCGGGCGGGAAGCGGGTGCGGATCCTCGCGGCGTCCAGCGGACCGGCCCCATGGTGGGCCGCATCGCCCGGCGAGCCCGCGAAGTGTCGCCCCCGGAAGGCGCCCGCCGCCAGGTCGCGCTCGATGATCTGGCGCAGGAAATGGGTGGGTCTGGCGTCCGGAGAATCGGTGCGGGCGGGCGTCGTGTCGGGCATGGCGAGGATTCTAGGGTTCACCCTCGCGGCGCCGCGTGGCGCCGTTGACTGGCCGGTGTCTCAGTCGGCAGGGCGCTGATCGCGCAGCATGCGCTCGCGGAGGTTCTCGATGCGCGCGCGGTTGACGCCCAGGTCGCCGTGGCCGATGCGCGACGCCGAGCGCACGTGCACCACGCCGGCGGCGGGGTCGACCCAGAATTCGACGTCGTCGACGAAGCGCAGCAGGGAGGACCTGAACTGCGCGTACAGATAGTCGTCGCGCTGCTCGACGATGCGCGCGCCCGGGAGGTCCTCGACGATGCGGGCGATGCGCGCGATCGTCGCGCGGGCGTCGCCGTGCATCGGCAAGGGGGCGATGCGGGCGAAATCGCGCTGCGGCGCGTCGGGCCACAGGTCGGCCTGGCTCGATACGCTGTTGGGCCGGCGCGAAGGCGCCTTGAGCCGGCCGTCACGCACGCCCAGGTCGCCCGGCATGCGGCCGGCAAAGGCATCCAGGCGCGCAGCCACCAGCACCGCCACCGCGATGACGATGACCCAGGTCGCGATGTCCACGATGCGGCGCGCCTGCGGGCGCCTCACCGACGGCGGCCGCCGCCGCCCAGCAGCGAGCCCAGCACGCCGCGCACGATCTCTCGGCCGACGGCCGAGCCGACGCTGCGGATCGCGCTCTTGGCCGCCGCTTCGGCCAGGCCCTCGCGCCGCCCGCCGCGCGGTCCGGTGCTGCCGAAGAGCATGTCCTTCAACCCGTCCATCACGCCGTTCGTGCCGCCGGCCGGCGCCCCGGGCGTTCCCGGCGCGGTCGCCACCGCGGCCGCGTCGGCCGCGGCCGTCGAGCGCGCCTTGAGCATCTCGTAGGCCGATTCCTTGTCGACGGTCTTCTCGTACACGCCGGCGACCAGCGACCCGGCGACGAGCACCTTGCGCTCGTCGGGCGTGATGGGCCCGATGCGGCTGCCCGGCGGGAGCACGAACACGCGCTCGGTCACGCTCGGGCGTCCCTTCTCGTCGAGGAAGCTCACCAGCGCCTCGCCGACCCCCAGTTCCGTGATGGCGGTCTGGACGTCGAGCTTCGGATTGGCGCGCATCGTGCTGGCTGCCGACTGGACGGCCTTCTGGTCGCGCGGCGTGAAGGCACGCAACGCGTGCTGCACCCGGTTGCCGAGCTGGCCGAGCACGGTGTCGGGGATGTCCAGCGGGTTCTGCGTCACGAAGTACACGCCGATGCCCTTGCTGCGCACCAGCCGCACCACGAGCTCGATGCGTTCGAGCAGCACCTTGGGGGCTTCGTTGAAGAGCAGGTGCGCCTCGTCGAAGAAGAACACCATCTTCGGCTTCTCGAGGTCTCCCACTTCGGGCAAGGCCTCGAACAGCTCGGACAGCATCCACAGCAGGAAGGTGGCGTACAGGCGAGGTGCGTTGAGCAGCCGGTCGGCCGCCAGGATGTTGACCACGCCATGGCCCTTGTCGGTCTGCATGAAGTCGGCGATATCGAGCATCGGCTCGCCGAAGAAGCGGTCGCCGCCCTGCTCCTCGATCTGCAGCAGGCCGCGCTGGATGGCCCCCACGCTGGCCGCGCTGATGTTGCCGTAGCTGGTGGTGAACTGCTTGGCGTTGTCACCCACATGCTGCAGCATCGCGCGCAGGTCCTTCAGGTCCAGCAGCGCCAGGCCGTTGTCGTCGGCGATCTTGAACACCAGGTTGAGCACCCCGGCCTGTGTCTCGTTGAGGTCGAGCATGCGCGCCAGCAGCAGCGGCCCCATGTCGGACACGGTGGCGCGCACCGGGTGGCCCTGCTCGCCGAACACGTCCCACAGCGTGACCGGGCAGCGCGTCGGCGCGGGCTCGGGCAAGCCGCGGTCGGCGAGGATCTTCTTCACCTTGTCCGGCAGCGCCCCGGTCTGGCCGATGCCGGTCAGGTCGCCCTTGACGTCGGCCATGAACACCGGCACGCCGATCCTCGAGAAGCTTTCGGCCAGGGTCTGCAGCGTGATGGTCTTGCCGGTACCGGTGGCGCCGGTGATCAGGCCGTGGCGGTTGGCCAGGGCCGGCAGCAGGTGGCAACGGATGTCGCCATGCTGGGCGACGAGGATCGGATCGGCCATGTGGGGCTCCAGCGCAGATGTCGACGCCGCGCAGTCTAAGCCGGCGCCGCGCCGTCGCGGCCCGGTGCGGCGACGGCGCCGGAGCGGCCGGACGCGGGGCGGCACGTAAAATGGACCGTTTCGCAAACCTCGGAAGAACTGCAAGCGATGGCCGGTCATTCCAAGTGGGCCAATATCCAGCACCGCAAGGGGCGCCAGGACGAGAAGCGCGGCAAGGTCTGGACGCGCGTGATCCGAGAGATCATGGTCGCGGCGCGCCAGGGCGGCGGCGACCCGAGCGCCAACCCGCGCCTGCGCCTGGCCATCGACAAGGCCAAGGCGGCCAACATGCCGGCCGACACGATCAAGCGCAACGTCGACAAGGCCACCGGCAACCTCGAGGGCGTGAGCTACGAGGAGATCCGCTACGAGGGCTACGGCATCGGCGGTGCGGCGATCATCGTCGACACCATGACCGACAACCGGGTACGCACGGTGGCCGAGGTGCGGCATGCGTTCTCCAAGCATGGCGGCAACTTGGGGACGGAGGGCTCGGTGGCCTTCCAGTTCAAGCACTGCGGGCAGCTGGTGTTCGCACCCGGCACCAGCGAGGACGCCGTGATGGAGGCCGCGCTCGAGGCCGGCGCCGAGGACGTGGTCGGTGGCGACGACGGCTCGGTCGAGGTGCTCACCGCGCCGGCGGACTTCGAGGCGGTCAAGGACGCGCTCGCCGCCAGGGGCCTGGTGCCGGAACTGGCCGAGGTGACGATGCGCGCCGAGACGCCGATCACGCTCGCCGGCGAGGACGGCCAGAAGATGCAGAAGCTGCTCGACGTCCTCGAGGACCTCGACGACGTGCAGGCGGTCTACACCAACGCGGAAATCGAAGAAGACTGATGAAGGTCCTCGTCATCGGCAGTGGCGCGCGCGAGCACGCGCTCGCCTGGAAGCTGCTGCAGTCGCCCAAGGTCACCCAGGTCGTCGTCGCACCCGGCAACGGTGGCACGGCGACCGAGCCGGGCGTGGTCAACCTGGCGGAGGTCGACCTGGTGGCCTTGGCCGACTACGCGGCGGCGCAGGACATCGCGCTCACGGTGGTCGGGCCCGAGGCGCCGCTGGCCGCGGGCGTGGTGGATCTGTTCCGCAGCCGCGGGCTGCGCATCTTCGGTCCGACCCACGGCGCCGCGCAGCTCGAGAGCTCGAAGGCCTTCGCCAAGGACTTCATGCGGCGGCACGGCATCCCGACGGCGCACTACGCGGTGTTCGACGACGCGGTGGCCGCACACGCGCACGTCGAGGCGCACGGCGCGCCGATCGTGGTCAAGGCCGACGGCCTGGCGGCAGGCAAGGGTGTCGTGGTCGCCGCCACCGCCGCCGAGGCGCATGCGGCCATCGACTACATGCTCAGCGACAACGCGGGCGTGGCCCACAACGCCGGCCAGGCGCAGGTGGTGATCGAGGAGTTCATGGCCGGCGAGGAGGCCAGCTTCATCGTCGTCGCCGATGGCCGCCATGCGCTGGCACTGGCCACGAGCCAGGACCACAAGCGCATCGGCGACGGCGACACCGGGCCCAACACCGGGGGCATGGGCGCCTATTCGCCCGCGCCGGTGGTCACGCCCGACGTGCATGCGCGGGTGATGCGCGAGATCATCGACCCGACCATCGCCGGCATGGCCGCCGAAGGCCATCCCTTCAGCGGTTTTCTCTACGCAGGCCTGATGATCGATGCGAACGGCCGGCCACGCGTGGTCGAGTTCAACGCGCGCCTGGGCGACCCGGAAGCACAGGTGCTGCTGATGCGTTTGAAGAGCGACCTGTTCGAACTGCTGATGGCGGCGACCGAGCCGCACGGCAGCGGCGTGCGCGACCTCGAGCTGCAGTGGGACCGTCGCAGTGCGCTGGGGGTGGTGATGGCCGCAGCCGGCTACCCCGGCACACCACGCAAGGGCGATCCCGTCACCGGGCTGCCCCCGCCCACCGAGGACATGCACGTGTTCCACGCCGGCACGGTGCGCGAGGCCGGCGGCGCGGTCGCCACCAGCGGCGGGCGCGTGCTGACCGTGGCCGCGCTGGGCGAGCCGTTGCGCACGGCGCAGCAGCGCGCCTACGAAGCGCTCGCCTCGATCCGATTCGACGGCGCGCAGTTCCGGCACGACATCGGCCATCGCGCACTCGGGCGTCGATGACGGACGTCGACGCGCTCGGGCAGCGGCCGGTGCAGTTGCGCGGCAGCCGACTGGCCCGCGCAGTGCTGGGGCTGGCGGGCTGGCGCGTGCGCTTCGACGGCCTGCCGGCGCGCCAGGGCGTGGTGATCGTCTACCCGCACACCTCCAACTGGGATTTCGTGGTCGGCCTGCTGGCCAAGTGGGCGATCGGCTTCCCGCTCGCGTTCTGGGGCAAGGACACGCTGTTTCGCGTGCCGCTGTTCGGACGCTGGCTGCGCTGGGTGGGCGGCGTGCCGGTGGACCGTTCGAGCGCGCGCGGCGTGGTCGGCGACATGGTCGCGCGCATGGCCGAGGCCCGCGAGCGCGACGGTTTTCTGTGGCTCGCGCTCGCTCCCGAGGGCACGCGCAGCTACCGCGACCACTGGCGCAGCGGCTTCTACCAGGTCGCGCTGGGCGCCGGCGTGCCGCTGGGCCTGGCCTTCATCGACTACGCCGAGCGCACGGTCGGCGTCGAGCGATTCATCCGCCTGAGCGGCGACGAGCCGTCGGACATGGCGGCCATCGCGGCGTACCTGGGGCACCGGCGCGGGCTGCGGCCCGAACTCGCCACGCCGATCCGGCTCGTGCCCAGGCACAAGGACGACAAGGCATGAACCAGGACGCCGTCGGGGCCGGCAAGGCCTACCTGCTGGGCCTGCAGGAACGCATCGTCGCCGCCATGGAGGCTGCGGACGGCACGCCGCGCGGGCGCTTCCAGCGCGACGCCTGGACCAAGCCACCGGGCGAGCGCCTGCAGGGCGAGGGCATCACGCGCCTGGTGGAGGAGGGCGATCTGCTGGAGCGTGGCGGCGTCGCGTTCTCGCACGTGCGCGGCCCGGCCCTGCCGCCGTCGGCCACGCAGCACCGACCCGAACTGGCCGGCGCGCCGTTCGAGGCCATGGGCGTGTCGCTGGTGTTCCATCCGCGCAACCCGCATGTGCCCACCGTCCACATGAACGTGCGCATGCTGGCCGCCGGTCAGCCCGGCGCCGACCCGGTGAGCTGGTTCGGCGGCGGCATGGACCTCACGCCGTACTACGGCCAGGAGGCCGACGCGGCCCACTTCCACCGCACCTGCCGCGACGCACTGGCCCCGTACGGCGACGACAAGTACCCGCGCTTCAAGCGCTGGTGCGACGAGTACTTCTTCCTCAAGCACCGCAACGAGCCGCGCGGCGTCGGCGGCGTGTTCTTCGACGATTTCTCGGAGCTCGGCTTCGAACGCAGCTTCGCGATGCTGCGCGCGGTGGGCGACGGCTTCCTCGAGGCCTACCTGCCGATCGTGGAGCGCCGCCGCGCCACGCCGTACGGCGAGCGCGAGCGTGATTTCCAGGCCTACCGGCGCGGCCGCTACGTCGAGTTCAACCTGGTGTGGGACCGCGGCACGCTGTTCGGGCTGCAGTCCGGCGGGCGCAGCGAGAGCATCCTGATGTCTCTGCCGCCGGTCGTGAAGTGGCGCTACCGCTGGGCCCCCGAGCCCGGCTCGCCCGAGGCGCGGCTGTACGACGAGTTCCTGCGGCCGCGCGACTGGGCGGACTGGGCCCCGGCTTGAAACGCATCGGCCTGTTCGGCGGCACCTTCGATCCGCCTCACAACGCGCACCTCGCGCTGGCCGCGGCCGCGCTCGCGGCGCTGGCGCTGGATGCCGTGCGCTGGATCCCGGCCGGCGATCCGTGGCAGAAGGCGCAGCGCATCAGCGCCGCCGCGCACCGCGAGGCGATGGTGCGCCTGGCGATCGCGGGCGAGCCGCGCTTCGCGCTCGACCGGCGCGAACTCGAGCGGCATGGGCCGAGCTACACCATCGACACGGTGCGCGAGCTGCAGGCGGGGGAGCCCGGCGCCGACTGGTTCCTGCTGATCGGCGCCGACCAGTACGCCGGCCTGCACACCTGGCGCGACTGGCCCGAGTTGCTGGACCGCGTGGGCCTGGCGGTCGCCAACCGGCCCGGTGCGCGCGCCGCCCCCGATCCGGCCGTGGCCGCCCGCGCGCACCGGGTGGTGCCGCTGCCGCTGCTCGACGTGTCGGCCACCGAGATCCGCGACCGCGTGGCGCGCGGCGCGCCGATCGACCACATGGTGCCGCCTGCGGTGGCACGCTATATTGAGGCGAACCGCCTCTACAGGAGCTGAATGGACATCCGCAAGCTGCAGCGGGCCATCGTCGATGGCCTCGAGGACGTGAAGGCGCAGGACATCCGCGTCTTCAACACCGAGCACCTGTCGCCGCTCTTCGAGCGCGTGATCGTCGCCTCGGGCACCAGCAACCGCCAGACCAAGGCGCTGGCCTCGAGCGTGCGCGAGACGGTCAAGGCGCGCGGCCTGGCGGTGCTGCGCACCGAAGGCGAGGACAACGGCGAGTGGATCATCGTCGACTGCGGGGCCGCCGTCGCCCACATCATGCAGCCGGCGATCCGCCAGTACTACAACCTGGAAGAGATCTGGGGTGAGAAGGCGGTCAGGTTGCGGTCTTCGGTCGAGGCCAAGCCGGCCCCGGCGGCAAAGGCGGTGGCCCGCAAGGCCGCCTCTGCGAAGGTGCCGGCGAAGGTGTCGCCCAAGGCATCGTCCAAAGCGACCCTGCCCAAATCCCCGGCGCACAAGTCGGCCCGGCAGGCAGCGGCCACACCGGCGCGCAAGTCCACCGCCGGCAAGACCGCGGCCGGTCACGCCACGGCGCGCACGCCCCGTACCAAGGCATGAAGCTGGTGCTGGTCGCCGTCGGCCAGCGCCAACCCGACTGGGCCGACGCCGCCTGGTCCGAATTCGCCAAGCGATTCCCGCCCGAATGCCGCCTCGAACTCAAGGCGGTCAAGGCCGAGTCGCGCGTGGGTGGCCGGCCGGCGGCCGCGCTGATGTCCGCCGAGGCCGACCGCATCGAGGCCGCGCTCCAGTCATCCTGCAAGGGCGCGCGCCGCGTGGTGCTCGACGAGCGCGGCGAGCGGCGCTCGACCGCGCAATTGGCCGAGCGCCTGCGCTTCTGGCTCGGCGACGGGCGCGACGTCGCGTTCCTGGTGGGCGGGCCCGACGGCCTGGACGCGCGGCTCAAGGCGACGGCCGACGAGACGCTGCGCCTGTCGGACCTGACGCTGCCGCACGCCTTGGCGCGCGTGCTGCTCGCCGAGGCGCTGTACCGCGCCTGGTCGCTGCAGGCCGGGCATCCCTATCACCGCGAATGAGCGTGTACCCCTTCGTCTACCTCGCCTCGCAGTCGCCGCGACGGCGTCAGTTGCTGCAGCAGATCGGCGTGGTGCACGAGCTGCTGCTGCCCGAGGCCTACGAGGATGCCGAGGCGCTCGAGCACGAGCGCCCGGGCGAAGCGCCCGAGGCCTATGTGCAGCGCGTCACGCGCGCCAAGCTCGACGCCGCGCGCGCACGGCTGGCGCGCGCCGGGCTGCCGGCCGCGCCGATCCTGTGCGCCGACACCACGGTGGCGCTGGGGCGGCGCCTGCTCGGCAAGCCGGCCGATGCGGCGCAGGCCCGCGCCACGCTGGCCGCGCTGTCCGGCCGTACGCACCGCGTGCTGTCGGCCGTCGCGCTGTGGACCGGGCGCCGCCGTCTGGAGGCGCTGTCGGTGTCGCGTGTGCGCTTCGCGGTGCTGCCGCCGCGCGTGATCGAGGCCTACGTGGCCGGCGGCGAGCCGTTCGGCAAGGCCGGCAGCTACGCGATCCAGGGCGCGCTGGCGGGCTGGATCGCCCACATCGACGGCAGCCACAGCGGCATCATGGGGCTGCCGCTGTTCGAGACCGCGCAGCTGCTGCGCCGCGCGCGCGTGCCGCTGGCGCTCGGGTGAGCCGTCCGGGTGAACCCGGCCCGGCGGGCCGCGGGGCGAGCGCATAGACTCTTCCGCCATGGCCAGCCAGGACATCCTCATCA
>DASTJE010000032.1:0-9132 GCA_035716845.1 Burkholderiaceae bacterium
GTCCTCGAGCGCGGCCAGCACGCCCGGTGCCGGCACGGCGACGATGGCCAGATCCACCGGACCCGGTACGGCGCCGACCGTGGCGAACGAGGGCAGGCCTTGGATCTGCGCGGCCTTCGGGTTGATCGGGTACAGCGGACCGTCGAAGCCGCTGGACTTCAGGAAGTTCAGCGGCCGGCCGCCGATCTTCGTGGGGTCGGACGACGCCCCGTAGACGGCGATGGCGCGCGGTTCGAACAGCGGCGTGAGCGCGCCGCGCGGTGCCACGGGGGAGTTCATCGGGTCGGTGCGTCGGAGCTCAGTGGATCGACATGCCGCCATCGGCGCCGATCAGCTGACCGGTGACGTAGCTCGCGCCTTCGCTGGCCAGGAACACCCACAGCGGTGCGATCTCTTCCGCCTCAGCCCAGCGCCCCAGCGGGATGCGGTCCAGCGTTCGTTGCTTGAACCGTTCGTCGGTGCGGATGGTCTCGGTCATCGGTGTGGCCGCGCCGGGGGCGACGCAGTTGACGATGATGTTGTAACGCGCCAGCTCGCGCGCCGCCGACTTGGTGAAGCCGATCAGACCGGCCTTGGCGGAGCCGTAGTTGATCTGGCCGATCGTGCCCAGGATGCCGGCGGTGGATACGGTGTTGATGATCCAGCCGCGCTGGCGCTCCATCATGCCGCCGACCACCGCCTGCAGGCAGTTGAAGCTGCCGGTGAGGTGCACGTCGATCACCTGCTGCCATTGATGGGCCGACATCTTGTGCAGCATCGCGGTGCGCGTGATGCCGGCGTTGTTGACGAGCACGTCAACCGGCCCCAAGGCCGTCGCCACCGCCGCAACCATCGCGTCGACCGCCGCGCGGTCGGCGACGTCGCACTTGAAGGCCGCAGCCTTGCCGCCGGCGGCGCGGATCGAATGTGCGACCTGCTCGGCCGCCTCGACGTTCCAGTCGACCACCGCGACTTGGGCCGCCTGCGCGCCGTAGGCGCGTGCGATGGCCGCGCCGATTCCCTGCCCCGCGCCGGTGACGATGGCGACCTTCCCCTCAAGGGCTTTGCCGTTGAACATGCTGCTGCTCCCGTGTCAAACAAGTGTTTGGTAGACTAGATTGCCACAGCTTGACGCACGGCGCCAGGGGGAACATGCGGGGAGTGGGCCTGCGTTCGCCCTGCGCGCCCTGTACCAGCGGCGTCGGTGCGGCCAGGTTCCACAGGGACGGAGTTGCACATGATCGATCTGACGCAGAGGCTTGACGAGCGCACCGACGTGCAGCGCATGCTGTGCATGGCGGCAGCGGACTTCTTCGCGGCCGACGGCGAGGCACAGCGGCTGCGCGAATGGCGCGGCCAGTTCCCGGGGCACGACCGGGCGCGCTGGCAGCGCATGGCCGGCCTCGGGTGGCTCGGTCTGTGCCTGCCCGAGTCGCTCGGTGGCAGCGGGCTCGGTGTGGCCGAGGCTGCGGTGCTGCTCGAGCAGTGTGGACGCGCGCTCGCGCCCGAGCCGCTCGTGGCCGGTGCGCTGCTGCCGGCGTGGGCACTGCTGCATGGCGAGTCGAGCGTACTGCGCGAGCGCTGGTTGCCGGCGCTGGCGCGCGGCGAGGCGCAGCTCGCGCTCGCCGCAGACGACGACGCCACGCTGCGCGCCGAACCGCGCGGTGCGGGTCTCGTGCTGGAGGGGTGCCGGCGCTTCGTCGCTGGCGCCGCAGGGGCCGACGCCTTCGTCGTGGCAGCGCAGGCGCCGCAGGGTACGGTGCTGTTGCTCGTCGAGGCGGACCAGCGCGGTCTGCAGCTGGCGACGCAGCCACGCGTCGACGGCGGCCTCTGGGGCGAGCTGCGCTTCGAGGCGGCCGAGGTCGGGCCGGCGCAGGTGGTGGCCGGCGCCGAGCGCGCCAGGGCCGTGCTCGACCGGGCGCTCGACCTGGCGCGCATCGCCGCGTCCGCCGAGCTGCTCGGTGTCATGACCAAGGCGCTCGAGACGAGCGTGGCCTATATCTCGATGCGCGAGCAGTTCGGGCGCCCGATCGGCAGCTTCCAGGCGCTGCAGCACCGCGCCGCCGACATGCTGATCCAGATCGAACTGACGCGCTCGGCCGTGCTGCAGTCGGCCGCCGTGGCAGACGCACACGGCGCCGACGGGCACCGCCTGGCGATCGCCGCGAGCCAGGCCAAAGCGCGCGCCTCGGCAGCGGCGCTAGAGGTCACCAAGGGCTGCATCCAGCTGCATGGCGGGATCGGCTACACCGACGAGTGCAACATCGGCCTGTACCTGAAGAAGGCGATGTTCGGCGCCGTGTGGCTCGGCGACGCGACGACGCACCGGCGCCGCTACAACGAGCGGGCCGGCGACGGTCAGGAAGCGTCGGCGCCCGAGATCATCGGCGGCGGCGAGCAGCCGATCCGCCGCGACGAGTTGCGGCGCTGGCTGGCCGAGAACTTCCCGTCCGATTGGCGTTTCCCGCCCACCCGCCTGAGCCTGAAGCAAACGCGTGCATGGCACGAGAAGCTCTACCGCAAGGGCTGGGTGGCGCCGAACTGGCCGAAGGAATACGGCGGCATGGGCCTGTCGGGCTACGAGCAGGTGGCCCTGCAGTCGGAGTTCGACCGCCACGGCATCGTCATTGCGCCGAACATGGCGGTGATCATGCTGGGGCCGCTGATCATCCGCTACGGCACCGAGCAGCAGAAGCGCGAGATCCTGCCGCGCATCCTCTCCGGGGAAGTTCTGTGGTGCCAGGGTTACTCCGAGCCGTCGGCGGGATCGGACCTCGCCAGCCTGCGCACCACCGCCGTGCTCGACGGCGACGAGTTCGTCGTCAACGGCCAGAAGATCTGGACTTCGTTCGCGCACGAGGCGGACTGGATCTTCCTGCTCGTGCGCACCGACCCGAAGGCCAAGAAGCAGGAGGGCATCAGCTTCCTGCTGGTGGATATGCGCACGCTCGGCATCACCGTCAAGCGCATCCGCAACCTGGGCGGGAATGCCGAGTTCTGCGAAACCTTCTTCGACAACGTGCGCGTGCCCAAGTCCAACCTCGTCGGCGCGTTGAACCAGGGCTGGACGATGGCCAAGTCGCTGCTCGGCAGCGAGCGCATCATGATCGGCAGCCCGCGCGCCGCGCGCGCGCCGCTCGGGCGCCTGCTCGAGCTGGGGCGCGCCTCGGGCCTGGACGGCGATGCCGCCTGGCGCGCGCGCTATGACCAGCTGCGGCTCGACATCGACGACCTCGAGGCGATGTACGTGCGCTGCGTCGAGGTGCTGCGCCGCGGCGGTGAGCTCGGCGCCGAAGTGTCGATGCTGAAGATCTGGGTCACCGAGGCGCAGCAGCGCGTCGCCGACCTGATGCTCGAGACCGCCGGCGCCGCCGGCGTCGGTGACGAGTCGATTGCCTTGCCTGGCGGCGCCCTGCATCCGGCACATGTGTTTTTCGCGGCGCGCCCGGCGAGCATCTACGGCGGCAGCAACGAGATCCAGCGCAACATCCTCGCCAAGGCAGTGCTCGAGCTGCCGGGCTGAAGCGCCGCCGCGGCTTGCGCCGAACGAACCCGATCCCCTGCCCCAGGAGCATGACCCCATGACGATCGACCCCAGCGCGGACTGGACCCGAGGACCGGGCCCCGACGCGGTGTTCGCCCAGCACCTGGCCTCAGGCGACTTCCGCATCCAGCACTGCGCCGCGTGCGGGCGGCACGTCTTCTATCCGCGACTGGCGTGCAGCCACTGCGGCAGTGTCGCGCTCGAGTGGCAGGCGCCGAGCGGGCGCGGCACGGTGTACGCCGTCAGCGTCGTCAACCGCAGCGCCGACAAGGGCGGACCGTACAACGTCGTGCTGGTCGATCTCGCCGAGGGCCCGCGGATGATGGGACGCGTCGACGGCGTCCCGCCCGACACGGTGCGCATCGGCATGGCGGTGCGGGCGCGCGTCGGGCAGGGGGCCGGCGGCGAGCCTTGCGTGGTGTTCGATCCTGACGCCGCTGCCGCTGGCGCCCGGAGCGCGCGATGAGCGGCCACGGCATCCGCGGCCGCGCCGCGATCGTCGGTGCGGCGCTCGCCGGCCTGGGCGAGGCGCCGGGCCGCAGCTCGGAGGAGATCGCCGTCGAGGCCAGCGTCAAGGCGCTGGCCGAGGCCGGCCTGACGACGCGCCACGTCGATGCGGTTTTCGGTTCGCTGCCGGGCAACTCGAACCCGCTGTCGGCGCTGCTGATCGCCGAGATGCTCGGCATCCAGCCGAAATTCACCGACAACAACCGCACCGGCGGCTCGACCTTTCTGTCATACACGCAGATGGCGGCCATGGCACTCGACGCCGGCCTGTGCGAGACGGCGCTGATCTTCTACGGCAGCAACCAGCGCACCGCCGCCGGCAAGCTGGTGTCGTCGGTCAAACCCTTCGCCTACGAGGCGCCCTACGCGCCGATCTTCCCGGCGACGTCGTATGCGCTCGCGGCCTCGCGTCACATGCACGAGTACGGCACGACCCGCGAGCAGCTGGCGGCCGTGGCGGTGGCGGCCCGGGCCTGGGCCAACAAGAATCCCGAGGCCTTCATGCGCGGCCCGCTGACCGTGGCCGACGTGCTGGCCTCGCGCATGGTGTCGAGCCCGCTGACGGTGCGCGACTGCTGCCTTGTCACCGACGGCGGCGCGGCGATCGTGATGACGCGCGCCGATCGTGCGCGCCACCTGCCGAAGAAGCCCGTCTACCTGCTCGGCGCAGCGGAGGCCACCACGCACATGAACATCGTCGCCATGGCCGACCTGACGCGCACCGCGGCCATCGACTCGGGGCAGCGCGCGATGGCCATGGCCGGCGTGTCGCCGCGCGACTTCGACGTGGTGGAGCTGTACGACGCGTTCACGATCAACACCGTCCTGTTCCTCGAGGACCTGGGTTTCTGCGCCAAGGGGGAGGGCGGACCCTTTGTCGCCAGCGGCGCCATCGCGCCGGGCGGCTCGCTGCCGGTCAACACCAACGGCGGCGGCCTGTCCTGCGTGCACCCTGGCATGTACGGCATGTTCACACTGGTGGAAGCGGTGCGGCAGCTTCGTGGCGAAGGCGGCGAGCGGCAGGTGGCGGGCGCCGAGCTGGCACTGTGCCACGGCAACGGCGGCGTGCTGTCCAGCCAGATCACCAACGTGCTCGGCACCGGGATCACGCTGTGAGTTCACACTCGCACGACATGCGCCCCGAGGCGTTCTACCCCGGTCTGCGGATCGAGCACGTCACGGTCGCCGGCGTGAAGGCGCTGCGGGTGGGCAGCGGGCCCGTGCTGCTTCTGCTGCACGGTGGCACCGGCTCGTGGACACATTGGGTCCGCAACATCGAGCCGCTGTCGCGCCGGTTCACTCTGGTGATTCCAGACCTGCCCGGGATGGGTGAGTCGATCGACGTGCCGCGTGACACCGACCTCGACGGCTACGGCCGCTGCCTGACGGCAGCCCTCTCCGCGGGGCTGGTGCCACCGGGGCAGCGCTTTGCCGTCGCCGGCTTTTCTTGGGGTGGGGTGGTGGCGGCATGGCTGGCGGCGCAACTGCCCGAACACGTGTTCGCCGCCTGCCTGCTGGCGCCGGGCGGCTTTCCGCCGGACGGCTGGCATCGCCCACCGCTGAGGCCCGTGCCGCCCGGCGCGAGCGACGCCGAAGCGGATGCCATCCACCGCGCCAACCTCGAGATGATGATGATCGCCGATCCGCGCAACATCGACGCGCTGACGGTGGCGATGCAGCGCCGCAACCACGCCATGACGCGTTTCAAGTCGCGTTTCCTGGGCTATCAGGACACATTGGGGCCCAGCCTTCGACGGGTGGCCTGTCCGATTCTGGCGATCCTGCCGGCGCGCGATCCACTGCCGCGGCCGGATACCGCCTCACGCGCCGGGTATCTGCGCCGCTGCGCACCGCATATCGTCTGCCGGGTCGTCCCCAATGCGAGCCACTGGGTCGCGTTCGAGGCACCCGACGCGGTCAACAGGCTGCTGATCGGCTTCGTCGGCCGCAATGCGCATGAGGCTGAGACGCATCGCTGACAGACTTCACCCGGAGCATTCTCATGACAATCCAGGAAGGCGACCTGCTGTGGACCCCGAGCCCGGCGCTCGTGCAGACGTCGCAGCTGGCCCGGTTCATGCACTGGCTGCGCGAGCACCGCAGCCTGGACTTCGCCGACTACGCCGCGCTGTGGCAATGGTCGGTCGACTTCGTGGAGGACTTCTGGGACGCGCTGTGGCAGTACTTCGAGATCGACTCGTCCGCGCCGTACACGAGTGTGCTGAACGAGCGAGTGATGCCCGGTGCGGTGTGGTTCCCCGGTGCAAGGGTGAACTTCGCCAAGCACATGCTTCGAAAGGGTCAGCGCGGGCGACCGGCCATCCACCATCGCAGCGAGATTCGCCTGCCCACAACCCTGAACTGGGAGCATCTGCGTGACCAGGTGGCCACGCTGGCCGAGGCCATGCACCGCATGGGCATCCGACCCGGAGACCGCGTGGTCTCGACCCTCCCGAACACGCCGGAGGCCGTGGTTGCGCTGCTGGCCACCACCGCGATCGGTGCCGTCTGGTCCGCGTGCTCGCCCGACTTCGGCGCGCGCAGCATCCTCGAACGCTTTCAGCAGATCGAGCCCCGGCTTCTGTTCGCGGTGGACGGCTACCGCTTTGGGGGCAAGGACTACGACCGCCGCGGCGAACTGGCGCAACTCGTGGAAGGCCTGCCAACGCTGGAGAACCTGGTCTTCCTGCCCGACCTCGACCCGGCCGCGCCAAGGCCGACGCCGCGCGCGCGCCTGTGGTCCGAGGTGATGAGCGAACGGGCGTTGCGGCATGAGGACTTCCACTACGAGGACGTGGAGTTCTCGCACCCGCTGTGGATCCTGTATTCCTCGGGCACGACCGGCCTGCCGAAGGCGATCACGCACAGCCACGGCGGCATGACACTCGAAACCCACAAGGTCATCGCCTTCCACGCCAACCAGACGCCGGACTCGTGCCTGTTCTTCTACACGACCACCGGTTGGATGATGTTCAACTTCATGGTCATGGGGCTGTGCCAGGGCGGGCGCATCGTGCTGTACGACGGCAACCCGCTGGCGCCCGATGTCGAGCGGTTGTGGCAACTCGCGGCCGAACATCGCGTGACGATGTTCGGCGCCAGCCCGACCTTCGTGCAGATGATGATGAAGGCCGGCGTGCGGCCGGCACAGAAGTACGACCTGTCTGCACTGCGGTCGGTGCTTCTGGGGGGGGCACCTGCGTCCCCGGAGACCTTCGAGTGGTTCTATCGCGAGGTCAAGCAGGACCTCTGGGTGACCTCGCAGAGTGGCGGCACCGACGTCTGTTCGGCCTTCGTCGGCGCTTCGCCCACGCTGCCGGTGTACGCCGGCGAGATCCAGACGCGGCTGCTCGGCGTCGATGCCCACGCGCTGGACGACGACGGGCAGCCGCTGATCGACAGCGTCGGCGAACTGGTGATCCGCAAGCCGATGCCGTCGATGCCGTTGTATTTCTGGGGCGACACCGACCATCGGCGCTACCGCGAGAGCTACTTCGACGTCTACCCTGGCCAGTGGCGACACGGCGACTTCTTCAAGGTCAACGAGCGCGGCGGCTGCTACATCTACGGCCGCTCCGACTCGACGCTCAACCGCGCCGGTGTTCGCATCGGCACGGCCGAGATCTACCGCATCGTCGAGAACGTCGAGGGCGTGCAGGACAGCCTGGTGGTCAATCTCGATCTGCCGGGCGGCAAGTTCTTCATGCCGATGTTCGTCGTCGCCAAGCCGGGCCATGCGCTCGACGCCGCGATGCAGGCGCGCATCACGCGGGCGCTGCGCACCCAGGGCTCGCCGCGCCACGTGCCGGACCGCTTCTACGCGATCGACGCGGTGCCCTACACGCTCACCGGCAAGAAGCTGGAAGTGCCAGTGCGCAAGATCCTGCTGGGCGCGGCGCCGGAGAAGGTGGCCAGCCGAGACGCGATGATGAATCCGGCCGCGCTGCAGTACTTCGTGGACTTCAAGGGCGAAGTCGCGCGTTGGCTCGAGGGTGACGGGCGGCTCGGCTGAGGTCCGGGTGGGGGCTTCAGCCGAGGTCGCCCGGCGGCCTGCTCACATGCGAAACGCGCCGTAGGCGCTCGGCTGGGCCGGCGTGCGGCCGGCGATGTCGAGCAACTGGGCCAGCACGCTGCGCGTTTGCTCGGGCTCGACGACGGCGTCGCACCACAGGTGGCGTGCCCAATTCAGGGGGTTGGCCTCGTCGTCGGGCGCATCTGGCGAAGCGGCGGCGCGCGCGTTGGGCCACATCAGCAATGCGTTGGGCTTGAAGGCGCGCCCGCACAGCGCATGATAGGCGGCGCCATGGGCCTGGCCGACGATGACGGTGAACTTGGGTACGTCGGCGTTGGCGGCCGCGTTGAGCAGCTTGGCGCCGTGCCGGCCGATGCCGCCCTGACCCGTTTCGTCGCTGTCGGCGAAGCCGGGTGAATCGACCAGGAAGACGAGCGGGATGTCGCGCTGGCCGCACAGTTCGACGAAGTGTGCGCCCTTGGCGCTGGCCTGGGCCGTGAGCGCGCCGCAGCCCATCACGATGCCGACCTCCAGGCCTTCGATGCGGGCGAACGCGCACCGCAACGTGTCGCCGTGCAGGGGCTTGAACTCCTGGATAAGGCTGCCATCGACCAGGCGCGCGAGGATCTCGCGGCCGTCGGCCGCGTCTTCACCGCCCAGCCGCGCCAAGCCGCGGAGTTCGGCAGGCGGATACATCGGCGCTTCGGCGGCGGTGCGCGTCCAGCGCAGCGGCGCCGGCTCGCCCAGGTGGCGCACGATGCGGCGCGTGATGGCGAGCGCATCGGCGTCGTCGTCGGCCAGATGGTCGGCCACGCCACTCACGCTGCTGTGCATCAGTGCGCCCCCCAGTGCCTCCGAGTCGATCACCTCGCCGGTGGCGGCATACACCAGCTGCGGGCTGCCCAGGAACATCGCGCCCTGGTTGCGCACGATCACCAGTTCGTCGCACAGCGCCGGGATGTAGGCGCCGCCGGCCGTCGAAGGGCCGAAGACGAGGGCGATCTGCGCGATCCCCTCGGACGACATCTTGACCTGGTTGTACATCACCGATCCGCCCTGGCCATCGTCGGGGAAGATGTTGGCCAGGTCG
>DASTJE010000033.1:0-14162 GCA_035716845.1 Burkholderiaceae bacterium
AGGAGCTGCCGGTACGCGGCAGCGACGCGCGCATCTCCAACTCCGATCCCGTCACCGGCCAGGCCGCCTGGTACGACGTGCGCGTGCGCGTGGTCAAGGCCGATCCCGGCGAGCCCGAGCGCACCGAGCCGCAGTTCCAGCCGATGCGCCGCTACCCGGGGATGGCGGAGCGGCCGTCGGAGCTGGGCACCGGCGACGCCGCGGCGGTCAGGACGAAGGGGCGGCCGTGACGCGCAAGCAGCTCGCGCTGGTCATCGACCTCAACGTCTGCGTCGGCTGCCACGCCTGCGTGACGAGCTGCAAGGAGTGGAACTCGGCCGGCGCCGCCGGCCCGATGAGCGACCAGCAGCCCTACGGGGCCGACCCCAGCGGCACCTTCTTCAACCGCGTGCAGACCTTCGAGGTCGGCGAGTTCCCGTTCACCGAGACGGTGCACTTCCCCAAGAGCTGCCTGCACTGCGAGGACCCGCCCTGCGTGCCGGTGTGCCCGACGGGCGCGAGCTACAAGCGCGCCGAGGACGGCATCGTGCTGGTGGACTACGACAAGTGCATCGGCTGCAAGTACTGCAGCTGGGCCTGCCCCTACGGCGCGCGCGAGCTCGACGAGGAGCGCCAGGTGATGAGCAAGTGCACGCTGTGCGTGGACCGCGTCACCAGCCCCGTGCTGCCCGAGGCCGAGCGCAAGCCGGCCTGCGTGCTCGCCTGCCCGTCCAACGCGCGCCTGTTCGGCGATGTGCACGACCCCGACTCGGTGGTCTCGGTGGCGATCCGCGAGCGCGGCGGCTACCCGCTGATGCCCGAGTGGGGCACGCGGCCGGCCAACCACTACCTGCCGCGGCGCCGCACCAGCCTCACCGTGCACGAGGAAGACCTGCTGCGCGTGGACAACCCCTTGAAGAAGGACGGCGGCCAGCCGCCCGCCCCCCAGCAAGGCGCCGGCCGCGAGGACTACGCGACATGAGCCGCCCACTGCGCCGCACGCCATGAATCCCGCCTTTTCCGTCATCTTCCTGACCACCCTGATCGGTGCCGGCCAGGGCCTGTTCGTCGCGCTGTTCGGTGCCGAGCTGTCCGGGTTTGCCGCGCCGGGCTTCCTGGCCTTCGGCGGCGGGGTGGCCCTGGTGCTCACCGGGCTCGGCCTCGTCGCCTCGTTCTTCCACCTGGGGCGGCCCGAGCGCGCGTGGCGCACCGCCGCGATGTGGCGCACCTCCTGGCTGTCGCGCGAGGTGATCGCGCTGCCGCTGTTCATGGGCGGCCTGTTCGCCTGGACGGTCGCGCACGCCATCGGCGCCGAAGGCACGCGCGCGCTGGGCCTCGCCACGCTGCTGGCCTGCGCGGCGCTGTGGGTCTGCACCGCGATGATCTACGCCTCGGTGCGCTTCCTGCAGGAGTGGGCCAGCGCCTACACGCTGGTCAACTACGCGCTGCTCGGCCTGGCCTCGGGCCTGACACTGGCCACGGCGCTGGCGGCCTACGGCGCGCCCGGGATCGCACCGTCCTTCGCGCGCTGGGCGCTGCTGGCCACGCTGGCCGGCGGCGTGTGCCGGGGCCTGTCGCTGCGCCGCAATGCACGGCTCAAGCCGAAGAGCACGCTGCAGTCGGCGATCGGCATCCGCCACCCGACGATCACGCAACGCTCGATGGGGTTCATGGGCGGCTCGTTCAACACGCGCGAGTTCTTCCATGGCCGCACGCCCGGCACGCTGCGCCAGGTGCAGTGGTGGTTCATCGCCGGCGCCTTCGTGCTGCCGCTCGCGCTGCTGGCGCTGGGGCTGCGCACCGAGGCCGCGCCGCTGCTGGCGGCGGCCTTCGTGGTGCAGTACCTGG
The DNA here is from genome assembly GCA_035716845.1 of Burkholderiaceae bacterium. Taxonomy (GTDB): domain Bacteria; phylum Pseudomonadota; class Gammaproteobacteria; order Burkholderiales; family Burkholderiaceae_C; genus CADEEN01. The sequence goes on from DASTJE010000033.1 coordinate 1,828, forward strand.
GCCTGCTGGCCGAGCGCTGGTTCTTCTTCGCGCAGGCCAATCATCCGCAGAACCTGTACTACCAGACCGTGTCGTGAAGACGCCGTTGCGCACGACCGCCGCCGCCGCCGTCCTGATGCTGGCGGCCGGTTCGGCTTGTGCGGCAGGGACGTGGAGCGCGCAGGGCTGGCCCTGGTGGGTGTGGCCGCTGCTGCTGTTCCTGGTGTGCTTCCTGATGGGCATCGTCGCCGTGCCGGCGGGCATCGGCGGCGGCACGCTGTTCGTGCCCATCGTCGGCGGCTTCTTCCCCTTCCACCTCGACTTCGTGCGCGGTGCCGGCCTGCTGGTGGCGCTGGCCAGCGCCTTGTCCGCGGGCCCGATGCTGCTGCGCGGCGGACTGGGCAGCCTGCGCCTGGCACTGCCGCTGGCGGTGCTGGCGTCGGCCTCCTCGATCGCGGGCGCCATGCTCGGGCTGGCGATGCCGGCCCACGTGGTGCAGATCCTGCTGGGCACGCTCGTGCTGGCCATCGTCGTGCTGATGTTCGTGTCCAAGAAGTCTGAGTTCCCCGACGTGCCGCGCGCCGACGCGCTGTCGCAGGCGCTGGCGCTCAATGGCGTGTTCGTCGACGGCGCGTCCGGCCGGACGGTCGCGTGGCAGGTGCACCGCACCGTGCCGGGCCTGCTGGCGTTCCTCGTCATCGGGGTGCTGGCCGGCATGTTCGGCATCGGCGCCGGCTGGGCCAACGTGCCGGCGCTCAACCTGCTGATGGGTGCTCCGCTGAAGGTCGCCGCGGGCACGTCGGGCGTGGTGCTGTCGCTGGTGGACTCCTCCGCCGCCTGGGTCTACCTCAACAAGGGCGCCGTGCTGCCGATGATCGCGGTGCCCTCGGTGGTCGGCATGATGCTCGGCGCGCGCATCGGCGCGCGGCTGCTCAACGTGCTCAAGGGCTCGGTGGTGCGCTGGATGGTGATCGCTGTGCTGCTGTTCGCCGGCGTGCGCGCCCTGTTCAAGGGCCTGGGATGGTGGGCGTGAGCACATGACACCGGATCCGCACGCCGACGCGCCGCCGGTGCCCGAACAGCCCCCGGAGCAGCGCCGCTATGCCGCGCTGCTCGACTGGGGCACGCGCATCGGCCTGACGGTGCTGGTGCTCAGCTTTGCCGCCTACGTGAGCGGCATGCTCGACGCCCACGTCCATCCGCAGCGCCTGCCCGAGCTGTGGGGGCTGTCGCTGACGCACTACCTCGAGCGCACGGCGTCCCCCACCGGCTGGAGCTGGCTCGGCTTGCTGCATCTGGGGGACATGGCCGGCGTGCTGGGCATCGCGCTGCTGGCCAGCTGCTCGGTGCCGTGCCTGCTCGCGCTGGTGCCCTCGTACCTGGCACGCCGCGACAAGGCGTTCGCGTGGATCTGCCTGGCCGAGGCCGGCGTCATCGCGCTGGCCGCCTCGGGCTGGCTCACAGGAGGCCACTGAGCATGGACTTCCCGTACCGGCGCCCGTTGCTCGCCACGGAGCATGGCGAGTTCGACGTCGGCGCCGAGGCGCTGGCCTTCGCGCTCGCCCGCCGCCATGCCTTGCCCCTGGACGCCGTGCTGCCGCTGCCGAGCAATCCGGAGTTCGAGGCCACGGCGCCGGCGCAGGCCGCGCGCGCCGAGGCGCAGGCCGCCACGTCGCGCATCGCCTTGCAGCAGCAGGCCGCCGCGCAGGGCGTCGCGCTCGACCTGCGGGTGCGCCGCGGCCCGGACCTCCATGCCGAGATCGTCGCCGAGGCACGCGAACGCACGAGCGACCTGATCGTGATCCGGCGCCGCGGGCAGCGCGGCTTCCTGGCCAACCTGCTGGTGGGCGAGATGGTGAGCCGGGTGATCGCGCACGCCCCCTGCAGCGTGCTGGTCGCGCCGCGCGCGGCGCAGCTGTGGCGGGCCGGCGTGCTCGTCGGCGTCGATCCCGAGGCGCCGGGCGCCGGCATGGTGGCGCACGCCGCCCGCCTCGCGGCCGCCGGCGGCGTGCCGCTCACGCTGCTGGCGGTGGCCGCTCGCGAGCCGGGCCTTGCGGCGGCCGAGCAGTCGCTTTCCGCGCTGCTGCCGCCGGCGCGGGCACTCGGCGTGCAGGTGCGTGCCGAGGTGCGCCACGGACGCGTCGCCGACGCGTTGGCAGCCGCCGCACGGGAGTGTGGCGCCGACCTGCTGGTGGTCGGCCGCCGCACGGGCCCGCCAGTGAGACGAGCCTTGATCGGCAGCAATGCCACGCGACTGCTCGGGGCGGCCACCGGGCCGGTCCTGGTGCACATTGAGAACACCTCGCCCTGAAGCCATTCCGATGAGCGACGCACTGAACTACCTGGTGAAGGCACGACCCGACGCGATCGGCCACTACTTCGAGTTCCTGAAGCACTGCGGCAAGCACCTCGACCCGAAGACGCGCAACCTGATCAGCGTGATCACCAAGGTCGACGCGCAGACCGAACGCGGCTTCAAGCAGTACCTCGGCCGCGCCTTGCGCGAGGGCTGCACGCCGATGGAGGTGCTGGACGCGCTGCTGATGGCCTTCCCGAGCCTGGGCCTGGCCAAGATCGTGTGGGCGGTCGACATCATCCTGGCGATGGACCTGCCGGAATTCCAGCCCGGCGCGCTGGGCGGCCAGGCCGAGTGGCACGACGTGATGGCCACCAGGGGCATCGAAGTCGGCAGCACGCATCGCGTCGAGTGCGACGGGCGCGGCCTGTTCGTGCACCGCGCCTCGTCCAAGGACTGGCGCGTCTACGACAGCCGCTGCCCGCACCAGACGACCAACATCCCGCACCTCGCCCTCGAGGGCTGCACCTTGACCTGCCCCAAGCACCAGTGGCAGTTCGACATCCGCAGCGGCGAGTGCATCAAGAAGGGCTCGAGCCCTCTGAAGCTGTGGCCCAGCAAGGTGGTCAAAGGCCGCCTGCAGGCGCAATGGTGATCCTCCGGCGCGCAGTACCGACTCAACCCCACTCCTCAAGGAGACCTTCCGTGCATCCGACTCCGAACCGCTTCTTCAAACCTACGCTGCTGGCCGCGCTGTGTGCGCTGGCCCTGCCGGCGCTGGCCACCAACGGCTACTTCCCCCACGGCTACGGCATCAAGGCCAGCGGCATGGCCGGCGCCTCGACCGCCATGGCGCAGGACAGCCTGGGCGGCGCCACCAACCCGGCCTCGATGGTCTTCAGCGGCGCGCGCATGGACCTCGGCGCCTCGCTGTTCAGCCCGCACCGCGATGCCGAGCGCAGCGGCGCCTTGGTCGCGCCAACCTTCAACGGCAAGGTCGACAGCGGCCGCACCAGCTTCCTGATCCCCGAGTTCGGCTACAACACGATGCGAGGCAACGACATGTCGCTGGGCGTGTCCGTGTACGGCAACGGCGGCATGAACACGACCTATCCCCAGGGCAATTTCAACTGCGGCATGGGGCCGTCGAACATCCTGTGCGGCTCGGGCAAGCTGGGCGTCGACCTGATGCAGCTGGTGGTGGCGCCCACGGTGGCCTACAAGCTCAACGAGCGCCACTCGGTGGGCGCGTCGCTGCTGCTGGCCTACCAGCGCTTCGCGATGCAGGGCGTGCAGTCCTTCGCGCCGCTGTCGATGGACCCGGCCAGCCTGACCAACAACGGCCACGACAGCTCGACCGGTGTCGGCGTGCGCCTGGGCTACATGGGGCAGCTGAGCGATGCGGTGACCGTGGGCGCAGCCTGGTCGCCGCGCACCAGCATGAGCAAGTTCAGCGACTACAAGGGCCTGTTCGCCGATGGCGGCAACATGGACCTGCCGGCCAACTACAGCGTCGGCGTGGCGGTCAAGGCGACACCCACCGTCACGGTCGCGCTGGACTTCCACCACACCTCGTACAGCGGCGTCGTGTCCGTGGGACGCCCGAGCCTGTCGATGGCCCCGCTGGGCGCGCCGACCGGCCCCGGCTTCGGCTGGCACGATGTCGACACGGTCAAGCTGGGCGTGGCCTGGGCCATGAGCCCGACGCTGACGCTGCGCGCCGGCTTCAACCGTGGCCAGAACCCGATCCGCCCGTCCGACGTGACCTTCAACATCCTGGCGCCGGGCGTGATGAAGGAGCACTACACCGCGGGCTTCACCCTGGCCACCGACAAGGACAGCGAGATCAGCGGTGCGCTGATGATCGCGCCGCGGCAGTCGGTCACCGGCGCGTCGCTGTTCGACGCGCTCTACCAGGCCCCCGCAGGCAGCTTCGGCACCGAGAAGATCGGCATGCGGCAGTACCAGATCGGCGTGGCCTGGGCACGCAAGTTCTGAGCTGGAACCGGGGCGCCGGCGGGCACCCCGGCGCCGGGCCCCGCTGCCCGCGCCGGGGTCACGACCGCACTACCCGGATGGGCTATCCCCGACCCCCCACTGCGGTAATAGACGTTAGGGTTCGCGTCGCGGCTAATACCGATCCATTGCCGCCTCGGCGCGCGCTGCGGATCAGCGCGCCTGGACGGCGCCCTCGCTAGGAGATGCAGATGAACTACGACAAGGAATTCGACGCCTCGGGCCTGGCCTGCCCGATGCCCATCGTCAAGACGAAGAAGTCGCTGGCCGACATGGCCTCGGGCCAGGTGCTGCGCGTCGTCGCCACCGACCCGGGTTCGGTGTGCGACATGCAGGCCTTTGCCGAGCAGACCGGCCACACGCTGCTCGAGTCCACCACCGAGAACAACAAGTACGTCTTCCTGATCAAGAAGGCCTGAGCCTTCCGGATCCCCTCCTCGCAAGAACCCTTTCCGATAGGACCGACGATGGCAGCAAAGAAGATGGCGATCATCGCCACCAAGGGCACGCTCGACATGGCGTACCCGCCGCTGATCCTGGCCTCCACCGCCGCATCGCTGGGCTGGGACGTGCAGGTGTTCTTCACCTTCTACGGCCTGCAGCTGCTGCGCAAGGACCTGAGCGGCATCGCGATCAGCCCGCTGGCCAATCCGGCCATGCCGATGCCCATGCCGATGCCGGTGGTGGTGTCGGTGCTGCCCGGCATGGAGGCGATGGCCACCTCGATGATGAAGGCCAAGCTCAAGAAGAAGGGCGTGGCCTCGCTCGAGGAGCTGCGCAGCGTGTGCATCGAGTCGGACGTCAAGTTCATCGCCTGCCAGATGACGGTGGACCTGTTCGAGTTCGACAAGAGCGAGTTCATCGACGGCATCGAGTACGGCGGTGCCGCCACCTTCATGAAGTTCGCCGGCGAAACGGACGTCTGCCTCTTCATCTGATAATCGCGCGCCGTGGAACCGAGCGCCGCGTCATTCACGACCAATGTCCTGTGGGGCGGCTTCGGGCTCGCCTTCCTGTTCGGCGCACTGGCCAACCGCAGCAACTTCTGCACCATGGGTGCGGTGTCCGACGTGGTCAACATGGGCCACTGGAACCGCATGCGCATGTGGCTGCTGGCCATGGCCGTGGCCATGCTCGGCGCGACCGCACTGGCCTCCGGGGGCGCCGTGGACCTCTCCAAGGCCGTCGTGCAACGGCCCGTGCTGCCGTGGCTGTCGCTGCTCGTCGGCGGCACGACCTTCGGCATCGGCATGACGCTCGCCGGCGGCTGCGCCAACAAGAACCTGGTTCGCCTGGGCGGCGGCAGCATCCGCTCGCTCGTCACGCTGATCGTCATGGGCATTTCCGCCTACATGACGCTCAAGGGCCTGTTCGGCCAGTGGCGGGTCGCATGGCTCGACCCGGTGAGCATCGATCTGGCCGCCTGGGGCTGGAAGGATCAGGGCCTGGGCACCGCGCTGGCGCGCTTGAGCGGCACCGATGCCTCCACCGCGCGCTGGGCGGCGGCGCTGGCGCTCGCCCTGCCCTTGCTGGTGTTCGTGTTCAAGGACCGGCGCTTCCGGCAGAACGGCCTGCAGGTGCTGGCCGGCGCAGGCATCGGCGTGCTGGTGGTCGGCGGCTGGTACGTCAGCGGCCACCTCGGCTACGGCGAGAACCCGGACACGCTCGAGACGGTCTACTTCGCGACCAACTCGCGCACCATCGAGTCGCTGAGCTTCGTCGGGCCGGTGGCCTACGGGCTTGAACTGCTGATGCTGTGGACGGACAAGTCCCTGCACCCGTCCTTCGGCATCGTCAGCGCGCTGGGCGTGGTGCTGGGCTCGCTCGTCACGGCGCTGTCGCAGCGGCGCTTCCGCTGGGAGGGCTTCGCGTCCTCGTTCCACGACCTGCGCGACCATCTGGTGGGCGCCGTGCTGATGGGCTTCGGCGGCGTCACCGCGCTGGGCTGCACGGTGGGCCAGGGCCTGAGCGGCGTGTCGACCTTGGCGCTGGGCTCGTTCCTGGCCGTGGCCGGCATCGTCGGCGGCGCCGTGGCGACGCTGAAATACCAGGTCTGGCGCGCCGAGCGCGAGGCCTGAAGCGCCGCCGCGTGCCGCCTCAGGCGGCGCCGCCCGGCGCCGCGCCCTGCTGCTGCAGCTTCTTCCAGGCCTGGAAGCCGCCGGCCACCGAGAAGGCCTTGGGATAGCCCAGCGAACGCAGCAGCGAGGCGGCGGCCACGCTGCGCCGGCCGCTGTTGCAGATGCACAGCAACAGGTGGTCGCGCGAATGGTGCAGCTTGTTGATCATCGTGAAGAAACTGCGGGCATCGATGTCGCGCGGCGTGCCCGCGTCGAGCACCTCCTGCTCGTCCTCGGTCAACGCGTGGCCCAGCATCAGCTTGACCTCGAACATCGGGATGTGCACCGTGTCGGGGATCGCGCCCTTCATCTCGATCTCGAAGGACTGGCGGATGTCGATCATCGTCGCCAGCCCCAGACGGCAGACCTCCAGCGCCGTCGGCAGCGTGATCTCCAGGCCCTCGCGTTCGGCAGGCGCCGCAGTCGTATCGTCGCTCATCGATCCTTCGTCCAAGCGGCGCCATGCGCCATGCGCGTCGTCGTGCAACTGGTGGAGCCGGGGGGAATCGAACCCCCGTCCGCAAGCCATCACCGGACAGTTCTACATGCGTAGTGCTCTGGTTTGGTTCTCACTCCGCCGCCGCGCAGGCACACGCTGCGGACGAAGCCAGTCACGAGATCTCGCTCCTGGTCGTGTGACCCGACTCGGAGCCAGCCGATGTGTATGACCTCTCAGCCTTCGACCTTGCGATCTCCGGCCCGGCCCATCGGCCAACCGTTGAGAGGCTCACCGGTGTTTAAGCGGCGAGAGCGAAACGTTCGTCGTTCGCAGTTACTTCGTTCCAGTGGATTTACGAGCGAACTGGTGCTCGGCATGCCCTGCGCCGGATCCGCACCCACGTCGAAACCGGGTCGGCCCCAGGAAGCGGTAGTTTAGGCCAGTCGCACCCAATGCAAGAGGTCTGCCGGCGTGTCGAGCACGGCGTCGGCGCCCCAGGCCTCGATCGGCTCGCCCTGGCCGAGGTAGCCCCAGGCGGCCGCCAGCGTGTCCATCCCGGCGGCGCGCCCGGCCTGCACGTCGCGCAGATCGTCACCGACGTACAGGCAATCGACGGCAGCCACCTGCACGCGGCGCGCGGCTTCGAGCAAGGGCGCCGGATGCGGCTTGCTGTGTGGCGTGGTGTCGCCGGCGATCACCACCGCGGTGCGCCGCGCCAGCCCCAGCCCTTCGACGATCGGTCGGGTGAACCGCTCGGCCTTGTTGGTGACGATGCCCCAGCGCAGGCCTGCGGCGTCCAGCCGGTCGAGCACGGCGTGCACCGCCTCGAACACGACGGTGCGCTCGAGCAGCCCGGCCTCGTAGCGGTCGAGGAACTCGGCGCGCAGCGCGTCGAACCCGTCCTGGCCGGGCCCCACGCCGAAGGCCACGCCGACCATGCCGCGCGCCCCGGCGCCCACCATCGGTCGCAGCACCTCGAACGGCAGCGGTGCCAGCCCGCGCGCCTCGCGCATCGCGTTGGCGGCGCCGGCCAGGTCGGGGGCGCTGTCGATCAGCGTGCCGTCCAGGTCGAACAGCACCAGCGGGGATCGCATCGTCATGCCGCGGGGCGGCGGCAGGCCACGAGATAGTTCACGCTGGTGTCGTCGCTCAGGCGGAAGCGCTCGGTGAGCGGGTTGTACTCCATGCCGCGCAGGTGCTCGACCAGCAGGCCCGCGTCGCGGCACCAGTGGGCCAGCTCGCTGGGCCGGATGAACTTGGCGTACTCGTGCGTGCCCTTGGGCAGCAGGCGCAGCACGTGCTCGGCGCCCACGATGGCCAGCAGCCAGGCCTTGGGATTGCGGTTGATGGTCGAGAAGAAGACCTGCCCGCCCGGCTTGACGAGCCGCGCGCACGCGCCGACCACCGACGCCGGATCGGGCACGTGCTCCAGCATTTCCATGCAGGTGACCACCTCGACGCTGGCCGGCCGTTCGGACGCCAGCGCCTCGGCCGAGACTTCCCGGTAATCGATGTTGGAGACGCCCGCCTCGAGGGCATGCAGCTGCGCCACGCGAAGCGGCTTGAGCGCCAGGTCGATCCCCAGCACCTGCGCGGCGCCACGACGCGCGACCGACTCGGCCAGGATGCCGCCGCCGCAGCCCACGTCGATCACCTGCTTGCCGCTCCAGCCGCCGACCAGTCGCTCGATCCAGTCCAGGCGCAAGGGGTTGAGCCGGTGCAGCGGCTTGAACTCGCTGTCGGGATCCCACCAGCGGTGGGCCAGCTCGCTGAACTTGGCGAGTTCCTGGGGGTCGGCGTTGATCATGCACGGATCCTAACCACCAAAAAGGACAAAGCCCGCCGAAGCGGGCTTTGTCGATCCGGCGAAGCGCCCTATTTCCGGGTGCGGGTGCCGACGACCTCGATCTCGACGCGGCGGTTCTTCGCCTTGCCTTCCTTGGTCTTGTTGTCGGCCACGGGCTGCTTCTCGCCCTTGCCCTCGGTGTAGACGCGGTTCTTCTCGACGCCCTTGCTCACCAGGTACGCCTTGACAGCCTCCGAACGGGCCACCGACAGCTTCTGGTTGTAGGCATCGGAACCGTCGCTGTCGGTGTGGCCGACGGCGATGATCACCTCGAGGTTGATGCCCTTGGTCTTGTCGACCAGGTCATCCAGCTTGGCCTTGGCTTCGGGCTTGAGCACCGACTTGCCGGTGTCGAAGAACGCGTCAGCCGCGAACGTCACCTTCTCGGCCACCGGCGGGGGCGGCGGGGGCGGCGGGGGCGGCGGAGGCGGCGGGGGCGTCACCGCGGGGGCGGGCGCAGGCCGCGGGGCCGGTGCCGGGGCCGGGGCAGGCGGCGGCGGCGGGGGCGGCGGCTTCAGCGCGCCATCGCAGGCGGCATTGGCGGTCGCCGGCGTCCAGAACCCGTCACGCCAGCACAGTTCGTTGGTCCCGTTCTTCCAGACCAGGCTGCCGTCACCGTTCTTCCAGTTGTCGGCACCGGTGGGACCCGCCATCGCATGGGCAGCAGCCGACGCCGCCATCGGGGCGACCAGCGCGGCCGACGCGAAGAGCATCGCCACCTTGTTCAGTTTCTTCATCGAATCTCCTCTCAAGGAAAGCCGCAGTTGCCTGCGAAACGTCCACATCGGAAGCGAGAAAACCTGGCAAACACCCGGTTCGGCGAGCGCCCACCACCGATCGAACCATTGTGCCAGAGCTTGTTCGGCTCTCGCCAGTTTGGCGGCCACGCCGCGCGCCGACGGGTCCATTGTTGCGCAGCCACGACAGGCCGCGCCGAATAGAATTTCACCTTTCGATGACGCGCCACGCGCGGCATCGCCCGGCATCGCCCCTCCCCGCACCGAATGACCTCCTTCGCCAAGGAAACCCTGCCCATCAGCCTCGAAGAGGAGATGCGGCGCTCGTACCTCGACTATGCGATGAGCGTCATCGTCGGGCGCGCCCTGCCCGACGCGCGCGACGGCCTCAAACCGGTGCACCGCCGCGTGCTGTTCGCGATGCACGAGCTGAACAACGACTGGAACCGGCCCTACAAGAAGAGCGCGCGCATCGTCGGTGACGTGATCGGCAAGTACCACCCGCACGGCGACACGGCGGTGTACGACACCATCGTGCGCATGGCGCAGGACTTCTCTCTGCGCCACATGCTGGTGGACGGCCAGGGCAACTTCGGCAGCGTGGACGGCGACAACGCCGCGGCCATGCGCTACACGGAGATCCGCCTGTCGAAGATCGCCCACGAGATGCTGGCCGACATCGACAAGGAGACCGTCGACTTCGGCCCCAACTACGACGGCTCGGAGCAGGAGCCGCTGGTGCTGCCCACCCGGCTGCCCAACCTGCTTATCAATGGCAGCGCCGGCATCGCGGTAGGCATGGCCACCAACATCCCGCCGCACAACCTCAACGAGGTCGTCGACGCATGCCTGCACCTGCTCAAGCAGCCGGAGGCGTCCATCGAGGAGCTGATGGAGATCATCCCGGCGCCCGACTTCCCCACCGCCGGCATCATCTACGGCATCGAGGGCGTGCGCGAGGGGTATCGGACCGGCCGCGGCAAGGTGGTGATGCGTGCCAAGTGCCACTTCGAGGACATCGACCGCGGCAGCCGGCAGGCGATCATCGTCGACGAGATCCCCTACCAGGTGAACAAGAAGACGCTGCTCGAGCGCATCGCCGAGCTCGTCCACGAGAAGAAGCTGGAGGGCATCAGCCACATCCAGGACGAATCGGACAAGTCCGGCATGCGGGTGGTGATCGAGCTCCGACGCGGCGAAGTGCCGGAGGTGGTGCTCAACAACCTGTACAAGCAGACGCAGCTGCAGGACACCTTCGGCATCAACATGGTGGCGCTGATCGATGGTCAGCCCAAGCTGTGCAACCTCAGGCAGCTGGTCGAGATCTTCCTCGACCACCGGCGCGAGGTGGTGACGCGGCGCACCGTGTTCCAGTTGCGCAAGGCGCGCGAGCGCGGCCACGTGCTCGAAGGGCTGGCCGTGGCGCTGGCCAACATCGACGAGTTCATCGAGACCATCAAGACCAGCCCCACGCCACCCGTGGCCAAGGCCGCGCTGATGAGCAAGAGCTGGGACTCGTCGCTGGTGCGCGAGATGCTGCAGCGCGCGGAGGCCGAGACGCCCGGCGGCCGCGCTGCCTACCGGCCCGAGGGCCTGCCGCCGCAGTACGGCATGCAGCCCGACGGTCTGTACCGGCTGTCGGACGACCAGGCGCAGGAAATCCTGCAGATGCGCCTGCAGCGCCTGACCGGGCTGGAGCAGGACAAGATCGTGGGCGAATACAAGGACGTGATGGCCGAGATCGCCGACCTGCTCGACATCCTGGCCACGCCGGCCCGCGTGGCCACCATCATCGGCGACGAGCTCGCGGCGCTGAAGCAGGAGTTCGGCTCGCACAGGCTGGCGCAGCGCCGCAGCCGGATCGAGCGCAACGCTCAGGAGCTCGGCACCGAGGACCTGATCACGCCCACCGACATGGTGGTCACGCTCAGCCACACGGGCTACGTCAAGAGCCAGCCGCTGGCCGAGTACCGCGCGCAGCGGCGCGGCGGACGCGGCAAGCAGGCGACGCAGACCAAGGAAGACGACTGGATCGACCAGCTCTTCATCGCCAACACGCACGACTGGATCCTGTGCTTCAGCGACCGCGGCCGCGTCTACTGGCTCAAGGTCTGGGAGGTGCCGCAGGGCGGACGGGCCAGCCGCGGCAAGCCGATCGTCAACATGTTCCCGCTGCAGCCCGGCGAGAAGATCACCGTGGTGCTGCCGCTGACCGGCGAGTTCCGCAGCTTCCCGGGCGACCACTTCATCTTCATGGCCACGGCACTGGGCACGGTGAAGAAGACGGCGCTCGACGAGTTCAGCAACCCGCGCAAGGCCGGCATCATCGCCGTGGACCTCGACGAGGGCGACCACCTGATCGGCGCCGCGCTCACCGACGGCAAGCACGACGTGATGCTGTTCTCCGACGGCGGCAAGGCGGTGCGCTTCGACGAGGACGACGTGCGGCCGATGGGCCGCAACGCGCGCGGCGTGCGCGGCATGATGCTCGAGCCCGGGCAGGCGGTGATCGCCATGCTGGTGGCCGAGGACGAGACGCAGAGCGTGCTCACCGCCACCGAGAACGGCTACGGCAAGCGCACCAGCATCGTCGAGTACACCCGCCACGGCCGCGGCACCAAGGGCATGATCGCCATCCAGCAAAGCGAGCGCAATGGCAAGGTGGTGGCGGCGACGCTGGTGCACACCGACGACGAGATCATGCTGATCACCGACCGCGGCGTGCTGGTGCGCACGCGGGTGAGCGAGATCCGCGAGCTCGGTCGCGCCACGCAGGGCGTCACGCTGATCGGGCTGGACGAGGGCTCGAAGCTGAGCGGGCTGCAGCGCATCGTGGAGAATGATGCGGGAGCGGTGGAGGGCGAGGAGAACAGCGGGGAAGTCGCGCCGAAGTAGTTCTTTTTCG
>DASTJE010000034.1:0-35078 GCA_035716845.1 Burkholderiaceae bacterium
CCGGTGCGGGCGGCGGCGCCACCGCGGCCGGCGCCGCCTGCTCGGGCACGGCAGCCCACAATTCGGCCCTGACGCCGGCCGGCTCGCTCGAACGCCAGCTGACCCCGACCGCCAGCGCGATCAGCAGGCCGATGTGCGCCAGCAGCGCCAGCAGCGCACCGCGCCCCATGCCGCCAGGGCGGCGCGGGCGCAGGTCGTCGAGGGTCGATGTCGTCATGCGCCCTGCTTGACCGACAGGCCGACGCGCTGCACGCCGGCCTTCTGCAGCGTGTCCATCACCCGCACCACCGCCTCGTAGGGCACCTTGCGTTCGGCCGAGATCACGACCGGGGTCTGCGCGTTGCCCTTCTGCGCCTGGCGCACGCGCGCGGCCAGTTGCGGCAGGGTCACCGGCACCGGGTCGGCCTGGCCTTCGGCCTTCAGCTTCACGCGTTCATCGAGCCCGACCACGAGTTCGATCACCGTCTGCGGCCGCGTCTTGCTCTGTCCCACGCTCGGCAGGTCGATCACGCCGGTGGCGATCAGCGGCGCGCTGACCATGAAGATGATCAGCAGCACCAGCATGACGTCGATGAACGGCACCATGTTGATCTCGTTCATCGTGCGCCGGCGCCGCGAGCCGCCGCGACCCATCAACTGAGCCATCAGGGATTGCCCACGTTGCGCTGCAGGATGTTGGAGAACTCCTCGATGAAGGTCTCCAGCTGGATCGCGACGCGGTCGATGTCGCGCGCGAAGCGGTTGTAGGCGATCACCGCCGGGATGGCGGCGAACAGGCCGATCGCGGTGGCCACCAGCGCTTCGGCGATGCCCGGCGCCACGGTGGCCAGCGTCACCTGCTGCAGGTTCGACAGGCCGACGAAGGCGTGCATGATCCCCCACACGGTGCCGAACAGGCCCACATAGGGGCTGACCGAGCCGACCGAGCCGAGGAAGCTCAGGTGGCTCTCGATCACGTCGAGCTCGCGCTGGAAACTGGCGCGCATCGCACGGCGCGCGCCGTCGAGCTGCGCGGCGCCGTCGAGCTTCTTCTCGCGCAGCTTGAGGAACTCGCGCATGCCCGAGGCGAAGATGCGCTCCAGCGGCGCGCTCCTGGTGGTCGCCGGCTTGCCGCTGGCGGCCTGGTAGAGATCGCCCAACTGGCGGCCGGACCAGAAGTCGCGCTCGAAGGCCTCGTTGCCCACGCGCACCTGCTTGAGGCCGATCAGCTTGCCGAAGATCACCGTCCAGCTCACCAGCGACACCGCGAGCAGGCCCGCCATGACGAGCTGCACCACGAGGCTGGCGTGCAGCACGAGCGAGAAGATGGAAAGGTCCTGATTCATGCGATGGCTTCGAGCACGGTGGTGGGAATGCGGCGCGGGCGCAAGGTTCCCGCATCGACGCAGGCGAGCATGATGCGCCCCTCGGCCAGCGTGCGCGCGCCGCAGCGTGCGGCCTGCCTCAGCACCACGCTGGCCCGCGGGGCCTCGGCCAGCTCGACGGTGATGTCGAGCTCGTCGTCGACACGCGCCGGGGCCAGGTAGCGCACCGAGGCCTCGGTGACGACGAAGACCACGCCGTGCCCGTCGCGCAGCGCCTGCTGCCCCCAGCCGGCGCGACGCAGCCACTCGGTGCGAGCGCGCTCGAAGAAGCGCAGGTAGTTGGCGTAGTAGACGATGCCTGCGGCGTCGGTGTCTTCCCAGTACACGCGCACGCGGTGAGCGAACTCGGGGCTCATGCTGCGCGGCATTATCGCCGCCGCCCCCCGGCTCAACGGCCGCCGCCGACGCGCCGGTACACCGGCCCCCAAAGCGGATGACCCGCCTCCGCGCGCGTCAGCGCGAACTCCGGGTCGGCGGCCAGCGCCGCGCGGAAGGCCGCCTCGCAGGCCGCCATGCGCTGGCTGGTGCAGAACACGAAGGCCAGGTGCTTGTGCGCCATCGCGCGGTCCTTCGGGCTGGCCAGCCCTGCCGCCAGCGCCTTCTGGAGTTCGCGCTCGGCCTGCGCGTACTGGGCGTCGTCGTAGGCGCGCAGGCCATTGAGCAGCGCGCGCTCGGCCGGGCGCTGCAGCACCTCGGTGAGGCCGACGCCGGGCGGCACCGCGCACGCCCCCAGCAGCAGCACGGCCACCCCGAGCGCGAGCAGCGCGCGCATCACGGCCCGAACCGGTGGCGCACGGTCACCGGCTTGTCGCCTTGCACCGTGACGGTGGTGCTGAAGGGCGGGAAGTCCTCGTTGCGCACCACGATCTGGTGCGTGCCGGCGGCCAGCGTGAGCTGGGCCAGCGGCGGCGCGATGCCGGCCGGCCGGCCATCGACCTCCACCTGCCCCCAGGGGCTGATCGCGAACTGGACGCTGCCGGTGGCCGGCGCGGCCGGCGGGGCCGGTGCGGCCTCGGCAATCTCGTCGGCGGCCACGGGCACGGTGGCCTTGGCCGCCCTGGCGCTCTTGCGCGGGGGCAGGATCTCCTCGCGCGGCCAGCGCGGCGCGGGGGCCTCGGCCGCCGGTACCGCAGCCGCCTCCACGGCCGCCGGCCTGGCCGACGGCGGCGCCACGGCCGGCATCGCCGTGGGTGCACCGGCCACGGCCGGCGCGTCGGAGGATGTCGGGTGGGCCAGCCAGGCGAACGCGCCGAGCAGGGCGGCGGCCGCCGCGCCCGCGGCCCCCCAACGCAACCACTGCGCCCCGGGTGCCCAATGCGGCCAGCGCAGCCCCCGCAGCGACGGCGTCGTCGCATGGCCGACGCCGTTGGTCTCGTCGCTGATCCAGTCCCGCAACGCGCGCGAGAGCTGGCGCGCCGAGCGATAGCGCGCCGCAGGATCGCGCGCCATCGCGCGCTCGACGATGCCGGCCAGCACAGGGTCGACATCGTCGTTGAGGCTGCGGATCGGCGTCACCTTGCCCTCGAGCACGCCGCGCCGGATGTCGTCGAGCGCGGCACCGTCGAAGGCGCGCCGGCCCGTGAGCATCTCGTAGAGCACGACACCCAGGCCATAGATGTCGCAGCGCGCGTCGAGCAGTTCGCCCTTCAGGTGCTCCGGCGCCGCGTAGTACGGCGAGCCGAGGTCGGGCGGCGGCACGGTGGCGCCGGCCGAGACGTCGATCGTCACGTCGGCCGCGCCCTGCTGGGCCACGCGCGCGATGCCGAAGTCCAGCACCTTGGGCTGCGTGCGCCCGGTCATGAAGATGTTGGCCGGCTTGATGTCGCAATGCACCACGCCGTGCCCGTGCGCATAGGCCAGCGCGTCGGCGACGCGCTTGCCGATGCGTGCGGCCTGCACCGCGTCGGGGCGCCAGCCGTCGAGCAGCAACTGCCTCAGGTCGCGCCCGCGCAGCCGCTCCATCGCCACGTACACGCCCTGCTCGGACAGGCCGGCGTCGAACACGGTGACGATGTGCGGATGGTTCAGGCCCGCGGCCGCGCGCGCCTCGGCCAGCAGCCGCGCGCCGAAGGCCTCGCGTTCGGCCGGCGCGATGGCATCGATGCGCAGGGTCTTGACCGCGATCGAGCGCGACAGCAGGGGATCGAGCGCGGCGTAGACGGTGCCCAGCCCGCCGGCGCCCAGCTGGTGCTTCAGGGCGTAGCGACCGACGTGGCCGATGGTGGGCATGCGCTCCAGCTGTTGCGCATCGCCCGCCGCCGGCGTGTCGTCGTCGAGCAGTTCCTCGGCGACCGTGGCGGCGAAGGCGCCGTCGTCGGCGTCGGGCCGCGCCGGTGCGGCAGCAGGATCGGGCGGCAAGCTCATCGATCGGGGAGCTTAGTCGGCATTGCGCCGCCGACCCCTACAAATTGCACCGGAAACGCCCGGGAAGGCGTCCTCATTGACACCTTGTCACCACCGCGATGCGGCGGCGTGGACTTCCTCACAAGGCCGCGCGCAGCCGCTCGAGGGCCTCTTGAAGCTGCTCCAGGCCGCTCGCGAAGGACAGGCGCAGGTAGCGCTCGCCCGCATGCGGCCCGAAGTCGCGGCCCGGCGTGAGCGCCACCTGGGCGCGCCGCATCATGTCGAAGCAGAAGTCCCAGCTGCTGGCCGCGTGCGCGCTCACGTCGGCATAGGCGTAGAACGCCCCGTCGGGCACCACCGGCACGCGCAGCCCCATCGCGTCCAGTGCGGGGACGACGAGGTCGCGCCGCGCGCGGAACGCCGCGCGCCGGCGCTCGTACTCGGCGATCGACTCGGGTTCGAAGCAGGACAGCGCCGCGGCCTGGGCCACCGACGAGGCGCAGATGTAGAGGTTCTGCGCCAGGCGCTCGACCGCGGGCACCAGCGACGGCGGCAGCACCAGCCAGCCCAGGCGCCAGCCGGTCATGCCGAAGTACTTGGAGAAGCTGCTGATGGCGATCACGTCGTCGCCATGGCCCACGCCGTGCTCGAGCGCGCTGTGACCAAAGGCGTCGTCGTAGGACAGGCCGAGGTAGATTTCGTCGACAAGGGTGACGCCGCCGCGCGCGCGCACCGCATGCACGATGCGCGCCATCTCGTCGCGTGCGATCGACGTGCCGGTCGGGTTGGACGGCGAGGCCAGCAGCACGCCGCGCGTGCGCCCGGTCCACGCCGACTCGACCGCGCGGGCATCGAGCTGGAAGCGCTGCCCTGGGCCGGAGGGCAGCAGCACCGGCCGGCCGCCGGCCGCCGCCACGAAATGGCGGTTGCACGGGTAGCTCGGGTCGGGCATCAGCACCTCGTCGCCCTCGTCGACCAGGGCCAGCGTGAGCAGCTGCAGCGCCGCCGAGGCACCTGCGGTGACCACGATGCGCGCCGGGTCGACGTCGAGTCCGAAGCGCGCGCCGTACCAGCGCGCGATCGCCTCGCGCAGTTCGGGCAGTCCGGTGGCCTGCGTGTACTGCGTGCGGCCCGCGGCCAGGGCACGCTCGGCCGCCGCCACCACGCGCGGCGCGGCCGTGAAGTCCGGCTCGCCGATGTTCAGGTAGATCATCGGCCGCGCGCTCGCGGCGCCGATCTCGCGCGCCGCCTTGGCGCACTCCATGACATAGAAGGGCTCGATGTGGTCGAGCCGGCGGGCGAGCTTCATGCGCCAGGCGGTCCGGATCAGGCCACGGGCCGGCGCGCCTCGGCCACCTCGGCGGCGCGCAGATCGGCGGCGACCTTGTCGAGCACGCCGTTGACGTACTTGTGCCCGTCGGTGCCGCCGAAGGCCTTGGCGAGTTCGACGGCCTCGTTGATGGCCACCTTGTACGGAATGTCGACGCAGTGCCGCAGCTCGTAGGCGCCGATCAGCAGCACCACGTGCTCGACGGGCGACAGCTCGCTGGTCTTGCGATCGACGTGCCGCGCGAGCGCGGCGTCGAGCGCGGCTGCCTCGGCGATCACGCCGTGCAGCAGCGCGTCGAAGTGCACGCTGTCGCACTTGGCATAGCCCTCGTGCTCGCGCAGCTGGGCATCGATGGCGCCGGCATCGCCGCCGGCGATCAGCCACTGGTACAGGCCCTGCAGCGCCAGCTCGCGCGCACGTCGTCGTTGCGACTTGGGTGCGGTCACTTGGGCTCCCTCGAACGGCGCGCGTTCACAAGTCTTCCAGCAGGTTGGCCATCTCGATGGCCACGCGCGCCGCATCGCGGCCCTTGTCCTCGGCGCGCGCCCAGGCCTGGGCTTCGTTCTCCACCGTGAGGATGGCGTTGGCGATGGGGATCGTGTGGTCGAGCCCGACGCGCGTGACGCCGGCGCCGCTCTCGTTGGCCACGAGCTCGAAGTGGTAGGTCTCGCCGCGGATCACGCAACCCAGCGCCACCAGCGCGTCGAAGTTCTCGCTCTCCGCCAGCGCCTTGAGCGCCAGCGGCACTTCGAGCGCGCCGGGCACCTGGACCCGGGTGACATGCTTTTCGGCCACGCCGCAGCGCAGCAGCTCGGCAATGCAGCTGTCCTCGAGCTTGCGCGTGAGGGCGTCGTTGAAGCGGGCGCGCACGATGCCGATGCGCAGCCCTTGCCCCTCGAGCGCCTCGGCCTGTCCGGTGTCGGAACCTTGCATGCGGCCCTCAGTGCGAATGCGGTGCGGCGATGAAGCCGGTCACCTCGAGGCCATAGCCCGTCATGCTGGGCATGCGGCGCGGGTTGCCGAGCAGCTTCATGCGCCGCACGCCCAACTGGCGCAGGATCTGCGCGCCCACGCCGTAGGTGCGCAGGTCCATCGACCCGGCGTTGTGCGCTGCCTGGGCGGCCGCCTCGTCGGGCAGGATGCGCCCGAGCAGGGCCTGGGCGTCGGCCCCGGCATTGAGCAGCACCGCCACGCCGCGCCCGGCGGCTTGCAGTGCGGCCAGCGCCGCCGGCAGCGGCCACGAGTGCAGGCTGGCGCCCGAGTCGAGCAGGTCCATCAGCGACACCGGTTCGTGCACGCGCACCGGCACCTCGTCGCGCTCGTCCCAATGGCCCACCGACAGCGCCAGGTGGATGCCGCCGGCGCTGCGGTCGCGGTACACGTTGCAGCGGAACAGTCCCTGCGCCGTGTGCAGCTCGCGCGTGCCCAGCGGGTCGATCACCGTCTCGTTGTGGCTGCGGTACTGGATCAGCGCGGCGATGGTGCCGATCTTCAGCCCGTGCTGCTGGGCGAAGACCTCGAGGTCGGGCAGGCGCGCCATCGTGCCGTCGTCCTTCATCACCTCGCAGATCACCGCGGCGGGTGTCAGGCCCGCCATCGCGGCGAGGTCGCAACCGGCCTCGGTGTGGCCGGCGCGCACGAGCACGCCGCCGTCCTGCGCCTGGATCGGGAACACATGGCCCGGCTGGACGATGTCCTCGGGCTGCGCGTCGCGGGCCACCGCCGCCTGGACCGTGCGTGCGCGGTCGGCTGCCGAGATGCCCGTCGTGACCCCGGTGGCCGCCTCGATCGAGACGGTGAAGGCGGTGCCGAACTTGGTGCCGTTGGAGCGCGCCATCGGCGGCAGGCGCAGGCGCTCGCAGCGCTCGCGCGTGAGCGTCAGGCAGATCAGGCCGCGCGCGTGCTTGGCCATGAAGTTGATGGCCTCCGGCGTGACGTGATCGGCCGCCAGCACGAGGTCGCCCTCGTTCTCGCGGTCTTCCTCGTCCACCAGCACCACCATGCGGCCCGCGGCCAGCTCGGCCACCAGCTCCGGGATGGGAGAAATCGGCATAGGGGCCGAATTGTAGGTGGCGGCCCCGGCGCCCCCTGCGGGCCTCCAGCCTAGAAGTCGGCGCGTCCGGGCGGGCGCAGGCGCAGCCGCAGGTCGGCGCCGACCTGCGTGACCTCGACGAACTCGAAGTCCAGCGTTTCGGCCAGGGACGCGAGCGGCCCGATGGCCGCCATCCCGCGCCCGGGCCCGAGCAGCCGCGGCGCCATGTAGACCAGCAGTTCGTCCACCAGACCGGCGCGCAGCAGCGAGCCGTTGAGCTTCTCGCCGGCCTCGACGTGCAACTCGTTGACCTCGCGCCGCGCCAGGTCGGCCAGCAGCGCGGCCAGGTCCGTCTTGCCGGATGCGTCGCCCGGCAGGCGAGCCACCTCGACGTGATCGCTCGCCAGCGCCGCGCAGCGACGATCGTCGTCGAGGGCCGTGTAGACGAGCGCCCGGCCGGGGGGCTGCAGGATGCGCGCACCGGGCGCGATCTCGAGGCGCGAATCGACCACCACGCGCAGCGGCTGCACGGTCGTGTCCACCAGCCGCACGTCGAGCCGCGGGTCGTCCTCCTTGACGGTGCCGATGCCGGTGAGCACGGCCCCCGCGCACCTGCGCCAGGCGTGACCGTCGGCGCGCGCCGCGTCGCCGGTGATCCACTGGCTGACGCCGCCGTCCAGCGCGGTGCGGCCGTCGAGCGAGGCCGCGATCTTCATGCGCACCCAGGGCCGCCCGCGCTTCATGCGCGAGAAAAAGCCGATATTGAGCTCGCGCGAGGCGGCACCCCATTCGCCACCGACCACCTCGACATCGATGCCCGCCGCGCGCAAGCGCGCAATGCCACGCCCGGCGACCAGGGGGTTGGGATCTTCGATCGCGACGACGACCTTGGCGACCCCCGCCTCGATCAGCGCATCGCAGCACGGCGGCGTGCGGCCGTGGTGCGAACAGGGCTCGAGCGTGACGTAGGCGGTGGCGCCGCGAACGTCGTGGCCGGCGGCGCGGGCGGCGCGCAGGGCCATGATTTCGGCGTGGGCGGAGCCGGCGGCCTGCGTGTGACCCACTGCCAGAACATAGCCGCCACCGCCTGCGACCAGACACCCAACCCTTGGGTTTGGATCTGAAACGCCCAATGCCTGTGAGGCGGCGGAGAGCGCAGACTCAAGGTGCCGCATCAAGGATCGCCCGTGGCCGAGGCGTCGCGTAACACTGGCGAGCCTCACTCCATCGGGATGTCCGCAGAGCCGGAATCGTTGGGCTCGCGGTACACCTTGCTTCCGCAGCCCGCCGCCGGACAGACGAACGACCGATCTGCAAAGCTGCCTGGCTGGTGGCCCGCGGTCGTGCTGTCGGTAAAGTTGGCCGGGCTGCTGGTGTAGTCGGGTGGACGATCGGTGGGGCACTGCCTGGGCTGACCGCTTCCCTCTCGAATCACCAAGTAGTTTTGGTTGTCCAAGGCGCCAGTCACACCGCGGTACCAGAGAGGGTGCTCGCTGTTGGACAAGGCGCCATCGCCGGTGTAATCCGCGGAGTAGCGGCAAACCTTGTAGTTGCCATTGGCGGTACCGATGGTCCAGCCCGATGACGGGCTTAGCGTCGGACTGAGGGGGCTCAAAGTCACTTTCCCCCACCACCGCTTGGGCGTCCCAAGGCTATTGTCGTGATCGACTGGCGTCATGATGCACGCGTAGGACACGAAGCGCGACTTGATGTCGGTGTAGTTCGTCAAGTATGGGACCGCCGTTGATTCGGAAACGACCACGCGCTCCACCCTCCTCACCTTGCCCCCCGTGACGGTGGTGTTCGAGGGTGCCGGCGGCGGCAGCACATAGGACACCGTGGTTCCAGTGATGGCCGTCACGACAAACTCGCCCATGAACGCGGAATTGCTGGCCTCGTTCACGGCGATCCGCTGTCCGACCAGCAGGTCATGGCTGGCGACCGTGAGCGTCACAACCCGCGTGGAAGAATTGAACGACCAGCCCGTGATCGTGACAGGCGAGATGCTGCTGGTCGCCACGACCTTTTGCTGCTCCGAGAAGCAGACCATCGAGGGCGTGCCGTTCGTCGTGGACTGATTGCTCGTGTCCAGCGAAAACGGGGACGTGGGATCTAAAGGCAGCGTCGCGTAGTCCGCATTGGTCGGGTTCGAGGGTTCCTCGCCGCTTGGATTGGTTCCCGCGTCGAAACGCACGTAGCCCGAAAGCAGGTACGCGTCCAGCGCCTCACACGCGACACCCACCGTAGTTGCAAGATTCTGGCCCTCGCTCAACCCGGCTGCCACGATCGTCGCAGTACCGCCGCTTGATGACGTATCTACGGAAGGAGTCGCGGACGTGTAGGAAAAGGTCCCAAGCGAGGTGTTGACCGCAGTCACCGTGAAGGGCCCACCATTGAACGCCGCGTTCAAGACCCCTGCGATCGTCACTTGGTTGTTCACACGGAACTTGTGACCCACCGCAGTCACGGTGACGGTGCTTCCCAACTTTGTGACGGCCGTGATGGGGACTGCCGGCAGGGCCGCCAGTCCCGTGCAACTCTGGACGATGTTGCCGCTTGCGTTGTCAAACACATAGGTGATGCCACCGGGCGGTGGCGTAAACGCACTCTGCGTCCCGCCGCTCAATGTGACAGCCGGGTAGGGAATGTTGATATTCCGGTTCTTCGGTCGGCGCTTGCTGGTGCCTCCCGGTCCGGTGGCCAATGTGCCGATGTCCTGCGGGTCGAACTTCGAGATGACGGAGAGCAATTGCACCGACTGTGGTTGACCCAGACGGTCGGTCCATGCCACTTGGACGTTGATGGTCTTTTCGGTATTGCTGGCGCTGGGCGTGACAGTCCACGTCCTGCTGTACGTCGCATTCGTCGTAACGGTCTCCGGCGTGGTGCTGCTGACGACGTCGTCGGTGTAATTCACCTTGTGCGGTGTGCCGGAATCGCTGTCAACCTGCCCAAAGGCGCGCAGGCTTTCCATCTTCTGCTGCGCCAATCTTGTCGCTTCGGTCCGCTGCTTCGCAAGGTCTGAGCTTCCGGTTAGCGTGACCTGGAATCCAGCGATTGCAAGCATGCCAAAGCTGAGCACGAGCAATGCGACGAGGGCCTCGATGAGGGTGAAGCCGCGCGAATGCCAACGCACGTGTAAGTTTGTGTTCATGACGATCTACTCCCAGGCGCCCGTGTTGCCTCAGTAAGGCGTGGCCTTGTCGCGCCAGCTTCCCGGCACAGGTACCAGAATGCCACTCGGTGGCCCCTTTCCGCCGAAGAGATTCGAGTTGTAGATAACACTCAGGTTGCCATTGCCCGTCTTGGAGAAGTCGCCTCGGGAAATGAGCGCCCCAATGATCTTTGCCGCGCCGCCGCCGGGGATCGACAAGTCGTCGGTGGCGGTCGCCGTAGCGGCATAGAAGATGCCGTACAGGGTCACATTTCCACTGACGTCAATCTGTCCTGGCGTTGCGACGGCGATCGGCTTGTCAGGGCTGCCGAGCGAACCATTGTTGGGAATGAACGAGTTGCTGAAGGAAACTTTGTTGTCGCTCGCCGGACTGGTTGGAGGCACTACCCAAAACTTCGTGAAGCCCCGATCAGCCCAGTACTTGACGGCTGCACCGCAATCATTTCCACCGCTACAGGTTCCGTTTGCAGCGGAGCCACTCGGGCCGGCCGTGATGACCTTTGTTTCCAAATTCGACTGAAAGTCCGTAAACCCCTCGCCGAAGAAGCTCGCGAAGAAGCGTTCGCCAGTCGAGTCAGCGTTGGTCAGCTGCAGCAATGACGGGTCGTTGTCCAGAATGGACGCTGCTGGTGTCGTGCCGGGCGACGATTCAATGGTCAGGTTGGGCCCACCGCCAGAAAGATCCACCGTGCTACCCGTGTTGATAGTGATGCCGTTACCCGCAGGATCACTGTTGACCACATTCATGCTGCCGCTGATCACCGTGGTGGAACCGGTGATCAGGCCTGCACTCGGGCCGGTTGGCAGCGTGGGTCTCACCTTGACGAGAACGCGCGCTATCGCAGTGCCGTCCGTGGCCGAGGAGACTGCCTGGTTTGGATCGCATGGATCCCCGTTGGTGCAACCTCGCGAAATGATTTCAACGGCGAGTTGGTCACCCGCCACGGGCCTAAACTGAAGCCTGAATCTTGGACTCGTCGTATTGGCCAAGGCCGCGGAGCCGGCTGCCGGGCATCCGCAAGCGAGTGCTCCAGTGGTGGGATCCATCTCGCACCCTGGAAATGCAGTGGTATCCAACGGGTTCAACCATCCCGATGTATACGAGCCACTTGCCGCAGTTGGCCTGACATATCGATCGCGAAACGAAACCAAGCCAGATCCTGCTGCGGGAACACAACTGTTGGCCGTCAGCGTTAGGGGGTCATTGAGGCGAGCAATGGCCCACTCGATGCCCGCATCCGCCATTTCGAATGCCTTCACGTAGCGATACTGGTTTGCGGAAGTACGTTGTTCAAAAATCATCGTGCGGTTGGCAAAGAACGCCACCAGCGTCATGCCAAACAGCAGGATCATGGCTACGGCCAATGCCGCGGCGCCGCGCTGAATGCGATGTCTTCTCATATATACATTCGCCTCACGCCGCAGGACACGACCCCGTGAGCACAGGGTTGCGAACACGGACCGCCTCGGAGATCGAGCGGACCACCGATGAGTCAGTGATTGACTGCCCCGTCAACGTGATCTGGAAGCTGGGGATGGCGAGCGTGGGCGCACCCGCCGGATTGAATGTCGGATCCGAAATCTGCGCGAGAGTGCACTTCAATGTGGACAGGCAATTGCAGTACTTGGACAGGTCGTTGACGAGCGCTGGGGTCACAGGCGTCACGCTAAAGGCGGTAATGCGAACCGTTCCCGGATCGGTGATGGACTGCCAGTTGTTCTGCCCGTCCAGGAATTGAAGCGTGGGCACAGAATTGACGTTCGCCAACCGGAAGCCGGCGTACTCGTTCGAATCGAGTCCAGCGGTATTGCCAGAGGCAGCGCGCGCGTAGGTATACGTGACGCTCGTCGCAGTCGAACTCATTACACCGGACGCGGTTGCATGAGGATTCGGCGCGATAGTTGAACTTCCCGTACCCCAGACACCCGTCAGCGAATCGTTCCAGTAACCCGCGCGACGGACATCCCGGGCCACAAAGTCGGCTGCCGCTCGTACCTCCTGGTTGACTCGGGTATCGAGCATCAGGCGCTTGTTGCTGACCATGTAGTCCGCAAAAAGCTTCGCCGCCCCACCCACGATGAACAGGCCGACGGTCACCCCCACCAAGAACTCTACGATCGACAGACCGCGTTCGCGCAATCGGCCATGGAGTCTTGCCACGTTGCCTCCTCAGTTGCAGTCCGTCGAAAGGGTGGTGAGCGTGCTGTTCGGGCTGCAAAGCTTGATACGCCCCACCTTTGTCACGATGGCACGCGCTTGCCAGTTGCCTGCACTGCTGGTCGCTGTCACGAACCCGGACAGGTCGGTCGTTCCGGAGGAAGCATCAACTGCCATGCCGCGCACCGGATCAAAGGCAACAAATGCCTTGCTCCCGGGGGAGTTAAGGCTGAGCGCGATGCCACCAGGTACTTGGACCGTCTTCAACTCGATGGCACCCGTACCAAGCGACGCGCACGCGGTCGCGTCCGACGAACCCAACACGTAGATCGCGTAGCAATTAGAGCCAAACGCCACGCCAACCGCGGCATTGCGCTGCGCTGCCTCGCTCCGCGCGTACTGAAGGTCGGACGCCAGTTCGTTCGCCGCGCCCTCGAGACGCTTTCGCGCCAAGGTGGCATTGAAGGATGGCGCAACCAGCGTCAGCAACACGGCAGCCAGCGCCACGACCACCATCAACTCGATTAGCGTGAAGCCCCGAATGACGGTACGACGTCGAGTCATGTTCATCGATTCCAGCATCGCCCAGGGTCACTTGACGCGGATGCGACGGTTGAGGAGGACGACGAAGACACGTACGTAGCATTGCCTGCCGACATTCGAAGCTGCATGGCCACGCATTGGGTGTCCTTCGACTGCGAGCCGTTGGCAACCGCAGTGATGGTGTACGTCGTTCCGGTCACGTTCGAAAGCGTGAACGTGTAGTACCCGGAGGGTGCCGTGTAACTAGTACCGAATGACACACCGGCAGCCGACGCCCCGCTCGCCGCAACGGCGTAGAACGCCCCTCCACTGGTGTAGGTGCCAACGCGGTCACCAAACGTCGCACTGCCGCCGCGGAACCGCTCTTGGGATTGCTGGATCTGGGCCATTACAGCAACCGCATCCGCGCGCCGCGACTTCCGAACCGATCCAAAGTAGGAAGGCAGCGCGACAGCGGCGACGATCGCCAAGATCGCCACGACGATCATCAACTCGATGAGGGTGAAGCCGCGAGAACGGTTGGTCAGGCGCAGATCTAGGTCTCTTGACAGGATGCTCATGGCTCACATTATTCAGCCGCACCACTCCTTCGTCGTCCCAGTCGAGAACCGATCGTCGGCAATTCTTCGCCGCTCATCGAAGAAGTGTTCCCAGAAACGGAATCCCCGTGACTTTCAGCACGGCTTCGCGTCCCTTACCAAGCCTCCGGGCGAACAGGTTCGAACGCGGCCCATGATGTTGACCACATGGCGCAAGGTGGAACCATCGGCGGCGGTGACATCGATCGACCCGGCGGGGGTGACGGAACCGTTGACGTGATCGAAACGCATCGACACCACATTGGCAAGCACCAGGATGCCACCCCTGCTCGGGTAATAGGTAGATTTCAGGAGCGAGGCGCCCCCACTGCAGGCAGCGACGCCGTTGGCATCACACGCGCAGTCGGAATTGTTGCCGGAGTGCAGCATGACGCAAGTGCCACCGGCAACCGTTCGGAATCCGACTCGCACAGCCTCGTTTCGTGCGACGGCTTCGGCGCGCGCGTAGCGTAGGTCTGTTGCCAATTCGCTAGCTATGCCGTCGAGCGCGCGCTTTCGCATGAGTTGATCGAACGAGGGCGCCGCCGTTCCAACCAGAACGCTGGCAATGGCCAGCGTGATACAGGCCTCGACGAGCGACAACCCGCGGTGAACTCGGCGCCCGCTGTGCGACCCGTGCGCGTAGCGACTGTGCATGGTGACCTCCAGTTCGTGACGGAAGTCACTCTAGGAATCACCGACGCGGCGGGCTTCCCCCTTAGGGGGGAATACAGGCCCATTCCCCCTTCAGGGGGAGTCCGACCTGGAATCTCAAATATCGCGTATGAGTTGCCGGAACTCGTCGACGTCCTCGAAGCTGCGGTAGACGCTCGCAAAGCGCACGTAGGCCACCTTGTCGATGCGCTTGAGTTCGCGCATCACCAGTTCGCCCAGGCGCGTGGAGGCCACCTCGCGCGCGCCGCTGGTCAGCAGCTTGTCCTGGATGCGTTCCAGCGCGGCATCGATCTGCTCCACGCTCACCGGGCGCTTGCGCAGGGCCAGCAGCATCGAGGCGCGCAGCTTGGCGGGGTCGAACTCGACGCGCGCGCCATCCTTCTTCACCACCTGCGGCAGCGCGATTTCGGGCCGCTCGTAGGTCGTGAAGCGCTTGTCGCACTTGGTGCAGCGGCGACGGCGCCGGATGACGTCGCCCTCGTCGGACTCGCGCGTCTCGACGACCTGCGTCTCCTCGTGGCTGCAGAAGGGGCAGCGCATGGGGCCCCGCCCTCGCCTCAGCGGTAGACCGGGAAGTCGCGCGTCAGCGCCGACACCTTGGCCCGCACCGCGGCGATCACCGCCTCGTCGTGGGGCGCGTCCAGCACGTCCGCGATCAGGTGTGCCGTCAGGCGCGCCTGATCCTCCTTGAAGCCGCGTGTGGTCATCGCCGGCGAGCCCAGGCGGATGCCGCTGGTGACCATCGGCTTCTGCGGGTCGTTCGGGATCCCGTTCTTGTTGCAGGTCATGTGGGCGCGGCCGAGCACGGCCTCGGCCTCCTTGCCGGTCAGGCCCTTGGGCCGCAGGTCGACCAGCATCACGTGGCTCTCGGTGCGGCCACTGACGATGCGCAGCCCACGCTGCGCGAGCGTGTCGGCCAGCACGCGGGCGTTGGCCACCACCTGCTGCTGGTAGGCCTTGAAGCCCGGCTCGAGCGCTTCCTTGAAGGCCACCGCCTTGCCGGCGATCACGTGCATCAGCGGGCCGCCCTGGATGCCGGGGAAGATGGCGCTGTTGACCTTCTTGGCGATCTCGTCGTCGTTCGTCACGATGATGCCGCCGCGCGGCCCGCGCAGGCTCTTGTGGGTGGTGGAGGTCACGATGTCGGCGTGCGGCACGGGGTTGGGGTACACGCCCGCGGCAATCAGGCCCGCGTAGTGCGCCATGTCCACCATGAAGTAGGCGCCGACGGCCTTGGCCGCGCGGGCGAAGCGCTCGAAGTCGATGTGCAGGCTGTACGCGGAAGCCCCGGCGATGATCAGTCGCGGTTTCGTCTCGTGCGCCAGGCGCTCCATGGCGTCGTAGTCGATCGCCTCGTGGGCATCGAGGCCGTAGCTCACCACCTTGAACCACTTGCCGCTCATGTTGAGCGCCATGCCGTGCGTCAGGTGGCCTCCCTCGGCCAGGCTCATGCCCATGATGGTGTCGCCCGGCTGCAGCAGGCCGAAGAACACGGCCTGGTTGGCCTGCGAGCCGGAGTTCGGCTGCACGTTGGCGTGGCGGGCGCCGAAAAGCTGCTTGCAGCGGTCGATCGCCAGTTGCTCGACGACGTCGACGTTCTCGCAACCGCCGTAGTAGCGCTTGCCGGGGTAGCCCTCGGCGTACTTGTTGGTGAGCTGCGAGCCCTGCGCAGCCATCACGGCCGGCGAGGTGTAGTTCTCGCTGGCGATCAGCTCGATGTGTTCTTCCTGGCGCTGGTTCTCGGCCTGGATGGCGGCCCACAGGTCGGGATCGACGGCGGCGATGGTGTGCTGGGTACGGTCGAACATGGTGGTGGCAGTCCTCTTCGGAAGCAGGGCCATCGCGGCGACCGCAACGCGGTCGGACGGAGGGCTGCCCAGGCGAACGGCGGACGCGGCGCCAGCCGGCACCGTCTGCGCTTCCCGGTGGTAGGCCACCTCGGGCCGCGACGCGAACGCATCGCGCAGCCCTATCGCCAGTCGCGCAGCAGGGTGAGTTTACCGGGCGTATCGGCCGCGCCGCGCGCAGCCGCGCCGGCCGGGCTCAGCGAGCCCAGGCCAGCTGATCGTGGCGAGCGGTGTCCGTGGGCTTGGGCGACGCCCCGGGCGACGAGTCGGCGCGCACCGGCGCAGCGGGAGCCGCGATGGGCGCCGTCACCGGCACGGTGCGGCCGGCGAGGACGGACTGCAAGTGCGCTTGTTCCCCGAGCACCTTGGCCGCGTAGCCACCGTCGTCTTCCAGATTGGCAGCCCCCACGTAGAAGCGCAATCCGGCCTCCAGATTGCCGGCACGGCCGATGCACTCCTTGAGCACCTGCACGCCCACTCGCAGGTTCGACAGCGGGTCGAACGCGGCATGCAGGCCGCCGAACACCTCGTACTTGTCGTCATGCACGCGTGTCATCACTTGCATCAACCCCTGCGCTCCGACCGGGCTCTGCGCAAACGGGTTGAAGCCCGACTCGACGGCAATCACGGCCAGGATCAGCGTGGGATCGAGCCGCGCCCGCTGGCCCAGCTGCCACGACTCCTGCACCAGGCGGCTCACCGGCTCCAGTGCCACGCGATAGCGGCGCGACAGCCACTGGGCCACGGCCGCCTGCTGGCGGTTCAGCTCCTTGGGGTCGGCCGCGGTCGCACGCGCCACGGCACCGGGCTCGGCCAGCGCCGCCAGCAGGTTGCCATTGCGCTCCTCACGGGCCTCGTGGCGCTGCTGCAGCCAGCCGAGCGCGCTGGCCTCGATCTGGTGCCGCAGGTCGGCGTGGCCGGCAACGAACACGAGCACGCACACGACCGCCAGCCCCAGCAGCGCGAGGCCGTTGTGACTGACTTCGAGCAGACCATTGCCGACGTCGCGCAGAAAGACTCCGCAGGACGTTCGTATTTCCTTCAACCAATCGGTCGCTGTCACGGGATTCCTTTCACGCCGCCAGCCCGATCGCCTCACAGCGAAGGGGGTCGACGGTCATAATCGGCCGCGCCTTGCGCGGCGGGCAGCGTGCGTCGGTCGCGAAGGAGCAACTGACGCGGGTTTACCCTGACTTTTCAGTCAAGCGGGCGGATTCTAGGCAGGCCCGAAATAACCGGTCAACAATTTTGAAATACAAAATCATTTGTTTTGGTTATGAAGTACGCCGACCTTCGTGACTTCGTCGCCCGGCTCGAATCCACAGGGGAGCTGAGGCGCCTGTCCCAGCCTTTGTCGGCGCGGCTCGAAATGACAGCGCTCGCTGACCAGACGCTGCGGGCCGGCGGGCCGGCGATACTGGTTACAAATCCAGTGGGTTACAAAATACCGGCGCTGCTGAACCTGTTCGGCACCCCCAAACGAGTGGCCTTGGGCATGGGCGCCGAGGGGCTGGAACAACTGCGAGACATCGGCCGCGTGCTGGCAAGCCTGAAGGAGCCGGAGCCTCCCAAGGGCCTGAAGGACAGTGCCCGTCTGCTGGCCCTGGTGAAGGCGGTCTGGGACATGAAGCCTCACCGCGTGCGTTCGGCCCCTTGCCAGGACGTGGCGCTCGAGGGCGACGATGTCGACCTGGGCCAGTTGCCGGTGCAGACCTGCTGGCCCGGCGATGCGGGGCCCCTGATCACGTGGGGCCTGACGATCACGCGCGGACCCCAGTCGGTGCCGGCCCCGCGGCAGCGCCAGAACCTGGGCATCTACCGCCAGCAGGTGATCGGCCGCCGCGAGGTGATCATGCGCTGGCTCGCCCACCGTGGCGGAGCCCTGGACTTTCGCGACTTCTCGCGTGCCAACCCGGGCCAGCCGTTCCCCATCGCCGTGGCGCTCGGCGCCGACCCGGCCACGATCCTGGGCGCGGTGACGCCGGTGCCCGACACGCTGTCGGAGTTCCAGTTCGCCGGGCTGCTGCGCGGCAGCCGCACGGAGGTCGTCGACACGGGCGTGGGCGAAGGCAACACGCGCCTGCAGGCCCCGGCCAGCGCGGAGATCGTGCTCGAGGGCCACATACCGACCGCCCCGGCAGGCTTTGCCGGCCACAGCGAGCACGGCGTGCCGCTCAAGGAAGTCGCGGGCTACCTGCATGGCCTCGAGGGCCCGTTCGGCGACCACACCGGCTATTACAACGAGCAGGACTGGTTCCCCGTCTTTCGCATCGACCGACTGACGCACCGGCGTGATCCGATCTACCACTCCACCTACACGGGCAAGCCGCCCGACGAGCCGGCCGTGCTTGGCGTGGCGCTCAACGAGGTGTTCGTGCCGATCCTGCAGAAGCAGTTTCCGGAGATTGCCGACTTCTACCTGCCGCCCGAGGGATGCAGCTACCGCATGGCGGTGATCAGCATCCGCAAGGCCTACCCCGGCCACGCCAAGCGCGTGATGTTCGGCCTGTGGAGCTTCCTGCGGCAGTTCATGTACACGAAGTTCATCGTCGTGACCGACGATGACATCGACATCCGCGACTGGAAGGAGGTGGTCTGGGCCATCACGACGCGGATGGATCCGGTGCGCGACACCACGCTGGTGGACGGCACCCCGATCGATTACCTCGATTTCGCCTCACCGGTCAGCGGACTGGGCGGCAAGATGGGCCTCGACGCGACGCACAAGTGGCCCGGCGAGACGACGCGCGAATGGGGACGCCCGATCACGATGCCGGCGCAAGTCCGCGCGGCCGTCCAGCAGGCCTTCGACGAATTGATGGCGGCACGCTGAGCCGCTGCGCTGGCGCGGGAAAGTCAAGACGACGTGCGCAATGACTCGACGTGCAGCGATTGCCTCGATTGCATTGCCGCGCATCGCAGGCGGTCTTATCCTGCACGTGCCTGCTGATGCAGGTATTCAAGGCGGCGCAGTCGCTGCGCCCGAGGGGCCCGGGACTTCATATCTCTCGATCCCCGAAATGGTGGCGTGAGCCACCCGCCCCTCCCCATCGTCAAGATGCGGAGGGGTTCGTCATTCTGGGCTGCTCAGGCGCCGAGCCACCAGCCGATCTTCTCGCGCCACACCGCGCGCACCAGCTGGAAGCCCTCGGCCGAGGGCAACCAGCGCAGCGCCGGCCGCTCCACTCGGGGCGCCAGGCCCAGCGGTGCGGCCTCCACCTCGCAATCGATCCCCAGATGGGCCACCGCCTCGCGGAACGCACGCATCGCGCGCGGCATGTGCCAACCGTGGGTCACCACCACCAGACGCCGCACACCAGCTTCCTTGAGCATCCGCACGGTGAACAGCGCATTCTCGCGGGTGTCCCGCGACCGCGCCTCGACCCATCGCATCGATCGACCGAACTCGTTGAGCGCAATGTCCGCAGCGACCTCGGCTTCCGCGCGCCCCTGCGCGCCCGCGTGGCCGGGACCGCCACTGAAGGCCAGCGGCGCGCCCAGTTCGCGCGACAGCCAGACCCCATAGCGCAGGCGCTCCAGCGAGGTGGCGGACAGGCTGGGCCGGCCGTATTCCGGCGCCAGGGACTCGCGCCCGCCCCCCAGCACCACGACCACCACGCTGGCCGGGGCTGACGCTGCCGCGCGGCGCAGCTCGGTCTGACGCTCCTTGGTCAGCGCCGCGGGGGCGGGTGTCATCACGCCCGCGAGCCACTCGCCGACGGCCGCGCTGCACGACAGCCACAAACCGGCGACCGCCACCAGCATCACCACCCAACCCGCAGCGCGCCGCGACGCGAGCAGGCGCGCCCCGATCAGCACCAGAAGCAGCCCCGGCACCGGCGGCAACACTGCGGCGCTCAGGACGACCTTCCAGGATTCGATACCCAGGCTGAGAAAGATGTCGTTCAAGGTGGCCGTGCCGGTCGCGTCAGGCGTGCCGCATTGTGCCGCGGTCGTGCGCGACCTCAATTGCCGATCCTTCGGGGCTGAGGCAGCATCGCCCCATGACGAATGCAAGTGCACTACCCGACAAGCGGCGTTCACCTCTCGTGCGCCGGATCGTGATCGCATTGGCGTCGCTGATGGCACTGGTGCTGCTCGCGTGGGTCGCCGTGCCGCCCGTGCTGAAGAGCCAGATCGAGCAGCGCGGCTCGTCCCTGCTGGGACGCGAAGTCCGGGTGGGTCGCGTGGCCTTCGCCCCATGGTCGCTGACGCTCACGATCGAGCAGTTGCGCATTGCCGGCGCTGCGGCAAGCGCCTCGGCGCCACCGATGCTCGAGGTGGCACGCGTGTACGCCAGCGCCGACATGAGCTCGCTGGTGAAACTGGCCCCCGTGCTCGATGCGGTCGAGATCGACGCCCCGGTGCTGCGCATCGCGCGCACCGAGGCCGGCCGCTACGACCTGGACGACGTGGTCGCGCGGCTGAGCGCGACCCCGCCGAACGCGGCGACCGAAGAACCGGCGCGCTTCGCCCTCTACAACCTGAGCCTGCGCGACGGTCGCATCGAGTTCGACGACCGGCCGGTGCAGCGGGTGCACCGGCTGAGTCACCTGACGATCACCCTGCCCTTCCTGTCCAACCTGCCGACCGACGTGAAGGTCAACGTGCAGCCGCGCGTGGCTTTCGAGGTCGACGGCGCAAAGTTCGACACCGGCGGCCAGTCGCGGCCCTTCGACTCCGATCACGCGGCCGCGCTCGAGATGCAGGTCAGCCAGCTCGACCTCGCCCCCTGGCTGCCCTACCTGCCCGCCGGCCTGCCGGTGCGGCCCACGCGCGGCGTGCTGGCAGGACAGTGGCACGTGCAGTTCTCGTTGGCCCCCGACGGCACGCCGCGCGTCGCGCTGAAGGGCCGCACGAGCCTGAGCGATGCCGCGCTGGCGGCGAGCGGCGCAGCGGGCGTCACGAGCGCGCCGCTGGCCGCGTGGCAGCGCCTGGAGGTGACGCTGGACGACGTGCGCCCGCTCGAACGAACGGTCGCGCTCGGGGCCGTCACGCTCGCCGGCGCGCGCGTCGACCTGCGCCGCGGCGCAGACGGCCGCCTGGCCCTGCCCATGGCCGCGCCGGCTCAGGCCACGCCGGCTCAGGCCACGCCGGCATCGACGCCGTCGTCCACTCCCGCGGCAAGGCCTTGGGACATCCGCATCGGGCGCATCGACGTCGTGAAGGCGCAAGTGGCGTGGTCGGACGCCTCGACGCGGCCTGCGGCGGTGCTCCGGCTGCACGACCTGGACGTGCAGGCCGGTCCGCTGCGCTGGCCGCTCGAGCAGGGCGTGCCGTGGCGCGTCTCGTCCCAGTTGAAGGCCGACGACGCCAGGATCGCCGCGGCCCAGATCGAGGCCGAAGGCCAGGCCAGCGAGCGCGATGCCCAGGCGACGGTGGCCATCGATCGGCTCACCCTGTCGATGCTGCGCCCCTATCTCGACCGGGCCCTGCGCGTTCACGTCGATGGCGTGGCCAGTGCCCGTGCCGCGCTGTCGTGGTCGCGTGCCGAGCCGACGCTGGCGTTGTCCGCCGCCGAGCTGAAACTGCGCGACGTGGCCGTGCGCGAGCCCGGAGCGCGGGGCGAGCCGCTGGCACGGCTTGGTGCCCTGGCCATGGCCGACGCCGCCGCGGACCTTCATGGGCAGCGCGTGCAGCTGGGCCGCGTGAAGATCGATCGACCCATGGCGTCGCTCAAGCGCACGCGCGACGGCACGCTCGACATCGCCACGTGGGTCAGGGGCGCCGATGGCGCGGCCGCAGCGACGGCGGCAGCACCCCCGCAGGCGCGCAATGCCCCGCCGTGGCAGATCGCCCTCGACGATCTGCAACTCGAGCGCGGCGAGCTGCGCTGGCGCGACGAGTTGCCGGCTGCGGCAGGCCGCGAGATCGCGCCCGACGCCGAGGGAGCGCCGACCGTGCAGGTGCTCGCGCGCGACGTGAACGTGCGCATTCAGCGCCTGGCCTGGCCGAACGGCCCGGCAGCCCGCACGCAAGGGCGCCTGACACTCGTGCCCGGCGCGGCGCGCGACGGTGCGGGCGCGGCGGCGGGCCGCCTGGCGTGGACCGCCAGCGTGGCGCCCGAGCCGTTCACCCTGCGCGGCACCGTCACGGCCGAACGCCTGCCCGTGCACGCCTTCGCGCCGTATGTCGATCGCGACCTGCCGATCGCGCTGCTGCGCGGTGACGCCTCCTACCGCGGCGACGTCGCCCTGGCCCTGAAGCCCGGGGGGGCGGAGGTCGCCGTGCGTGGCGACGCGCGCGTGGACGATCTGCGTGTCCACGAGCGGCAGGCATCGCAACGCAGCGACGAACTGCTGACCTGGCACTCGCTCGTGCTCGACGGGTTGCGCTACGAGCAGGCGCCCGGCACGCGTGCGCGCGTCGCGCTGGGCATGGCGACCCTGTCGGACTTCTATTCGCGCCTGGTCGTCACCGAAGACGGCCACTTCAACCTGCGCGATGTCGCCGCAACGCCGAGCGAAGGGCCGGCCACGGCCGCGCCAGCGGTGCTGCCGGCGTCGGCACCGGCAGCACCGCCCGCCGCGCAGCCCGATACGCTCGCCGCGCTGCCGCTGGACCTGCAGGTCGGTGGCGTACGCCTCGTCGAGGGACGGATCGACTTCACCGACCGCTTCATCAAGCCGAACTACAGCGCGGCGCTCACCGCGCTGAACGGCCGCCTGGGTGCGTTCAACTCGTCCTCGCGCGACATGGCCACGCTCGAACTGCGCGGGCGCGCGGCGGGCACGGCGCTGCTGGAGATCGTGGGTTCGCTCAACCCGAGCGTCAAGCCGCTGGCGCTGGACCTCCGCGCCAAGGCGACGGACCTCGAACTGGCGCCGCTGTCGCCCTATGCCGGCCGTTATGCCGGCTACGCGATCGAGCGCGGCAAGCTGAGCATGGACGTGGCCTACCGGATCGCCCCCGACGGCAAGCTCGACGCGAAGAACCAGATCGTGCTCAACCAGCTCACCTTCGGCGAAAAGGTCGAGTCGCCTGACGCGACCAAGCTGCCGGTGCTGCTGGCGGTGTCGTTGCTGAAGGACCGGCACGGCGTGATCGACATCAACCTGCCCATCAGCGGCTCGATCAACGACCCGCAGTTCAGCGTCTTCGGCATCGTGCTCAAGGTGATCGGCAACCTGCTCGTGAAGGCCCTGACCGCGCCGTTCTCGCTGCTGGCCGGCGGCGACGCGGCCGACCTGTCCTTCGTCGGTTTCGCGCCGGGCACCACGCGCTTCACCGACAACGGCCGCGGCGTGATCGACAAGGTGGCCCAGGCCCTGCTGGACCGCCCGGCGCTGCAGATGACGGTCACCGGCGCGGCCGATCCGGCAAGCGAGCGCGATGCCATCCAGTCCGAAGCGCTCGAAGCGCGATTGCGCGCCGAACAGCGGCGCGACGCCCTGCGCGCCGGCGCCACGCCCGATGCGCCGCTGCCCGCGCTCGGCGGAGCGGCACGCGATGCGCTGGTCAGGCGCGTCTATGCGGACACGCGCCTGCCCAACAAGCCGCGCAACGTCATCGGGCTGGCCAAGGACATTCCGGTGCCCGAGATGGAGGCGCTGCTCAGGCAGGCCACCGTGGTCAGCACCGACAGCGCGCGCGAACTGGCGCTGCAGCGCGGCCTGGCGGTACGCGATGCGTTGATCGCCAAGGGGCTGCCGAGCGAACGCCTGTTCGTCGCGGCACCCAGGCTGCGCGCCTCCGGCGAAGAGGATGCCGCCTGGTCCCCCCGCGTGCAGCTGGTGCTGGGCACGCGCTGAGCGCGGCGCTCAGCCCCCGCCGCGCTGGACGTACAGGTCGAAGCGACGCATGAAGGCGTGCCATTCGAGTGCGTCGGTGTCGCGCGCGGCGAACCGGACCGCCAGCCGGGGCAGCGTGACGAGGGCGATGCGCCTGGGCGCAAGCGGCTGCCAGTCGATGCTGACGGTGCCCTTGCCGAGCGCGACCTCGACACCGCCTTCGCGCCAGTGCAGCGTCCGCTGCCCGCACGCGCCCGGCAGCCAGGCCCGCAGGTCCTCGGCCGTGCACCCCATCTCGCGCTCGAACGCGAACGGATAGTGCGCCTGCAAGGGGCGGGCCCCTAGCCGCCGGCAATCGGCGGCCAGATGGCCAGCACGTCGCCGTCCCGGGGCACGTGGCTCAATCGCGCGTCCGGCGCGACGTAGACGCCGTTGACCAGCACCAGGTGCACGAGCTTGGGCGGCAGGCCGAACGGCTCGATGATGCGCGCCACCGGCGTGCCCTCGGGCAAGTCCAGGGTCATCTGGTTGCCGTGCCGCGCCTCGGCGGGCAGGTACTGGGTCAGGCTGGCGTACAGCTTGAACGTGATGCGCATGGGCCGCGATGATGCCGCGCCGGTGCGGCGCGCGTGCAAGTCAGCCTTTGACCAGTGCCCGGTGCGCCTGCGCCTGCGCGCTGGCCAGGTAGGCGGCCATCAGCTGCGTCGGGTCGTCCATCAGCCTGTCCTTCCACTCGCCCAGCGGCACCCCGCCCTCGACGAGCCCGCGCATCGCGCCCACGTGCTCGGTCCAGCCCACCGAATTGCATCCCACCAGGCGGTCGCCGGAGAACTGCAGGCTCAGGTGGCGGTGCGCGGCGCGGTCCGTCAGCTCGGCATGCTCGCCGCCGTCCACGCCCTGCCAGTTGCCGAAGCTCGCCGAGATCAGGCCCAGGGTGTCGAGCACGTTGATCTGCGTGACGCCTTTCAGCTCGGCGCGTCGACCGACCATGTTGAGCGCCGCCACGCGCGCCTGCTCGGCGGCGTTGGGCTGGATGGCGCTGACGATGGTCGTGCCGCTGACCTTGTCGAACGCTTCGGCACAGTCGCCGGCCGCGAAGACGCCGGGCACGCTCGTCTGCAGGTGCTCGTCGGTCAGCACGCCCACCAGGCACTTCACGCCCGAATGCTCGAGGAAACCGATGTTGGGCCGCACGCCGGTGGCGTTGATCACGAGCTCGGCCTCCAGGCGCTGCCCGTTGGACAGGCGCACGGCGAGGCTGCCGCCTTCCTGGCGGTCGATCGCCTCCACGCGCGTGCCGGTGAACACCGCCACGCCCCTGGACTCGCACCAGGCCTTGATCATGCCCCCGGCCACCGGGCCCATCATGCGCGGCACCATGCGGTCGCCCATCTCGACCACGGTGAGCTTCACGCCGCGCTCGGCCAGTGCCTCGAGGATGATGCAGCCGATGAAGCCCGCCCCCATCTGGATCACGCGCGCGCCGGGCTTCGCGCGCTGCATGATGGCGCGCGCATCGGCCAGGGTCCAGCAGTGGTGCACGCCTTCGGCCTGGATGCCAGGGATCGGCGGATTGGCCGGCGTCGAGCCCGTGGCGATCAGCAGCCGGTCGTAGGCGAGCGTCGACCCGTCGTCGAGCGCCACGGCTCGCGCCGCGGTGTCGAGCGCCTTGGCCCGCACGCCGCGCCGCACCGCCACGCGCAGGGCCTCGAAGTGCCCCGCGCCGTGGCGCAGGTGCGTGCCCTCCTCGCCGATGCGCCCCATCAGCAGGTAGGGAATGGCCATGCGCGAATACGGCGCCTCGGGCTCGTCGCCGACGATCGTGATCTCGTCGTGCGGGGCATGCTTGCGGATCGTCTCCGCGGCGATGACGCCGGCCGGGCCGGCGCCGAGGATCAGGTGTTTCATCGGAGTCGAAACGGGGTGACGCTTGCGCGCCACCCCGTCCTCGGTGGGTTGGCGGATCACAGCCCCAGGCGCTGCTTCGTCTCCGGCTTGAGCGTGCCGTCGGCGTTCCAGCCACGGGCGGTGTAGTACTTGGGCAGCATCTCCGGCAGCTTGCTCGTCAGGCCCTTGGCCGGGCCGGTCTTGGCGGCTTCGTTGAGCAGGCGCGGCGGCAGCGTGTCGTCCTTGGACGTGAAGCCGGCGCGGTTGTTGAAGTCGCGCTCCATGTTCCAGATCCGCTCGCCGATCTTCTGCACGTTCTCGAGCGAGAACTCGGGCCCGCAGGCCGCCGCCACCTGCTCGGCCACGTCGGGCAGGCCCCACGCGAAGCTGGTGAAGATGCAGATGCCCGCCGCGTCGAAGGCCGCCGTGGCGTCCTGGAACGCGATCACCAGTTCGGGCTTGCCTTCGGCCGTCAGCGGGTCGGTCTTGACCGGGATGCCGAGGATCTCGCTGGCCACCGTGTAGCTGCGCAGGTGGCAGGCACCGCGGTTGCTGGTGGCGTACGTCAGGCCCATGCCCTGGATGCCGCGCGCGTCGTAGGCCGGGAACTCCTGGCCCTTGACGCTCATGCTCAGCTCGGGCTTGCCGTACTTGGCGCACAGGCGCTTGCTGCCCTGCCCCAGCTCCTTGCCGAAGCCCACCCCCTTGGCGGTCATGTCGGCCAGCTCGCACAACGCCCTGGCCGAGCCGAACGGCGCCTCGGTGCCGATCTGCTCCTTCGTCAGCACGCCCAGCTCGTAGAGTTCCATCACCGCCCCGACGGTGGCCCCGAAGCTGATCGGGTCCATGCCCTGCTCGTTGCAGATCAGGTTGGCGTACTGCAGCGCCTCCAGGTCGTTGACCCCGTTGGCCGCGCCGAGCGCCCAGGCCGCCTCGTACTCCAGGCCACCCGAGGCGCCCCAGTACTGCGGCTTGTTCTCGACGCTGAAGTGGGTCTGGTCGATCTTGCTGATGCGCCCGCAGGCGATGGTGCAGCCGAAGCAGGCCTGGTTGGTCACCAGCTGCGCCTTGCCATCGCTCTTGCGCGGCGTGGCCATGGCCTCGGCCGAGATGTCCTTGGCGCCCTCGAACTGGCTGTCGCGGTGGTTGCGCGTGGGCAGCGCGCCGACCTCGTTGATCACGTTCATCAGCACCTGGGTGCCGTAGGTCGGCAGGCCCTGCCCGGTGACCGCGTTGTCGGCCAGGATCTTCTTCTTGGCCTTGGTCACCTGCATGAAGGCCTTCGGGTCGTGCACGTTGCCCACGCCTTGCGTGCCGCGCACGGCGATGGCCTTCAGGTTCTTGCTGCCCATCACGGCGCCCACGCCGGAGCGGCCGGCGGCGCGGTGCAGGTCGTTGACGACGGCGGCGAACAGCACCTGGTTCTCGCCGGCCAGGCCGATCGACGAGACACGGATCAGCGGATCCTGGTGCTGCTTCTTGATCGTCTCCTCGGTATGCCAGACGCTCTGGCCCCACAGGTGCGAGGCGTCGCGCAGCTCCGCCCTGCCGTCCTCGACGAAGAGGTAGACCGGCTTGGCCGACTTGCCCTCGAAGATCACCATGTCCCAGCCGGCCATCTTGAGCTCGGCGCCCCAGTAGCCGCCCGAGTTGCTGCAGGCGATGGCCCCGGTCAGCGGCCCCTTGGTGACGATGGTGTAGCGCCCGCCGGTGGACGCCATCGTGCCGGTCAGCGGGCCGGTGGCCCAGATGATCTTGTTGGCCGGCGACAGCGGATCGACCTTCGGATCCACTTCCTCGACGATGTACTTGGTGGCCAGGCCACGCGAGCCGAGGTAGGCCCGTGCCCAGTCCATGTTGAGCGCTTCGCTCTTGACGGTGCCGGTCGTGAGATCGACGCGGAGGATCTTTCCTGCCCAGGACATGCGTGCTCTCCTTCAGGCGGCGGGTTGGTTGCCGAGCTTGTCGGCCCAGGCCTGCATCTTGCCCAGGCCGGTCCAGTTGGCGTCGACGTAGGTGATCGCGCCGGTGGGGCAGGCGTCGGCGCATGCCGGCTCGCCCCCGCACAGGTCGCACTTCTGTACCTTGCCCGTCTCCTGCACGTAGTTGATGGTGCCGAAGGGGCAGCTGATGGTGCAGACCTTGCACCCGACGCAGGTGGTCTCGTTGACGACCTTGGCGCCGGTGGCCCTGTCCACCGTGATCGCCTCCACCGGGCAGGCATGCAGGCACCAGGCCTCGTCGCACTGGGTGCAGGTGTAGGGCACCTTGCGCCCGGTGTGATGGAAGTCGAACACCTTGATGCGCGACTTCGCCGTCGCGTAGGTGCCGTAGTTCTCGAACGAACACGCCATCTCGCACTGGAGGCAGCCGGTGCACTTCTCCGGGTTGATGTGCAGCGTCTTCTGCATTGAATGTCTCCTGAACGTGGAACAGCGCCGGGCGACCCATATGATCGGCGGTGCATATGGCCATTGTTGGATCGACCCTGCCGGGGCAGATCAGTGCGAACCCTAGCTCCGTCCGGATCGTCTCAAACTGAGACAAGATCGCCTGCGATGCCCGACACCCCCGCCACCACGCCTGTCGCGCCTGCCGACCTGCGGCTGCACGCCATCGGACGCGCGCGCGACGCCCTGCTGTCACAGGGAGCGGCCTTCACGCCCGGCATCGAGCCCTGGATCGCACGCTCCTGGCGCCGCTGCATGGCACAAGGGCGCCGCCCGACCGATGCGGTGGCCTTCGACGCCGTCGGTCGCGCGGCGCTGCGCCAGCACCGCGAGGCCAACGCCACCTTGCTGGCGGCCGCGTCGCCGGTGCTGGCCGACCTCGATCGCCTGATCGCACCGAC
Source organism: Burkholderiaceae bacterium (assembly GCA_035716845.1). Classification (GTDB taxonomy): domain Bacteria; phylum Pseudomonadota; class Gammaproteobacteria; order Burkholderiales; family Burkholderiaceae_C; genus CADEEN01. Next base: position 28,514 of record DASTJE010000034.1, read on the forward strand.
ACGCTACTTCAGCATCCTCACGGATGCGGCCGGCGTGGTGGTCGCCGTCGGCGCGAGCGCGGACTCGCGCGACCGGCGCGTGCACGCCATCGCGCGCATCGGCGTCGATCTGTCGGAGCGCCGCGTCGGCACCACGGCCATCGGGGCCGCGCTGGGCGAGTTGCATCCGGTGTGGCTGCACCGCGGCGAGCATTTCTTCGAGGCCACCTCGGTGTACAGCTGCGCCGGCGCACCGATCGTCGGCCCCGACGGGCGCTGCGCCGGCATGCTCGACCTGACGGGCGTGCTGGCACCGGAGCGCCCGGAACTGCGCCACCTTGCGGCACGCATGGCCCGGCGCATCGAGGACGCCCTGCTGCGTGCCCTGCCGCACCGCACGCTGCTGCAGGTGCGCTGGCCCGGCATCGACGACAACGACGAGGCGGGCCTGCTGGCCCTGGACCAGGACGGCCGGATCGTCGGCGCCGACCGCACGGCGCGCACCATGCTCTCGCTCGACCCGTCGGCGGCCGAACTGCCCGCCGTCCAGCAGTGCTTCGCCGCGCCGCCTGCCGCCTTGCTCGACCTGCGCAGCGACATGCCGGCACAGACCCTGCCGCTGTGGAGCGGCCTGCAGGTGACGGTGGCCCCGGTGGCCCAGCGCGACCCGAACCCGGCACGCTGGCGCGACGCCGAAGCCCAGCTGATCCGCGAGGCGCTGCAGGCTGCCGGCGGCAACGTGGCGCAGGCCGCACGCCGCCTCGGGCTGAGCCGCGCCACGCTGTACCGCCGCCTGGCGTCGCGGGGGCGCTAGGACCGTGCCGCCGGCCATCGAGGTCCAGGGCCTGACCAAGCGCTACGGCGCGCGCACGGCGCTCGACGCGCTGAGCCTGGGCATCCCGAGGGCCTGTTTCGCGGTCCTGCTCGGCCCCAATGGGGCCGGCAAGTCCACGCTGTTCCAGATCCTCACCGGGCTGTTCGCCGCCGATGCCGGAGACGCGCGGCTGGCCGGGCATTCCATCCGCAGCGCCCCGGTGGCGGCACTGGCGTCGCTCGGCGTCGTCTTCCAGCAGCCCTCGCTCGACCTCGACCTCAGCGTCGAACGCAACCTGCGCTTCCATGCCGCGCTGCACGGGATGGCGCGCGGGCAGACTCAGGAACGCATCGAGGCCTGCTGCATCGCGCTGGGCATCGCGGCCGACCGCGGGCGCATGGTGCGCGAGCTCTCCGGCGGCAACCGCCGCAAGGTCGAACTGGCGCGCGCGCTGCTGCACCGGCCTTCGGTGCTGCTGATGGACGAACCCACCGTCGGCCTCGACCCGGCCTCGCGGCGCGACCTGCTCGCGGCGCTTCGCGCCGACGTCGAGCAGCGCGGCACCACGGTGCTGTGGGCCACCCACCTGGTCGAGGAGACGAGCGCCGCTGATCGGGTGCTGGTGCTGCACCGTGGGCGGCTGCTCGCGGAAGGCAGGCCCGACGAGGTGACGCAGGCGCTCGGCGGCCCCACGCTCGAGTCCGCCTTCATCGCCGCGACCGGCGGCACATCCCACCCCAAGGAGACCGCCCCGTGAAACCGTTCCTGCTGGCCTGGCTGATCGCAGTGCCGACGCTGGCTGCCGCCCAGTCGACCGTCTGGGTGTCGAGCGAGAAGGATCACGCGCTGACGGTGGTCGACGCGGCCTCGCTGGCCGTCCAGGCCACCGTGCCGACCTGCAAGCGGCCGCGCCACATGCAGCTGCTGCCCGGCGGCAGGCAGTTGCTGGTGGCCTGCGGCGAGTCGCACGCGGCCGACCTGATCGACGTGGCCACGCGCAAGTCCGTCAAGCGCGTGCCGCTGGGCGACGACCCCGAGGCCTTCGACCTCTCGCCCGACGGCAAGACGCTGTACGTCTCCAACGAGGACGAGGGTGCGCTGGGCATCGTCGACGTGGCCAGCGGCAAGATGCTCAGGCAGGTGCCGGTGGGCAAGGAGCCCGAGGGCGTGAAGACCGCGCCCGACGGCAAGCTCGTGTTCGTGACCAGCGAAGTGGCGAACATGGTCCATGCGGTGGACGTGGCCGCCGGCAAGGTGGCGAAGAACATCAGCGTGGGCAAGCGCCCGCGGCGCATGGCCATCACGCCGGACGGCCGCGAGATGTGGGTCACCAACGAGCTCGACGCCGGCGTGTCGATCCTCTCGCTGGCCGACCTGAAGGTCGTCGCGACGCTCAGGTTCGAGGTGCCCGGCGTGCGCGCCGCCGACATCACGCCGGTGGGCATCACGATGACGCGTGACGGCCAGCGCGCCTTCGTCGGCCTGGGGCGCGCCAACCATGTCGCCTTCGTCGACGTGGCGCAGCGCAAGGTCACGAACCTCGTGCTCGCGGGCAAGCGCGCCTGGAACGTGGCGCTCGACAAGGCCGAGGCCCGGCTCTACGTGGTCAACGGCCTGTCGGACGACATGACGGTGATCGACGTCGCCACGGCCAAGGCGCTGAAGACGGTGCCGGTCGGGCGCGTGCCCTACCAGGCGGTGGTGGTCGATTGAAACGCGCGTTCACGACCCTCGCGATCTCGGTCCCCGGCGTGGCGCTGGCGGCCACGCTCAGGGCCGTGCTCCTGCAGCCGGCCGACGACGCCCGGCTCGAACGCACACGCGTCGAACGGGCCTACCTCGGCCATCCCACCGGCAGCGCGGCCGACGGCCTCAAGGTCGCACTCGACGAGGCGCGCTTCGAACTCGACGCCGCGGGCGCCGCGGTCTCGCTCGAAGTGGCTCCCGTCGCCGACACGCCCGAGGCCGCGCGCGAGGCGGCGCGCAAGGCCGCCGCGAGCGGCGCCGCGGTGCTGCTGACCGACCTGTCGGCCGCGGCCACGGCGGCGGCCGCCGATGCTGCCCCCAAGCTGCCCGTGCTCAACGTCGGCAATGCCGCGGACGCGCTGCGCGAGCGCGACTGCCGCGCCAACCTGTGGCACACGCTGCCCTCCGAGCGCATGCGCGCCGACGCGCTGGCGCAGTGGCTGGTGTCACGCAAGTGGTCGAGCGTGCTGCTGCTCGCCGGCCCAGGCGCCGCCGATGCGGCACGAACCGCCGCAGCGCAGGCCTCGCTCAGGCGCTATGGCCTGAAAGTCGTGGCGACGAGGCCCTTCAAGCTCTCGGCCGACCCGCGCGAGCGCGATCTCGCGAACCCGCTGCTGCTCACCGGCGGCGGCCTCGCCCACGACGCGATCTGGGTGGTCGACAGCGACGGCGAGTTCGCCCGCGCGCTGCCCTACCGAACGGCGCTGCCGCGCCCGGTGGTGGGCGATGCCGGGCTGGTGGCGCTCGCCTGGCACGCGCAGTTCGACCGCTTCGGCGCGCCCCAGGTGGTGCGCCGCTTCGCCAAGGCCCATGGCGGCCGGGCGATGACGGCGCACGACTGGGCGGCGTGGATCGCAGGGCGCGCCCTCACGGCCGCCGCGGTGGCGTCCCCGAAGGGGCCCTGGAGCGCCGCGTCGTTCGCGCCACGCGAGCTCGACGGCAGCAAGGGCGTCGCGCTGTCGTTCCGTGCCTGGGACGGCCAGTTGCGCCAGACGATGCTGCTGACCGACGGTCAGGGCGTGGTCGGCAGCGCGCCGGTCGACGGGCTGCTGCACCCGAGGAACATGCTCGACACCCTGGGCGCCGACGCGCCGGAGAAGCTGTGCAAGGCCAGGCCATGAGCGCGCCGGGCCGCTCCCAAGCGCTCGGTCCCGCAGCGCGCAGCGCGAAGGGTAGTTCAGTGAGCGCGCCGGGCCGCTCCCGAGCGCTCGCCCCGCAGCGCGCAGCGCGGAGGACATCCCGGTGAGCCACGCCCTGCGCGCCTTGTGGGCCATCGTGCTGCGCGAGCTGTTCAAGTTCTCGCGCCAGTACGGCCGGCTGGTCTCGGCCCTGGTGCGCCCGCTGCTGTGGCTGGCGGTGTTCGCGGCAGGTTTTCGCAACGTGTTCGGCGTGTCGATCGTCGAGCCCTACGACACCTACATCGCCTACGACACCTACATCGTGCCGGGCCTGGTGGGCATGGTGCTGCTGTTCAACGGCATGCAATCGAGCCTGGCGATGGTCTACGACCGCGAGATGGGCCTGATGCGCCTGCTGCTGACGGCCCCGCTGCCGCGCTGGTGGCTCCTGGCCTGCAAGCTCGCCGCCACGGCGGTGCTGTCACTGGCGCAGGCGGCCGCCTTCCTGGTGGTCGCCGTGGCCGTGGGCACGGAACTGCCGCTGCCCGGGGTGCATGCGCTCGCGGCGGCGTGCGCCGCCGCGCTGATGTTCGGCGCGCTGGGGCTGCTGCTGTCGGTGCACATCCGCCAGCTAGAGAACTTCGCCGGCACGATGAACTTCGTCATCTTTCCGATGTACTTTGTCTCCACCGCGCTGTATCCGTTGTGGAAGCTGGAGGAGTCCGGTGCCACCTGGGTCTGGCGTGCCGCGCAGGCCAACCCTTTCACGCACGCGGTCGAATGGTTCCGCTTCGCGCTCTACGGCAAGGACCCCGGCCTCGCGCCATGGGTGGTGATCGGCACGCTGGCCGCGGCCTTCGTGCTGGCGGTCTGGGGCTATGACCCGCAACGCGGTTTCGGCCAACTCGCCAAGCGTGGCGGCCGTGCGTGACCGGTCGGCCGCGCGGCCGCACCGGAGCCCGCGATCCGTGCTGGACCTGACGCGCCGCCGTGCGGCAGTCGCCCTGGCGTGTGCCTGGATCGGCGGCAGCGCGGCCGAGTCGTACGACGCCTTCCCGGCGCGCCCGGTCACCCTGTGGGTGCCTTGGCCCGCCGGCGGCGCCACCGACCTCACGCTGCGGCTGCTGGCCGAACTGGCCGGCCGCCACCTGGGCCAGCGCGTGCTGGTCGAGAACCGCGGCGGCGCCGGCGGCACGCTGGCGATGCCGGTCCTGCAAAGCGCCGCACCGGACGGCCACACCATTGCGCAGATGCCGCAACCGGTGTTCCGCGCGCCATGGCTGCAGAAGGTGCTGTGGGACCCGATCCGCGACACGACGCCGATCATCCAGTTGAGCGGTGTCACCTTCGGCCTCGTCACGCACCCGGCCAGCGGCGTCCGTTCGCTCGACGAGATGCTCGCCGTCGCACGTGCTCGCGCGGGCGCGCTCACCGTGGCCACCAACGGCGTGGGCACCACGCCGCACCTGCTGATGGACCAGCTCATGGCCGCCAAGGGCCTGAGCTACGTGCACGTGCCTTACAAGGGCACGGCCGAGCAGATGATCGCCGTGGCCTCCGGCCAGGTGGACGTGGGTATCAACTCCAGCGGCTTCGCGCCGCACGTGGACAGTGGACGCCTGCGGCTGCTCGCGGTGTTCAGCGAACAGCGATCGAAGCGCTGGCCTCAGACCCCCACTGTGCGCGAGCTCGGTTTTCCGCTCAGCGCGAGTTCGCCCTACGGCCTGGCCGGCCCGCGCGGCCTGCCGCCGGGCGTGGTGCACAAGCTGCACGACGCCTTCAAGGCCGCGCTGTTCGATCCCGCGCACGTGGCTGAACTCGACAAGTACGACCAGGCGCCCGACTACCTCGGCCCCGAGGACTATGGCCGCGCGATGCGCGAGGCCTACCTGGCCGAGAAACGCACCGTCGAGCGGCTCGGCCTGGCCAAGGGCGGCAGCTGAGGCGGCGCGCCGCTCAGCGCGCCGCGAGCAACGCGACCACCGCCGCGTGACCGCCCTGTCGCGCCATGTCGAGCGCGGTCAGGCCGCGATCGTCGCGCAGGTCGGCATGGGCGCCACGGTCAAGCAGCAGCTTCACGGCTTCGGCATGGCCCTGTCCGGCCGCCCACATGAGGGCCGTGAGCCGCTGCTCGTAGGTCGCGTCGACCGGCACGCCGCGCTCGAGCAGCAGCGCGAGCAGCGCCGCATGCCCCTGCCCGGCCGCGTAGACGATGGCGGGCTTCTTCATGCGGTCCACCGGGTCGGTGCGGGCCCCGGCGTCGAGGAAGCGTCGCGCCAGCGCCGCGTGGCCGTAATAGGCCGCGGCCATCAGCGGCGTGACGCCTTCGAGCGACGCGAGGTTCACGTCGGCACCGGCGGCCATCAGGCGCTCGACCATCCCCGCATTGCCCTTCTCGGTGGCAGTCAGCAGCGCGGTCTTGCCCAGCCGGTTGCGCGAGTTGACTGCCGCCCCGCGCGCAAGCGCGCGCTCGACCGCAGTGGTGTCGTTCTGCCGCGCGGCCACCAGCAGCTGCGCATTGAGGTTCGGGTTGGTCGTGGTTTGGGCCAGTGCGCCGCCATGGATCAACACGGTCACGAGGGCCACCGAGACCAGGAAACGGGGCAGGGACATGCGGGTTCTCCAGGGGGCGACTAGGGGTTTCCATGCCGTGCGAATCGCACTAACCTGATCATCCAGGGAACGCGCGACGCGCGCGACATCGGCCGCAGTATCGCAAGGAGAGCCGAGCCGCGCGAGCCCTCCACGCGCCCGGGAGACGCGGCCCATGCGGCCGTGTAGTTCAACCAAGTGAGGAGACACGCATGACCCGCATGAGTTCGCTGCCGCCGTGGTGCGGCGCTGCCCTGGCTGCCATCCTGGTGGCAGCTTCGGGTGTTTCGATGGCCCAGGAAATCCAGGGCGGCGC
>DASTJE010000035.1:0-2491 GCA_035716845.1 Burkholderiaceae bacterium
GGGTCGGTCACCGCGCGCACCACGCCCAGCGTCTCCTCGCCCTCGCCGTCCTCGCGCGGCACCGTGGCCAGCAGCGCCATCTCGCGCTCGTAGTCGATCTGCGTCAGCCGCGCCAGCTCGCTGCGCTCGATGCTGTGCCGCGTGTAGAACAGGCGCATGCGGATGTCGGCCGGCTCGATGCGCTCGAGGAAGGCCAGGTGCTGCGCCTCGTCCTCGGGCCGGATCGGGCGCAGCGTGAGCGTGCGGCCGCGCCAGTCGATGCGTTCGACGAGCTCCTGCGGATAGGGCCGGATCGCGAAGCGGGCCGCTCCGCCCGGCGCCTTGGCGCTCACTCGCACGCGCGCGTCGAGCGCGATCACGCCCTGGGCGTCGGCCAGCAGCGGGTTGATGTCGAGCTCGGCGATGCGCGGCTCGCCGGCCAGCAGCTGCGACAACGCGATCAGCGTGCGTTGCACCGCGTCCAGGTCGGCCGGCGGCACGTCGCGCCAGCCGGCCAGCAGGCGGGCCACGTCGGTGCGCTCGATCAGGGCGCGCGCCAGCGGCGCGTTCAGCGGCGGCAGCGCGAGCGCGCGGTCGGCCACCACCTCCACGCGCGTGCCGCCGGCACCGAACAGGATCACCGGCCCGAACACCGGGTCGACGTGCGTGCCGGCGATCAGCTCCAGTGCCTGCGGCCGGCGCACCATCTGCTGCACCGTGAAGCCGGCCACCTGCGCGTCGGGCCGCAGCCGCGCCACCCGCTTGAGCATCGCGGCGGCGGCGCTGCGCACCTGGCGCGCATTGGCCAGGTCGAGCGCCACGCCGCCCACGTCGCTCTTGTGGCTGATCTGCGGCGACAGGATCTTCAGCACCACCGGGTAGCCGATCGTGCGCGCCATCTCGGCCGCGGCGTCGGGTGACGGCGCCACCACGCGCGTCACCACGGTCGGGATGCCGCAGGCCGCGAGCAGCTGCTTGGCCTCGGGCTCGGCCAGCATCTCGCGCCCCTCGGCGAGCGCACGGTCGATCAGCGCCCGCACGGCCGCCAGGTCGGGCGGCGCGGCCACGGTGGCCGGCGGCGCCTCCAGCAGCAGCGCCTGGTTGCGCCGGTAGGTGGCCAGCCAGGCCAGCGCCTGCACCGCCTGCTCCGGCGTGTCGTAGGTGGGGATGCCGGCCTCGCGGAACAGCTGGCGCGCCTCGGCCACCGCGGCGCCGCCGAGCCAGCAGCTCACCAGCCGCGCGCGGTGCGCCTGCGCCAGCGGCAGCAGCGCGGCGGCGATGTCGCGCGACGGCACGATGGCCGTGGGCGCGTGCATGAAGAGCACGGTGCCGGTGTCGGGCCGTGCGAGCAGGGTGCGCAGCGTGTGCTCGTAGCGCTCCACCGGCGCGTCGCCGATGATGTCCACCGGGTTGGCGCGCGACCAGTTGCCCGGCAGCCCGCGCTCCAGGTCGGCCTGCAACGCGGCGTCGATCGGCGCCAGCGGCAGGCCCAGGCGCGCGGCCTCGTCGGCCGCCAGCACGCCGGCGCCGCCGCCGTTGGTCACCAGCGTGATGCAGGGGTTGCCCTCGGCGTCGAGCCCGCGCGCGGGGGTGCGGAAGTGCGCCAGCGTCTCGGCGGCGGTGAACAGGTCGCCCAGGGTGTCCACGCGCAGCATGCCGGCGCGGCGGATCGCCGCGTCGATCACCTGGTCGCTGCCGGCGAGCGCGCCGGTGTGCGAGGCCGCGGCCTGGCGGCCGGCGTCGGTGCGGCCGGCCTTGACCACCAGCACCGGCTTGTTGCGCGCCGCCGCGCGCGCCGCGCTCATGAACTTGCGCGCCGTGGCCAGCGACTCCACGTACAGCAGGATGGCGCGCGTGCGCGCATCGCTGGCCAGCCAGTCGAGCAGGTCGCCGAAGTCCACGTCGGCCTGCTCGCCCAGCGACACGAAGCGCGAAAAGCCGATGCCGCGCCCGCGCGCCCAGTCGATCATCGAGGTCACCAGCGCGCCCGACTGCGAGACGAAGGCCAGGCTGCCGCTGTCGACGCCGGCGTGCGCGAAGCTCGCGTTGAGGCCGATCGCCGGCGACAGCAGGCCCAGGCCGTTGGGGCCGAGGATGCGCAGCACGTGGCGCCGCGCCGCGTCGAGCATGGCCTGCTTCTGCGCCGGCGTGAAGCCGGCCGTCAGCACCACCGCGGCGCGCGTGCCGCGTGCGCCCAGCTCGGCGATCAACCCGGGCACGGTGGCCGGCGGCGTGCACAGCACCGCCAGGTCGGGCGCGGCCGGCAGCTCGGCCACGCTCGCGAACACCGGCTCGCCGTCGAGCTCGCGGTGCTTGGGGTTGACGGCCCAGCGCGCGCCGGCGAAGCCGCCCTCGCGCACGTTGCGCCACACCATCGCGCCCACGCTGTGGGGGCGCGCCGAGGCGCCGATCACGGCCACCGACGCCGGTTCGAAGAACTTCTCCAGGTGACGAATGCTCATGCAGCAATGATGCCCCCGGCGCCTCCTCCGTCCCTAGGAAGCGCGCCTTA
>DASTJE010000036.1:0-4253 GCA_035716845.1 Burkholderiaceae bacterium
AAGCCGGCGGCGCTGTCGCAAGCCGCAGTGCCCGCCGAGCTGGTCGAAAAGGAGCGCAGGATCGCCGCCCAGAAGGCGGCCGAGAGCGGCAAGCCGGCCGAGATCGTCGCCAAGATGGTCGAGGGTTCGGTGCAGAAGTTCCTGAAGGAAGTCTCGCTGCTGAACCAGGTGTTCGTGAAGGCGGCCGACGGCAAGCAGACCGTCGAGCAGTACCTCAAGGGCGCCGCGACGACGGCCAGGGGTTTCACGCTTTACGTGGTGGGCGAGGGCATCGAGAAGCGGCAGGACGACTTTGCGGCCGAGGTTGCCGCGCAGGTGGCTGCGGCCAAGGGCCAGTAAGCCAAGATTGTCGAAGGGCCGCTCACGCGGCCCTTTAAACTTGCACCCGTCGCATCTCGAGGATTCGCCGCATGCCGGCCTACAAACGCATCCTGCTCAAGCTGTCCGGCGAGGCCCTGATGGGCGACGACGCCTACGGCATCAACCGCGCCACCATCGTGCGGCTGGTGCGCGAAGTGCAGGAAATCACCGGCCTGGGCGTCGAGGTGGCGGTGGTGATCGGCGGCGGCAACATCTTCCGCGGCGTGGCCGGCGGCTCGGTGGGGATGGACCGGGCGACGGCCGACTACATGGGCATGCTGGCCACCGTGATGAACTCGCTGGCGCTCGCCGACACCATGCGCCAGGAGGGAATGACCGCCCGCGTGATGAGCGCCATCTCGATCGAGCAGGTGGTCGAACCCTATGTCCGCCCTAAGGCGCTGCAGTATCTGGAGGAGGGCAAGGTCGTCGTGTTTGCCGCGGGCACCGGCAACCCGTTCTTCACCACCGACACCGCTGCGGCGTTGCGCGGGGCCGAGATCGGGGCCGAGGTGGTCCTCAAAGCCACCAAGGTCGACGGTGTCTACACGGCCGACCCGAAGAAGGACCCGAGCGCCCGCCGTTACACGACGATCGGCTTCGACGAGGCCATTGCCAAGAACCTGCAGGTCATGGACGCTACGGCCTTCGCGCTGTGCCGCGACCAGAAGCTGCCGATCAAGGTGTTTTCCATCATGAAGCCCGGCGCGCTCAAGCGCGTCGTGATGGGCGAGGACGAAGGGACACTCGTCCACGTGTGAGCCTGGAGACCGTGAGATGACGATTGCCGACATCAAGAAGAACGCCGAGGCCAAGATGGGCAAGTCCGTCGAGGCATTCAAGAGCGAGTTGCACAAGATACGCACCGGCCGCGCCCACCCGGGCATCCTCGACCAGGTGCACGTCGAGTACTACGGCTCGATGGTGCCCATCAGCCAGGTGGCCAACGTGAGCCTGCTCGACGCGCGCACCATCAGCGTCCAGCCCTGGGAGAAGGGCATGGGCGCCAAGATCGAGAAGGCCATCCGCGAGAGCGACCTGGGCCTGAACCCGAGCGCCCAAGGCGACTTGCTGCGCGTGCCCATGCCGCCGCTCACGGAGGAGCGGCGCAAGGAACTGACGAAGGTCGTGCGCCATGCCGGCGAGGAATGCAAGGTCGCGGTGCGCAATCTGCGCCGCGACGCCAACGAGCACTTGAAGAAGCTGCTCAAGGACAAGCTGGCGTCCGAGGATGACGAGCGCCGCGCGCAGGACGACGTGCAGCGCCTGACCGACGGCGTGGTGGCCGAGATCGACCGCCTGGTCAAGGCCAAGGAAGTCGAGATCCTGGCCGTCTGATGCGCATCGCCGAGCCCGTGACGCGCGATCCTTCGCTGCCGCGCCACGTTGCCATCGTGATGGATGGCAACGGACGTTGGGCGAAGCAACGGTTCCTGCCGCGCTTTTTCGGCCACAAGCAGGGCGTCGACGCACTCGTGCGCACGGTGCAGGCGTGTGCCGACCGGGGCATCGAGTACCTGACCGTGTTCGCGTTCTCGAGCGAGAACTGGAAGCGCTCTGCCGATGAGGTGTCAGGCCTGATGGGGCTGGTGCTGGTGGCGGTCTCCAAGTACCTCACCAAACTGGCGGGCGAGGGGGTGCGCATCCGCATCGTCGGCGACCGCGACGCAGTGGGCGAGAAGGTGCGCGAGGCGTGGGACCACGCGGAACGGACGACGGCGGCCAACACGCGCATCACGCTGTCGGTCGCGTTCAACTACGGCGGGCGCTGGGACATGCTGCAGGCGGCGCGGCGTGCGATGGCAGACGGCATTTCGCCGCAGAACCTGCGCGAAGACGATCTGTCCGCGCGCATGGCGCTGAGCTATGCGCCCGACCCGGATCTCTTCATCCGCACCGGCGGCGAGGTGCGCATCAGCAACTTCCTGCTGTGGCAGGTGGCGTACTCGGAGCTTCACTTCACCGATTGCCTGTGGCCGGACTTCGACGCCGCTCAGCTCGACGCCGCGCTGGCGAGCTATCGCGAGCGGGAGCGTCGGTTCGGCGGGCGCCTGCCCGAAGCCTTGGCCCAGGCGGCCAACGGCTGACGTCCCCACGATGCTGCTGCAACGCGTCGTCACGGCCATCGTGCTGCTGGCCCTTCTGCTGCCGGCGCTGTTCGCGCCGTCGCCCTGGCCCTTTGCCGCGTTGACGTTGGTGCTGGTGGCTGCTGCTGCCTGGGAATGGGCGCGCCTTAACGGCGTCGCGCCGGTGGCAGCCTTCGGGCCGGCGGTGCTGCTGGCGCTGGCCGGTGGGTGGGCGGTGTACACGGGCACCGCGAGCCACGTGCCGACGAGCTGGTGGTGGAGCGCCACCGCCGCATGGGTGCTCGGGGGCGCCTTGGCGCTGCGTGGCGGCGTCGCGGCATGGCCGCGTTGGCCCGCGCCCATGCGGCTGCTGCTGGGCCTGCTTCTCCTCTGGGTGGCGTGGTTGGCGCTGGCCCAGGCGCGCTCGATCTCCGTGAACTTCCTGCTTTCGGCCTTGTGCGTCGTGTGGGCGGCCGATATCGCGGCGTACTTCGCGGGCCGCAACTTCGGGCGCCGCAAGCTGGCGCCCTCGATCAGCCCGGGCAAGACCTGGGAGGGGGTGGCGGGCGGGCTGGTCGGCGTCTGGCTGGTGGCCAGCGCGTGGCGGCATTGGATCGATCCCGCGATGCCGGTCGACGGCCCCAGTCTCTTCGGCCAGTTGCACCGGCAGTTCGGCGCAGTGGGCGGGTTTGTCGCACTGGCGGGCCTGGCGGGATTGAGCGTGGTGGGCGACCTGTTCGAGTCGCTGGTCAAGCGCGCCGCCGGCGCCAAGGATTCGAGTCGATTGCTGCCCGGGCATGGCGGGGTGCTCGACCGCATCGACGCCTTGCTGCCGACACTTCCGGCAGCCCTGGCCCTGGCCGCACCGTGAAGCAACGGCTCGTCGTTCTGGGGTCTACGGGGTCGATCGGCGTCAGCACGCTGGACGTGGCGTCGCGCCACCCGGACCGTTTCGAGATCCTCGCGCTGTCGGCCCAGTCGCGCGTCGACCTCCTGGAGTCGCAGTGCCGGCAGTGGGCACCCCGTTTTGCGGTGCTCGCAGATGCCGCCGCCGCGCGATCGCTGCAGGGTCGATTGCGCGAGGCCGGGGTCGGGACCGAGGTGCTGAGCGGCTCCCGAGCGCTGGTGGAACTGGCCGCGCATCCGGATGCGACCACGGTGATGGCCGCCATCGTCGGTGCGGCGGGCCTGCCACCGTGCCTGGCGGCGGCGGGCGCCGGCAAGCGACTGTTGCTGGCCAACAAGGAGGCACTCGTGGTCGGCGGGCGCCTGTTCATGGACGCGGTGCACCGGGGCGGGGCCACGCTGCTGCCGATCGACAGCGAGCACTCGGCCGTGTTCCAGTCGCTGCCGGAAGACCCGGCGACGTGGCAGGCGCGCGTCGAGAAGATCATCCTCACCGCCTCGGGCGGCCCCTTCCGCACCCGCGACCCGGCCACCTTGTCCAGCGTGTCGCCCGATGAGGCCTGCGCGCACCCGAACTGGGTGATGGGACGCAAGATCTCGGTGGATTCGGCGACGATGATGAACAAAGCCCTGGAGGTCATCGAGGCGCGGTACCTGTTCGGTCTGCCCCCAGAGCGCATCGAGGTGGTCATTCACCCGCAGAGCGTGATCCATTCGATGGTGCAATACACCGACACCTCCATCGTTGCCCAGCTTGGCACGCCCGACATGCGGGTGCCGATCGCCTATGGCCTGGCGTGGCCGGAACGCATCGCGTCGGGGGCGGCCCCCCTGGACTTCGCCACCCTCAAGGCATTGACATTTGAGCCGGCCGACGAGCGCCGATTCCCCGGGCTGCCCTTGGCCTGGCAGGCGCTGCGG
>DASTJE010000037.1:0-9089 GCA_035716845.1 Burkholderiaceae bacterium
GGCTCAGCGCGGCGCCGCCACCGCCTCGCCGCGCAGGCGCCGCCACAGCCACGGCAACGCCGCGTCGAGCGGCGGGCGCGAGCCCACCTCCACGCTCGGCACGACGGGCACCAGCGGGCTGTGCTGCTCGGCGACGACGAAGCTGAACACGTAATGCGGCTCCTGTCCCATGCGCAGGTCGCTGATGCGCACCTGCCCGTCCACGGCCGCGAGCTTGAAGAAGCCCCGGCTGAAGGCCGCCAGGCGCTGCACGGCCTCGACGCCGGCCACCTGCGGCCACAGCGCGGTGCCGCGCTCGAAGCGATCGAATGCGATGCGCGGTTCGGAATCGAACAGCGAGTAGAAGCCCTCGTGGTAGCGGTCGCCCTCGAGGGCAACCACGCGCCACAGCACGGTGTTGAAGGCCGAGGGCGTGGCCAGCACGGCGTCGGGCCGCACGCCCTGCGCCGCCAGCGACGCGCGCGCCACCTGCTGCACGTGCTGCTGTACCGTCGCGCCCCACCCCAGGTAGGCCGTGCTCAGCACCAGCCCCGCCGCATTGGCGGCGAGGCCGCGGCGGTCGGCGCGGCGCGCCAGCGCGAGGCCCACGCCCGCCAGCAGCGGCAAGGTGTAGAGCGGATCGATGATGAACACGCTGCCCACGGCGTACGGGTGTTCGCTGAAAGGCAGCGCGAGGCGCGTGCCGTACACCGTCATCGCGTCGAGCAGCGGGTGCGTCACCAGCGCGAGCCACAGCGCGAGCCACCAGCGTCGCCATTGCGGTGCTTCGCCGTGCACGCGCACCGCCAGCGCCGCCAGCGGCGCCGACGCGAGCGTGAGCCAGAACAGCGCGTGGCTCTCGGCGCGGTGCAGCACCATGTTGCGCACCGGGTCGCCATGGTCGACCAGCACGTCGAGGTCGGGCAGCGTGCCGGCCACGGCGCCCCAGGCCGCGGCTTTCCACACGGCGGTGCGGCGGCCCATCACGGCCACGCCCACGGCGGCGCCGAGCGCGATCTGCGACAGCGAATCCATGCCCGATTGTGGGCGGGTGGCCTTGCCCGCGCTCCCGCGCGGGCAAGGCGTCATGGCGCTAAGGCGTGGCGCGCACCTCGATGCGGAACGAGGCGAACCAGCGCGACACGGCCGCGATGTCCTCGTCCGTCAGCGGCTTGGCCACCACGTTCATCACCTCGTGCTGGCGCTTGCCGCTGCGGTAGGCCTTGAGCTGCGCGCCGAGGTAGATCTCGGGCTGCCCGGCCAGGTGGGGCGCATCCGGGGTCATCGAGATCCCGTTGGCCCCGTGGCAGGTGACGCACAGCTGGGCCGCGGCCGGCCGCGCGGGCTGCTGGGCCCACGCCACCGGGCTCGCGGCCGCCAGCGCGACCCCGAGCGCGCCCCCGAGCCCGCGGGCCCGGGTCCACGCACGAGTCGTCGTCGGCCTCACGGCGCCGAGTACGTGACGCGGTAGATCGCGCCGGCGTAGTCGTCGCTGATCAGCAGCGAGCCGTCCTTCCACACCGCCACGTCGACCGGCCGGCCGCGGTAGCTGCCGGTGGCCGGGTCGAGGAAGCCCTCGGCGAACACCTCGTGCTTGTCCGCCGAGCCGTCGGCCTTGAGGCTGACGAAGTCGATCAGCGCACCACTGGGCTTGGTGCGGTTCCACGAGCCGTGCGAGGCGACGAAGATGCCGCCCTGGTACTTGGCCGGGAACTGCTTGCCGGTGTAGAAGGTCATGCCCAGCTGCGCCTGGTGGGCCGGGAACTCGACCTGCGGCTTGGTCCACTGCGCCGGCGGGTTCATGCCCTTGAGGTCGGGCGCCGCCCCGCTGCCGGCGATCTGCACGTTGTTGCCGTGGATGTAGGGGTAGCCGAAGTGCTCGCCGCCGGCCTTGGTGATGCGGTTCAATTCGCCCGGGGGCGTGTCGTCGCCCATGCCGTCGGTCTGGTTGTCGGTGAACCAGACGGTCTTGTCCTTCGGGTTGATGTCCATGCCCACCGAGTTGCGCACGCCACGGGCCACCACCTCGCGGCCCGAGCCGTCGAACGGGTTCATGCGGATCATGCCGCCGATGCCCAGCTGCTCGTACAGCGCGATCTTGTCCTTCGGCTGCACGTTGAAGGGCTGGCCCAGCGTGATGTAGAGCTTGCCGTCGTCGCCGACGCGGCAGGTGCGCGCGCCGTGGTTGAAGCTCTCCTCCTCGGGCGGGATCAGCTTGCCCTGCGGGGCCACCTCGATCACCGCGACGTCCGGGCCCTCGTAGAAGAACTCGGCGGCCGGGAAGTTGAGCACCCGGTTGTGCTCGACGACGATCAGGAAGCCGTCCTTGGTCCAGCACACGCCGTTGGGCACCTTGAAGTTCAGCCCCGGCGCGAAGCTCTTGACCTCGTCGGCCACGCCGTCGGAGTTGCGGTCGGTCACGGCCCACACGGTGGTCTTGCGGGTGCCCACGAACAGCATGTTGGTCGAGGGGCCGACGGCCATGTGGCGCGCGTCCGGCACGACGGCGAAGAGCTCGATCTTGAAGCCCGGCGGCAGCTTGACCTTCTTCAGGTTCTCGCGGATCGCCGCGGCATTGGTGCCGCTCTGCGGCACGGTGGGCAGGTTCAGGTCGGTGGTCGCAACCCGGAACTGCTTCATCTTCTCGAGGGTCTGGCTCTGGGCCAGGGCCGGCGTGGCCAGCCAGGTCATGGCCGCGGCCGCGACCGCGCCGACGGCGAACGAGCGCACAAGCGTCTTCATGGGGTGTCTCCGATGTTTGGTCTGTATTGGGTGCGGCGGCCGTCCGCCGCATCTCCCGCGCGGAATGTAAAGTGCCTGCAGCAACCTGTGTTGGCGCAAGGCTTGCCGACACCCCCAATTACTGGAAAGCCCTCACTCGGATGAATCCGATCCTGGTCGAAGCCTGGCGCGGTGGCAGCATCGAGTCGCAGCATCGCGGCGCGTTTGCGGTGGTCGACGCACGCGGCCAGGTCGTCGCTTCTTTGGGCGACATTGGGCGCCCCGTGTTCCCACGCTCGGCGGTCAAGGTGCTGCAGGCGCTGCCCCTGGTGGCCAGCGGCGCCGCGGAGCGCTTCGGCCTCGACGACGCCGAACTCGCCTTGGCCTGCGCTTCGCACGGCGGCGAGGCGCCGCACGTGCGCACCGCGGCCTCGATGCTGGCCAAGGCGGGCCTCGACGAGCAGGCGCTCGAGTGCGGCACCCACTGGCCCTACAACGAAGCGGCGCAACGCGCGCTGGCCGCCAGCGCCCAGGCCCCCGGGGTGCTGCACAACAACTGCTCCGGCAAGCACGCCGGCTTCGTGTGCCTCGGCTGCCTGATGGCGGCCGCCACGGGGCGCGATGCCCGCGCGTTCCTCGCCGGCTACGTGCAGCCCGACCATCCGGTGATGCGCGAAGTGGGGGCGGCGATCGAAGCCGCCACCGGCTGGCGCCTGGCCGATGGGCCGCACGGGACCGACGGCTGTTCGATCCCCACCTACGGCATCCCGCTCGAGCGCCTCGCGCACGCATTCGCGCGCGTGGCCACCGGTGTGGGCCTGTCGCCGGAGCATGCCGCCGCGGCGCGGCGCCTGCGCACCGCGGTGGCACGCCAGCCCTTCATGGTGGCGGGCAGCGGCCGCTTCGACACGCGCGTGATGGAGCGCTTCGGCGAGCGGGTGTTCTGCAAGGTGGGTGCCGAGGGCATGTACTGCGCGGCGCTGCCGCAGGCGGGGCTGGGCATCGCGGTGAAGGTGGACGACGGCAACACCTCGCGTGCCTGCGAGGTGGTGATGGCCGCTCTGCTGCGCGCCTGGGTCGAGCCGCTCGACGCCGAGCAGTCCGCGCTGCTCGACGCGCTGTCGGACGTGGCGCTGCGCAACTGGCGCGGCATCGACGTCGGCCGCCTGAGCGCGAGCGCGGCGCTGTGCGGCGCCGCGCGCCCCGCGAAGCGGCCGCCGGCGTGAAACATTTCCCGCCCGGCACGATTCGTTCGCGAACGGCGGCGCGCCCTGCGGCCGAGAATCGCGCTCATCGTCCAGACGATTGCCATGAGCCCACCGAAGCGTCCGTACACCCCGAGCCCCTCGGGCATGATGGATTTCGAGCCCGTGTCGCTCGACTCGGCGCGTGCCGCCCTCGACGAGCTGCCCGCCGGCGTGGAGGTCGTGCTCGACCAGATCCCCGGATACTGGGCCAGGATTCGTCGCGCCCCGCTGGCCACCGACCGCGCGCTGCACGGCCGGGCCATGGCCTGGATCGCCGACCTTCCCCCCAACCTGCGGCCGCACGCCACCTGCGAGCGCTACGCGCGCATCGTCAATGCGATCGCCGACGCCTGGCACGACCCCGAGGCACGCGAGAACGTCTTCGAACACCTGCTCAACGACCGGC
Source organism: Burkholderiaceae bacterium (assembly GCA_035716845.1). Classification (GTDB taxonomy): domain Bacteria; phylum Pseudomonadota; class Gammaproteobacteria; order Burkholderiales; family Burkholderiaceae_C; genus CADEEN01. The sequence goes on from DASTJE010000037.1 coordinate 4,354, forward strand.
GCCGCGGCCGTCGAGGGTTCCCGATCGACGTCGAGCGCGAGATCTCGGCCTTGTGCCTGCACGCGAGCAGCCTGCCGCGCTGATGCTCGTCACCGACCCGGTCGCGATCGAGGCCGTCGATCCGCTGCACCCGCACGCCCTGATGCTGCTGGGCGAGGCGGCCGTGGAGGCGCGCGCGCTCTACCCGGAGCTCTTCGCCACCGACACGCCGGCGCCCACCAACCTGCCGCTGCGCCCGCGCGAGTGCTACCTGGTGGCGCGGCGCGAGGGCCGCGTGATCGGCTGCGGTGCACTGCGCCGCTTCGACGACGCCACCGGCGAGGTGCACCGGATGTTCGTGACGCGGCCGGCACGCCGAGCCGGTGTGGCCCGCGCCCTGCTGGGCGCCCTCGAGTCGTACGCGCGCACCTTCGGCTATCGGCGCCTGGTGCTCGAGACCGGCGCGCGCCAACGGCCGGCCATTGCGCTGTATCGCAGCGCCGGCTGGGAGCGCATCGCCGCCTACGGCCCGCACGCCGGCGATCCCGGCTGCGCCTGCTTCGGCAAGACCCTGCCCTGAACGAAACGCCCGCTAGCATCGGGGCCATGCACGCGCCCTGGAACCGCCCTGCCGACGACAGCCTGGCCTGGTTGCTGCTGTCCTGGCGCGGCCGCATCGACCGCCGCACCTGGTGGCTGTGGAGCGTCGCGGCGCTGATCGGCCTGGCGGCCTACGCCACGATGGTGCTGCGCATTGCCGGGGTGTCGGCCGCCGGCACCGAACATGCCGTGAACCTGCTGCTGCTGTGGCCGTTCCTGGCGCTGTCGGCCAAGCGCTGGCACGACCGCGACAAGCCAGGCTGGTGGGTGCTGGTGGGGCTGATCCCGGTCGTGGGCTGGCTGTGGCTGCTGGTCGAGAACGGCCTGCTCGCAGGCACGCCAGGACCGAACAGATTCGGCGACGTTCCTGCCCCGTGAACACCGCGGAGCCGGCTTTGCCGGTGCGCAGTCGCCGCCCCCCTCGAGGGCGAGCGCCGGAGGCGCTGCAGGGGTGGGCTAATAGCGCCCGCTCAGGCCTGCCAGGCGCAGGAACCAGTGCGCCGCCCAGGCCACGAAGCCGCGCCGCAATACCGCAAGCCAGCCTTGCGCCACCGGCGGCGCGGTGACCTCGCGCGAGCTGGCCACCGCGGCCTCGAATGCGGCGGCCAGGGCGGCGGTGAAGGCCCGGTCGCGCACCACGACGTTGGCCTCCAGGTTGAGCAGCAGCGACAGCGGGTCGATGTTGGAGCTGCCCACCGTGGCCCAGTCGTCGTCGGCGAGCGCCACCTTGGCGTGCAGGAAGGCCGGCGTGTATTCGTAGATGCGCACGCCGTTGCCCAGCAGTTCGTCGTACAGCACCTGTGCCGCCAGCCCGGCGATGCGGTAGTCGAGCTTGCCCTGCAGCAGCAGGCGCACCTGCACGCCACGCCGCGCCGCCTCGCGCAGGGTGCGGCGGAAGATGCGCCCGGGGTAGAAGTACGGCGACACGAGATCGAAGCGCACGCGTGCCGACTGCAGCGCCTCGATGTAGCTGCGCTCGATGGCGCGGCGGCGTCGCAGGTTGTCGCGCACGACGAAGGCCACCTGCACCGGCGGCACCGCCTCCTCGGCCTCGGGCAGGGGCGGTGCCAGGCGCAGGCGCTGCATCAGCGCGCGTGCGCGGGCCACCGGCTCCGCACTGCGGGCCAGCGCCAGCAGCTCCTCGCGCCACTCCTGGCCGAAGGCGGCCCGGGTCCAGAGCGCCCGCGCGCTCTGCGCCACCGCGCCCACCACCGGGCCGCGCAGCGCGACGGCGAAGTCCAGCCGCGGCTCGGCGGTGGGGCCGTGGTTGAGGTCGACGCGGTCGTCGATCACGTTGACGCCGCCCACGAAGGCCACTTCGTCGTCGGCGGCGAACAGCTTCTGGTGCAGGCGCCGCAGCTGCCCCGGCTGCAGCCACGAGCTCCAGCGGTCGAGCGGCCGGAACACCGCGAGCGCCACGCCGCTGCCCTCGAACCATCGTTCGAGCTGCGGCAGGCTGGCCTTGGAGCCGAAGCCGTCGACCACCACACGCACGCGCACGCCGCGCCGCGCGGCCGCCGCGAGGGCCTCGGCCAGCGCCTGTGCCGTGGGGTCGTGATGGAAGATGTAGGTGGCGATCCACACCTCGTGGCGGGCCTCGGCGATGGCCGCGTGCATGGCCGGGAACAGGGCGTCCCCGCCCGACAGCAGGGCCACGTCGTTGCCGCCGGTGTAGACGATGTCGGCGTCGGCGGTGCGCTCGGGGGGGGGCAGCAGCGCAGCCATCGTGGGGCTCAGTCGAGCTCGAACTCCGCCACCAGGGGCAGATGGTCCGACATGCGCGCCCAGGTCGCGCCGCGCGGCACGAAGGTCGAGCGGCAGGCCAGGCCGCGCGTGTAGATGCGGTCGAGCGCGAACACCGGCACGCGCGACGGGAAGGTCAGGCGCCGCACCGCACCGCGATCGCCGAGCGCGCGCGCCAGGCCGATCTCGCGCATCGGCGCGTCGAGCCGCTCGCCCCAGTCGTTGAAGTCGCCCGCCACGACCAGCGGCCGATGCGGCGGCACCTCGGCCTCGATGAACGCGGCCAGCCGCTCGACCTGGCGCACGCGGCTGGCGTGGATCAGGCCCAGGTGCGCCACCACCGCGTGCACCTCGACGCCCTGCCAGTCCACCGGCACGTGCAGCAGGCCGCGCTGCTCGAAGCGGTGGTCGCTCACGTCGTGGTGGCCCACGTCGCCCAGCGGCCAGCGCGACAGCAGGGCATTGCCGTGCTCGCCGTGGCGCGTGACGGCATTGGTGCGGTACGCCACCGAGTACCCGTCCGGTGCCAGGAACTCGGCCTGCCCTTCGGCCGGCCAGCCGAACCAGGTGCGCTCGAAGCGGCGCGCGTCGGGCGCGTGGTACAGCCGCACCTCCTGCAGGAACACGAGGTCCGCGTCCAGCGCCTCGATGCCCAGACCCAGGTTGTGGATCTCCAGGCGCTTGCGCGGCCCCACGCCACGCACGCCCTTGTGGATGTTGTACGTGGCCACGCGAAGCCGGTGCCCGATGCCGGTGGCCGCGGGCAGTTGCGACGATTGCAGCGCCTTCATCGCGCGCGCCCTCTCACCGGGGCGCCGTGAAGCGCGGCAGCATCAGCACGGCCTCGGCATTGGAAGGCGAGAAGCAGCGGTCGGCCGCCTCGCGCCACGGCAGCCAGGCATGGGCCAGGTGCTCGCGCGGGTTGAGCCGCACCGGCGTGCCCGCGGGCACCGTGAGGCCGAACACGTGCTCGGTGTTGTGCGTGACGCCCGGCGCATAGCGGTGGCGCCAGACCGGGTAGATCTCGTAGACGTTGCGCAGCTGCCAGTCGCGCAGCGCACTGCGCGGAATCGCGTCGCCTCCGATCACGATGCCCGTCTCCTCGGCCACCTCGCGCACGCAGGTCTCCTCGAGCGGCTCGTCCGGCGCGTCCTTGGCGCCGGTCACGCTCTGCCAGTAGCCCGGCTTGTCGGCGCGCTCGATCAGCAGCACCTCGAGCGCCGGCGTGTGGATGACGACGAGGACGGATTCGGGGATCTTGTAGGGCACGGACATGAAAAAGGCGCGGGGATCGCCCGCGCCTTCGATTCTGCCCAATCGCCCGCTCGGCTCAGTGTGCCGGCTGCGGATTCCTCAGGCGGATATGGAGTTCGCGCAACTGCTTCTCGTCGACGGCGCTTGGCGCGTCGGTGAGCAGGCACTGGGCGGGCCGAGCCCGGACGGCGCCGCCAGCCGGTACTTCCTGGTCAAGCCTTCTCAAACACGAGGATGTGTGTACAGAACCAACTTGCCGGCAACCGCAACGAATACGCCAGGCTGTTTGCCAACAACAGCAGAGGGCGTAGTAGCCGCGGGACGCGGCGCTGCAACTCGGAGAACTCCGCACCACGACGAACCGTCAGCCGCATGCCGTGTAAGGCCAAGGCTCGCACGAGCTGCTCGGTGGCGAAGCGCTGGACCCACAAGCGGTCGTCGTTGAAGCCGTACCAATTGCCCGTACCCAATGATGTCAATTGGGCATCCTTCAACGGACGTCGCAACAAGCTGCGAAACATCCGCTCGACCTTGAAGTCGATGCTACTGGCGTTCAACACATGCAAAGCGAGACGTCCACCCGGACTCGTGACGCGCGCCAGGTGCGCGATCGCGTTCTCGGCATCAGGCACGTGAATCAGCACGCCCCAGCTGAAAACGTACTTGAATGCAGCGGAATCTAGCGACAGGTGCGTAAGATCGTCCTGCGAAAACGTGATCCGCTCCGCAACTCCAGCTGCGCTTGCGCGAGCACGCGCGTGAGACAGCATTGTTTCAGACAGATCGACCGCGCGGACGGTGGCGCCGTACTTTGCCGCACGTACGGAATGGACCCCAGGTCCGCAGCCCGCATCGAGCACGGTGTCACCCGCTCGGACGCCCATGACCTCGAGCATTTCCGCAACGGCCTTGTCGTAGTAGCGGACTGCGATCGGGTGATAGTAGTCCGCGTCCCAATCGGTAACCGTCTTCTCACGCTCGAAGACGTTTCGCGGCTCCCGCCCTGCCCCATTCGGCTGCATCATCCGCCCCCCCTTCTCGGTCTCGAAAACGAAGAGTGCACTGTAGGCTGACAAACGTACGTCCCACAGTTACTCGACGTGCACGGTCGTCGGGCGCGTGCCAAATTCAACGTGCCGGCTGCGGATTCCTCAGGCGGA
>DASTJE010000038.1:0-2081 GCA_035716845.1 Burkholderiaceae bacterium
ACGGTTCATCTCGCGCGCCGCGGCGATGATGCGCTTCTGCACGCCGGGGAGTTCGGCGTCGCCGATTTCGACGCCAAGATCGCCGCGCGCCACCATCACGGCGTCGGCCGCCTCGACAATGCTGTCGAGCGCCGCGACCGCCTCGGTGCGCTCGATCTTGGCGACGATGCGCGCGTGGCCGCCGGCGCCGCGCAGCAGCTCGCGCGTGAGCTCGATATCGAGCGCTCGACGCACGAACGACACGGCGAGGTAGTCGACCTCCAACGCCGCGGCCGTCACGATGTCCTCGCGGTCCTTGGCGGTCAGCGCGCCGGCCGACAGGCCACCGCCCTGCTTGTTAATGCCCTTGTGATTGGACAGCTGGCCGCCCGCCTCCACCTCGCAGTGCACTGCCTCGCCCTGTACGTCCACCACGCGCAGCTGGATGAGGCCATCGTTCAGCAGCAGACGGTCGCCGGGCTGCACGTCCCTGGCCAGTTCGGTGTAGTCCGTGCCGACCGCATCGACGGTGCCATCGTGCTCGCCGAGCGCGCCGTCGATGCAAAACCGGGCGCCGGTTTCGAGCATCACCGGCCCATCGCGAAAACTCCGCACGCGCACCTTGGGCCCGGACAGATCGGCCAGTACCGCCACGTCGTGGCCGAGGTCCGCCGCGGCGGAGCGCAGCGCGGCGATGCGGCGCTCGTGGTCCTCGCGCTTGCCATGCGAGAAGTTGATCCGCGCGACGTTGAGGCCGGCGCCCAGGAGGTCGTGCAGCACACCCGGGGCATCCGTCGCGGGCCCCAGCGTGGCGACAATGCGGGTCTGGCGTTGATTCGTCATGGCAACTCCGCGGACAGTGCGCCGGCGACGTCGGCTGGCGTGTTCAGATTCCTGAAAGCGTGACTTTGGTCAGCAAAATCCACGCCGAGCCAGCCGATGTCGTCGAGCACGCCGCGCAGGCTGCGCCGGCCCGCGTCGAGTGCGGTCGTGATCGGCCCGAGCGCCGTACCGTGCAGCAGCACGCACGCGTACTGATGGTGCTCACCGTCGAACGGCACGCGCGCCCGGCGATCGTCCTGCGGCGCCGCGCCCAGCAGCCGCTCGCGAAGATCGAACGGCACGAAGGGCATGTCGCAGGGCACCGTGAGCAGCCAGTCGGTCGCGCACGTAGCAAGGCCCACCCGAATCCCGGCCAGCGGCCCCGCGTCGGCATATGGACCGTCCGTCAGGGGTTCGAAGCCGAGCGCGCGGTAGTGATCGAGGTGCCGGTTCGCACTCAGCAGCAACGCGCCCACCTGGCCCACAAGACGCTGCGTGACGCGCTGCACCAGCGGGGTGCCCTGGAGGTCGAGCAGGCCCTTGTCGATACCGCCGAGGCGACTGCCGCGGCCGCCAGCCAGGATGAGGCCGGTGACCATACCGGGCTGTGCCGAGCGGGTTGCGGGGTGACCGTGCATTAACCGTCGCGCTATTCTGTTGCGCTGTCTTCGCGCACCGCGGGGAGGCGGCCGGCGCGCCAGCGCGCATCACAGCCCTCCACGACCATGGCCCATCATACGCTCGACGCCCGCTTCCTCCTGTGTCCGCTGCCGGTGCTGCGCACGCAGGCAAAAATCCGCGATCTGGCGCCCGGCGACGTGCTGGAGGTGCAATGCACGGATCATGGCGTGCTGGCGGACATCCCGGCCTGGTGTCGCATCAACGGCCATCGGCACATCGACAGTTTTGACCGCGACGGCGTGGTGACCATCATCCTCGAGGTGGGCAACGATGCCGACAGCCAACGCGCCGGCTGAGGGCGCCAGCCGCTACCAGGCGGGCCGCCGCGTCACGTTGATCGCGGCCGGCATCAACCTGTTCCTGGCAGTGATCAAGTTCGCGGGCGGCGTGTTCGCGCACTCGCAGGCGCTGATCGCCGACGCCATCGACTCGACCTCCGACCTGTTCAGCGACATGGCCGTGCTGTACGGCGCCCGCGAGGGCAGCCGCGCGCCCGACCCCAAGCACCCCTACGGCCACGGCCGCGTGGAGACGCTGGTGTCGGTGTTCCTCGGCGCCGTTCTGCTGGCGACCGCCGCCGGCATCAGCCTGCGCGCCGC
>DASTJE010000039.1:0-6573 GCA_035716845.1 Burkholderiaceae bacterium
GGTCCGCTGTACCCGATCAACCCGAAGGCCGCGCAGATCCAAGGCCTGCCCTCGTTCGCCACGGTCGGCGCCGTACCGGGTCCGGTGGATCTGGCCATCGTCGCCGTGCCGGCACCGGGCGTGCTGGCCGCGCTCGAGGACTGCGCCGCCAAAGGGGTGGGCGGAACCGTCGTGCTGAGTTCGGGTTTCGCCGAGGTGGGCGGCGCTGGCGTCGAGTGGCAGGCCCGCATCACGGCGTTGGCGCGGCGCACCGGGATGCGCGTGGTCGGCCCCAACTGCATGGGCCTGATCAACGTGCGGCGGCGCCTGCTGGGCACCTTCACGCCCAGCGCCGCCGGTTTCGGCCTGATGCCCGGGCGCATCAGCCTGGTCAGCCAGAGCGGCGCCTTCGGCGGCTATTGCCTGTCGCTCGTACGCCAGCGCGGCCTGGGGCTGAACCTGTGGATCACCACCGGCAACCAGTGCGACGTCGATGTCGCCGACTGCATCGACCACTTCGCGCGCGACGAGGGCACGCAGGTGATCGCCGTCTACCTCGAGGCGGCCACCGACAAGCACCGCCTGGTGGACGCCTTGGCGCTGGCGCGCGAGCGCGGCAAGCGTGTCGTCGTCATGAAGGTCGGCCGCTCGGAGGCAGGCGCCCAGGCTGCGGCATCGCATACCGCGTCGCTGGCCGGAGCCGACCAAGTCTACGAGGGTCTGTTCCGCCAGTATGGCGTGTGGCGGGCGCGCAGCATCGACGAACTGTTCGACGTGGCGTACGCCTGTTCAGTGCCCGTGCCGGCACCTTTGGGCCGTCGGGTCGGCCTGCTCACCGTCTCCGGGGGCGTGGGCGCGCTGATGGCCGATGTGGCCGGCGACTGCGCACTCGACGTGGCGCCGATGCCCGACGATGCACAGCGCCGGTTGAAAGAGCTCGTGCCTTTCTGCGGCCCACGCAACCCGGTGGACATGACGGCGCAGCTCGTCAACGACATGACGCTGTTCGGCCGCAATTTCCAGATCATGCTGGAGGACGGCGGTTACGACGTGGTGGTCGCGTTCCTGTCCAGCGTCGGGCAGGTGATGGACCTCAGCCGCTCGTTGCTAGAGCAACTGCAGGCCGTGCTCGCTCGCTTCCCGGATCGGACCGTGGTCTTCTCGTCGCTGGCCACACCGGAGGTGCGCCAGATGTACGAGGCCGCCGGCGTGCTTCTGTTCGACGAACCCACGCGCGCCGTGCGTGCCGCCAGCGCCTTGGTGCACTTCGCCGAGCAAGCGCGCCGCGCGGCACGGCAGGATCCACCGCCCGCCCTGCCCACCGGCGCGATGCCGCCACCGGCGCGGGCCATCAACGAGGTGGACGCCAAGGCGATCCTCGCTAGCGCGGGCATCCCCGTGGTGGCCGAACGGATCGCCACGGACATTGACGCGGCCTCCCGCGAGGCCGCGGCGCTGGGCTATCCGGTGGTGCTGAAGATCGCCTCGGCGGACATCGCACACAAGAGCGAAATCGGCGGCGTCATCGTCGGCCTGGGCGACGAGGCACAGGTGCGCGATGCCTACCGCACCCTGATGCAGCGTGCCACCGAACGCGCGCCGCTTGCGCGCGTCGACGGGGTGGTCGTCGCGCGCATGGCCGAACCCGGTGTGGAGACCATCCTCGGGGTCGTGCGCGACCCGGTGTTCGGGCCCGTGGTGATGTTCGGGCTCGGTGGCATTTTTGTCGAAGCATTCCAGGACGTGGCCTTCCGCGTCGCACCTTTCGGCGTGACCGAAGCGCAGGCCATGGTCGCCGAAGTCAAGGGCCGCGTGCTGCTTCGAGGGGTGCGCGGCCAGCCACCGGCCGACGAGGACGCATTGGTGCGGGCGATCGCGGCGCTCTCGGTGTACGCCGCGGCGCACGCCGAGGCGATCGATAGCATCGACATCAACCCGCTGCTGGTACTGCCGCGCGGCCGCGGCGTGCTGGCGCTCGATGCCCTGATCGTGCCAACCGACGCTGCCTGAAGGGCGTCAGACGAGATCGTCGACGCGGCCGCGGCGCATCATCAGCTTCTCGCCGAACTCGAACACCTGTTCGTTTCGCTGGTTGAAGACCCGCACCCGCCCTTGCATGATCCCGCGCTTGCCGTCGGAGAGGTTCTTCTTCGCCTCGACGGTGATTTCGGCGCGCAGCGTGTCGCCCGGGCGTACTGGCACGGTGAACCTGAAGTCGTTCAGTTCGAGCGCGGCGATCGTCGCCGGCCCCAGGATCTCCTCCATCATTCCCGCCGCGAGCGCCGCCGTCAGCAGACCAGGGCAGATGCGCCCGCCGAAGTCGGTGTGCTTCTTCGCGAACTCCTCGTTGATGAAGATCGGCAGCTTCAGCCCGGCGAGGGACGTGAACAGCACGATGTCGGTCTCGGTGACGGTTCGGCCGTAACTTCGGAACACGTCCCCGGGGTTGAGGTCATCGAGCGAGCGGTTGGACATGGCTTCTCCTGTGCATTCAGGATTCGGGTTGAACCGGAGTGGGCAAACTAACAGTTGGTAGAATACTCTGCCATTCTGGCTTGTGCCACCCCCCCGGAACCTGGCCCACCCCATGTTGTTCTTCGAGCCCGGACTCGCCTTGCCTCCCACCGCCGTGCGCACGGCAGCGTTGCGTGCGCAGGTGCGGCAGTTCATCGCCGAAGAGATCGCCAGCGGCGGATTCGAGCCGCAGTGCAACTCGTGGACCGAAGGTCTGGACGGCGCGTTCAGCCGCAAGCTCGGACAGCGCGGCTGGATCGGCTACCACTGGCCGACAGCCTACGGCGGCCACGGCGGCAGCGCCTTCGACACGCTGACGATCAACGAGGAACTGCTCGCCGCGGGTGCCCCGGTGGCTGCGCACTGGATCGCGGCGCGGCAGAGCGCACCCTTGTTGATGCGCTTCGGCAGCGAGGCTCAGCGCCAGGCGTTCCTGCCGCGCATCGCCGCCGGCGACACCTATTTCGCGATCGGCATGAGCGAGCCGGACGTCGGCTCCGACCTTGCCTCTGTGCGCACCCGCGCCGAGTTCTCGGGTGGCCGCTGGCGGCTCCAGGGCCGCAAGGTTTGGACCAGCGGCGCGCACATCGCGCACTTCGCCATCGTGCTGTGCCGCACCGCGCCGCTCGACCCCAAGACGCGGCACGCGGGCCTGAGCCAGTTCATCGTCGACCTCAAGGCGCCCGGCGTGTCGATCCGGCCCATTGTCATGCTCGACGGCAGCCACCACTTCAACGAGGTCACCTTCGACGGCGTCGAGCTGGCGCCTGACAGCCTTGTCGGCCAGGCCGGCGACGGCTGGAAGCAGGTGACGAGCGAACTTGCTTACGAACGCAGCGGTCCGGAGCGCTTCCTCAGCACCATGCCCATCGTCGAGCGTTGCCTGCGCCTGGTCCTCACGGGCGCACCGGCTGCGGCTGACATCGCGGCAGGCCGTCTGTTGGCGCGGCTGATGACCCTGCGCAACATGAGCCTAGCCATCTGGGGCGCGCTCGAAGCCGGGCGATCACCGGCCATCGAAGCCGCGATGGTCAAGGACCTGGGGACGAACTACGAGCGCGACACGCTCGAACTCGTGCGCGACGCGATGGACGCCGACGCGCGTGTGGCCGGCGATGCGGCCCTGGCGCACCTGTTGGTCGCCGCCTGGCCACTCGCCCCCACGTACAACCTGCGCGGCGGCACCAACGAGATCCTGCGCAACATGATCGCCAAGCGACTGCAGGCACGATGAGCGAGCTCGCCCAACCCTTGGCCGAAGCGGCCGACCGACTGTTCTCGCAGCGCTGCGACAGCCGACTGGTGGCTTCGGCCGATGCGGGCCAGTGGCCGCAGGCGCTGTGGTCCGCTGTCGACGAGTTGGGGCCGGGCCAGTTGCTCGCGCCCGAGTCCGCAGGCGGCGCCGGCGGCGACTGGCTGGACGCCTGTACGCTGCTCGAGCGTGCGGCGGCACACTGCGTGCCGCTGCCGATCGGGCAGACGCTGCTGGCCGGTTGGCTGCGCTCGCGCGCCGGGCTGCGGCCGGTCAGCGGGCCGGCCGCCCTGGCCTTCACCGCAGCCCCCTTGGCCGCGATGCGCGAGGCCGGCCGCGCCGATGCGGCGGAGTCCGACGTTGCGCCCGTGCTTTGGGCGGAACACGCCCACCAGATCGCCTTCGTCGGCGCGGACCCCGCTGGCACGGCCCAGCTGCTGTGGCTGCCGAAGGGGTGCATGCAGACGCGTCCCCTCACGCGCAGCTTCCCCCCTTCGGCGCGCGTGACCTGTACCGGTGTCGCGCTGCACGCACCCGCGAGCGCCGAACCGGCTCGGGCCTGGTGTGTGCCCTTGCCCGGACTCAGCCTGACCGAGGTGCGCGCGCGGGCCGCTCTGCTCACCGCCGCGCAGATGGCCGGCGCGCTGGGGCGCCTCCTCGACATGACGCTGGCGTACACCGGAGAACGCGTACAGTTCGGTCGCTCGATCGGCCAGTTCCAGGCCGTTCAGCACCAGCTGGCGCAGCTGGCCGAGGAGGCCGCCGCCGCGCGCGTGGCGGTACATGCGGCCGCGGCCACCGAAGACCCACACTGCTTTGTCGCCGCAGCGGCCGCGGCCAAGGTGCGGGCGGGCGAGGCCGCGAGCCTGGCTGCGCGCATTGCGCACCAGCTGCACGGCGCCATCGGCGTCACCGCCGAGCACGCGCTGCACCTGTCCACGCGCCGGCTGTGCTGGTGGCGCGACGAGCACGGCAGCGAGGCCTTCTGGGCGCGCGCGCTGGTGCAGGCCCTGAGGGACGGCGGCATGCGGTCGGCCTGGCAGGCTGCGGTGGCCTGCACCTCGCGTTGAACGGACTCGAACCATGAGCGCACTGCGCGGCATCCGGGTGATCGACCTCACCGCCTACCTGCTCGGGCCCTTCGCCACGCAGATCCTCGGCGACATGGGCGCAGACGTCGTCAAGATCGAGTCGCACGAGGGCGACATTGTGCGCGGTATCGGACCGACGCGTTCGCCGGGCATGGGCGGCATCTTCCAGCAGAACAACCGCAACAAGCGCAGCGTCGTGCTCGATCTCAAGCAGCCGGCCGGCCGCGATGCGCTGCTGCGTCTGGCCGCCAAGGCCGACGTGTTCGTCTACAACGTTCGTCCGGCGGCGATGGCCAGGCTGGGGCTCTCGTACGAGGCGCTCGCTGCCGTCAACCCGGGCATCGTCTACGCCGGCGCGGTCGGCTTCGGCCAGGACGGCCCGTATGCCGCGCGGCCCGCGCTGGACGACCTGATGCAGGGCATGTCAGGCATCGCCGGGCTGTACGCGCGAGCCAGCGGCGGCGAGCCGCGCTACATCCCGATGGCCATGGCCGACCGCTACACCGGCATCGCGCTCGTCAATGCCATCCTCGGCGCCCTGGTGCACAAGCTGCGCACAGGCGAAGGACAGTCGCTGGAGGTGCCGATGTTCGAGTCGCTCGCGCAAGGCGTGCTGGGCGATCATCTGATGGGCCATTCGTTCGATCCACCGCTGGGGCCGCCAGGCTATCTGCGCCACCTGAGCCCCGACCGCCGGCCCTTCCGCACGCAGGACGGCTACCTGTGCGCCTTCCTCATCAGCGACGGCCAGTGGCGTGCCATGCTAGATCGCATCGGCGAGCCCGAACTGTTGGATGACCCGCGCTTTGCCACGCTGCAGGCACGCACCGACCATTCGCGCGAGGTGTACGCCTGGCTGGACGCCGTCTTTCGCACGCGCACCACGTCCGAGTGGCTGGCCATCCTGGGTGAGGCCGATGTGCCGGCTGGCCCGCTGCACACGCTCGAGTCGCTGCTGGAAGACCCGCACCTGAACGCCGTGGGCTACTTTCAGCGCCTGCAGCATCCGACCGAAGGCACGCTCGTGAGCCTGCGACCGCCGTCGCGCTGGTCACGCACGCAGCCGGAGATCCGGCGTGCGCCGCCGCGCCTGGGCGAGCACAGTGCCGAACTGCTGCGCGAGGCCGGCTATTCCGCCGCGGAGATCGCCGAGCTGGCGGCCGCCGGCGTCACGGTTGCGGCGGGCGACGGGTGCGGCTGATGGCCATCGCCCGTCGCCGGCCGCGCGCGGAACTACACGCCGCGGAAACGCGGCGCACGCTTCTCGAGCAGGGCCGCAACGCCTTCCTTGGCATCGGCCATCTCGAGCGTGCGCGACTGCAGCAGCGCTTCGATCTCGCCAGCCAACCTCGGGTCCCATTCGAGGCCACGGTAGAGCGAGCGCTTCATCATTCGAACGGCCACCGGTGCATTGGCTGCGATCTCGTCGGCCAGTTCGCGAGCCCGCGCCAACACCTGTCCCGGCTCAACCGCATGGTTGGCGATTCCCAGCTCAGCGGCCTCGGCGCCCGAAAACACGCGTCCGGTGAACAGCAACTCCGCCGCACGTGGAACGCCGCACACGCGCGGCAGAAGATAGCTGATGGCCATGCCCGAATGCAGGCCCAGGCGCGCGAAATTGGCACCGTAGCGCGCCTCGCGGTTGGCCACGCGGATGTCGCACACCAGGCCGAGCCCGAAGCCGCCGCCGATGGCGTGGCCGTTCATCGCCGCAATCACCGGTACTGGCACGTCAAG
>DASTJE010000040.1:0-6867 GCA_035716845.1 Burkholderiaceae bacterium
GTGGTGGTGATGATCGCGCTGCTGTCGCTGGCCTACGTCGGCCTGCAGGTGGGCGACAACCTGGTGGTGTCGATGGCGCTGGCCGGGGTGGGGGCGCTGCTGGGCTTCTTCGTCTGGAACTGGCCGCGCGGGCTGATCTTCCTGGGCGACGGCGGGGCCTACTTCATCGGCTACCTGGTGGCGGTGCTGTCCTTCCTGCTGGTGGCGCGCCATCGCGGCGTGGTGTCACCCTGGTACCCGTTGCTGCTGTTCATCTACCCGGTGTTCGAGACGCTGTTCTCCATCTGGCGCAAGCGCGTGGTGCGCGGCGGCAGCCCGGGCGTGCCCGACGGGCTGCACCTGCACATGCTGGTGTTCCGCCGCCTGGTGCGCTGGGCGGTGGGGCGGCGCGATGCGGCCAGCCTCACGCTGCGCAACAGCCTCACCGCGCCCTACCTGTGGCTGCTGTCGTCGCTGGCGGCCGTGCCGGCCACGCTGTTCTGGCGCCACCCGCACGTGCTGCAGGCCTTCGTGGCGCTGTTCTGCGTGGTCTATGTCTGGCTCTACCTGCGCCTGGTGCGCTTCCGCTCGCCGCGCTGGCTGGTGATCCGCTCGCGGTCGGGTGGCGCGCTGTCGCGCTTCAAGGACGATCTGTGACGGGCGCGGCCCCGTCGATCGGCCCGCTGGGGCTCGCGGCGTTGTGGATCGCCACGCTGGTGCCGGGGCTGGTGGCGCTCAACCTGCCGCCCTCGGCCACCATCGTCAACCAGCTCGCCGCCTGGGCGGCCTGGGGCATGGTGGCCACCTATGGCAGCCGCGCGGCGGGGCTGGGCGTGGCGGCCGCGCTGCAGCGGACGGGCTGGCTGCAGGCCGGCTTGCTGTTGGCGGCGCTGGCCGCTCTCGCGTCGTCGGCACTTGGCAGCCTGCCCTCGGGTCTTGGCCTGTCGGCCGCGGGCACCGTGGCCGCGGCCGGGCTGACGGCACTGCTCGGGGCCGCGATGGCCTCCAGCCGGGCGACCGCAGGGGCCTGGACGATGGCCTGGGCCGTCGCCGGCCTGGCCAGCACACTCGTCGCCTGCGTGCAGGTATTCGCGCCCGCCTGGGTCGATGGCGAATGGATCGCGCGCTCGGGTGCCGTGGGCCGCGCGGTGGGCAACGTGCGCCAGCCCAACCACCTGGCCAGCCTGCTGCTGTGGGGGGCGGTGGCGCTGGTGCCGCTGGTCGAGTCCGGTGTGCTGGCGCGCACTGCGGCGCGGCGTGCCGCCGCCGCGGGCGCACTGGCGCTGCTGGTGCTGGGCGTGATGCTGTCGGGCTCGCGCACCGGGCTGGTGGGCGTGGGCGTGCTGGCCTTGTGGGGCCTGCTGGACCGGCGCCTGTCGCGCCACGCTCGCGTCCTGCTGCTCGCCGCGCCGCTGATGCTCGCCGTGGCCTGGTGGGGCGTGTCCGCATGGGCGGACGCGCAGGCCGTCGGCACCGCCATCGGGGCCGCACAGCGCGTGGGCGACGGCGACCTGTCCACCGGCCGCTTCGCGATCTGGCGCGACACGCTCGCGCTGCTGGCGGCCCAGCCGCTGCTCGGCCTCGGCTGGGGCGAGTTCAACCTGGCGTGGACGCTGACGCCGTTCCCGCAGCGCTCGCCGCAGTTCTTCGACCACACGCACAACCTGCCGCTGCAGGTGCTGGTCGAGCTGGGCTGGCCGCTCGGGCTCGCGCTGCTGGGGCTGCTCGGCTGGGCGCTGTGGCAGGCCGGCGTGCGCGCCTGGCGCGCGGACGACACCCAGGGCATGCCGGGCGTGGCCCTGCGCGCGGCCTTCGTGATGGTGCTGCTGATGGGCCTGCACAGCCAGCTCGAGTACCCGCTGTGGTACGCGCACTTCCTGCTGCCGACGGCCTTCGCGTGGGGCCTGTGCCTGGGCGCCGGCGCGCCCGCAGCGCGGGCCAGCGCGGCGCCCCCCACCGAGCGCGCGCCGCAACGCTGGCCGCTCGCCGTGGGCGTGGCGCTGGTGGCGGGCGCCGGTGCGATGCTGTGGGACTACCAGCGCATCACGCCCATCTTCAGCCCGCCCGACGACGGCACGCCGCTGGAGGTGCGCATCGCGCGCGGGCAGCGCAGCTGGTTCTTCGCGCACCACGCCGATTACGCGCGCATCACCGCACTGGAGGAGGCGTGGCCCCCGAAGCCGGACGACTTCCGCCGCGCCAAGCACTTCCTGCTCGACGCGCGGCTGCTCGAGGCCTGGGCGCGCGCTTACGCGCGCGAGGGCGACGTCGAACGGGCGCGCTGGATCGCCGACCGCCTGCGCGAGCTGCGCCAGCCGGCCGCCGCGCCCTTCTTCGCGCCCTGCGCCGACGCGATGTCCGCCAACCCGCCGTTCCAGTGCACGCCGGCCAGCCGCAGCTTCGGCTGGCGCGACTTCAGGTAGCCGCAGCCCAGGCGCCCGACTTGCCGCCGCGCTTCTCCAGCAGGCGCACGTCCTCGATCACCATGCCGCGGTCGGCGGCCTTGCACATGTCGTAGATCGTGAGCAGGCCCACCTGCACCGCCGTCAGTGCCTCCATCTCCACGCCGGTGGCGCCCACCGTCTCGGCGGTCACGGTGCAGTGCACGCCGGGCAGGGCCTCGTCGAGCGTGAACTCGGCGGCCACGCGGGTGAGTGCGATCGGGTGGCACAGCGGGATCAGCTCGGCCGTGCGCTTGGCGCCCTGGATGGCGGCGATGCGGGCCACGCCGATCACGTCGCCCTTCTTGGCGCTGCCCTGGGCGATCAGCGCCAGCGTCGCGGGCTGCATGCGGATGCGCCCCGCGGCCACCGCCACGCGGTGCGTGGCGGCCTTGGCGCCCACGTCCACCATATGGGCCTGGCCCTGGGCGTCGAAGTGGGTCAGCGGCGAGGCGGGGGGCGGATCGGTCGGCGTCGACATGCGCGTTTACGTTGCAGCAACTCGGCCGGTGCATCATAGCCACGCCCCATGAAGCCTTTCCTGCGCCTCCCGCCCGCACGCTTGCTGCTCCTCGCAGCCCTCGCCGCCGCGCTGCCGGCCCCGTCCCCCTGGGCGCAATCGGCCCCGCCTGCGACAGCGAACGGCTCGAATGCGGTGCGCCTGCCGGCGCTGGGCGACACCGCCAGCGACGACATCAGCGTCGGCAGCGAGCGGCGCCTGGGCAACCAGATCATGGCCGAGGTCCGGCGCGACCCGGCCTACCTGGACGACCCGCTGCTGCTGGACTACCTGCAGTTGCTGTGGCAGCCGCTGGTGGCGGCCGCGCGCGCGCGCGGCCACATCGGCCCCGATGTCGACACCGCCTTCGCCTGGGAGTCCTTCCTGGTGCGCGACCGCAGCGTCAACGCCTTCGCGCTGCCCGGCGGCTTCGTCGGCGTGCACCTCGGCCTGATGGCCATGACCGCCACGCCCGACGAGCTGGCCTCGGTGCTGGCGCACGAGCTCTCGCACGTCACGCAGCGCCACATTGCGCGCAGCATCGCCAGCGCCAACCGGCAGTCGATGGTCGGCATGGCGGCCATGCTGCTGGGCGTCCTGGCCGCCAGCCGTGCCGGCAGCCCCGACATGGCGCAGGCCGCCGTCGTCGGCAGCCAGGCCGCGATGGCCCAGGGCCAGCTCAACTTCTCGCGCGACATGGAGCGCGAGGCCGACCGCATCGGCTGGGGCGTCTATGCCGATGCGGGCTTCGCACCGGCCGGCGTGGCCGTCATGTTCGAGCGGCTCGACCAGGCCAACCGGCTCGACAGCGGCGCCTATCCCTACCTGCGCTCGCACCCGCTGACGGTGGACCGCATCGGCGAAGCGCGCTCGCGCGTCGAGGCGGCCGGCGGCGCGCGGCTGCCGCCGACGCCACCGCTGATGCATATGCTGATGCAGGCGCGTGCGCGCGCACTGATGGACACCGGCGTGCAGGCGCTGCGGCGCGCGCAAGGATCGGACCTCACGCCGCTGGCCGACGGGCCGGAGCGCGTCGCCGCCCTCTATGCCAGCGCCGTGGCCTCGCTCGAACTGCGCGAGCCTGCGCGCGCCCAGGCCGCGCTCGACCAGGGCGCGGCATTGGCACGCCGCGTCGCCCCGGGCGACCGCGGTGCGGCCTTCGCCTTCGCGCTGCTGCAGGCGCAGGCCTGGCAGGCAAGTGCCCAGGCGCCGCGCGCGCTCGAGCTGCTGGACGCACAGCGCGGCTCCCTGCCCCCCGCGCTGGCGCGTGCATTCCTGATGGCGCGCGCGCAGGCTGCGCTCGACACCGGACGCGGCGGGGCGGCAGCGACGGCCGTGCGCCCGAGCGCCGAGGCGCTGCAGACGTGGGTGGCCGAGCGCCGCGGCGACGCGCTCGCCTGGACGCTGCTCGCACAGGCCAACGAGCAGCTGGGCCTCAAGCTGCGTTCGCTGCGGGCCCAGGCGGAGGCGCAGGCCGCGCTGGGTGACCTGCAGGGCGCCATCGACCGCCTGCGCGCCGGCCAACGCGAGGCGCGCAGCGGCGCGGCACCGGACTTCGTCGAGGCGTCGGTCATCGACGCCCGCCTGCGCGACCTGACGGCACAACGCCGAGCGCTGCTGCCGCCGGGGCGTGGCGCCCGTGGC
The DNA here is from genome assembly GCA_035716845.1 of Burkholderiaceae bacterium. GTDB lineage: Bacteria > Pseudomonadota > Gammaproteobacteria > Burkholderiales > Burkholderiaceae_C > CADEEN01. The sequence continues at coordinate 4,564 of DASTJE010000040.1, forward strand.
GACGGGCGCGAGGGCAAGGATGGCGGCGACGAGCGGCCGCCATGGGTGGCGCGCTGATCAGGCGCTGGCGAAAAGCCGCTCCACCGCGACGTCGATCACCATGCTGGCCAGGCTGTAGATCAGCGAGCCGATCAGCGCGGCACCGAAACCGCTGACGTTGAAGTCGTCGAGCAGGCTGGCCGCGGCCCAGAACATCAAAGCGTTGATCACGAACAGGAACAGCCCCAGTGTGAGCAGCGTCACCGGCAGCGTGAGCAGCACCAGCAGCGGGCGCACCACGGTATTGAGCAGCCCGAGCACGAAGGCGGCAATGAGTGCGGCGGTGAAGCTGGCCACCGTGACGCCAGGGTAGAGGTAGGCCACCAGCAGCAGGGCGCAGGCCAGCAGCAGCCAGCGGACGACGAGCTTGAGCATGCGACGGAGCATAGTGCCTTTGCCCCGCGGTGCGTAGGGCCATCGCCCCACCCGTACCATTCGCGCCGTCGAAAGGGGAGTAGCTCGCAGCGCCCTGCTGCAGCGGAACCCGTCAATCCGAGCGCCGGCACCCGCCGCTGCTCCGGGACCGCAGAGGCGCCGCCCGGCCCTCCTTGCCAGACCTTTCGGCGCTTCGTTCAACCCGCCTCGAGTCAGCGCCGGGCCGCTCCCGAGCTGACTCGCTCCCCTCGGGGGGCGGCCGCGGCGCGCCGCGGCCTTGGGGCACTGACACAGGAGTCCCCGTGGACACGATTGCGCCGACCTGGCTGTGGATCTTCTTCGTCGTTTCCGTTCTCGTCGCCCTCTTCGTCGACTTCGTCTTGCTGCGCCAGCAGGGCGCGCACAGCGTCTCGGTCAAGGAGGCGCTGAACTGGTCGCTGGTGTGGGTGGCGCTCAGCTTCGCCTTCAACGGACTGTTCTGGTGGGCGGTGGCGCAGGGCCACGGCACGGCCCTCGCGAGCGAGAAGGCGATGGAGTTCCTGACCGGCTACCTCATCGAGAAGAGCCTGGCGGTGGACAACATCTTCGTCTTCCTGATGATCTTCACCTACTTCGCGGTGCCGCCGTCGTTCCAGAAGCGGGTGCTGATGATCGGCATCGTCGGCGCCATCGTGCTGCGCACGGTCATGATCCTGCTGGGCGCCTGGCTGATCGCCGAGTTCCACTGGGTCCTGTACGTCTTCGGCGCCTTCCTGCTGGCCACCGGCATCAAGATGTGGTGGGCCGCCGGCAAGGAGCCCGACCTCGAGTCCAACCCGGCGCTGCGCCTGCTGCGCCGCGTCATGCCGGTGAGCCGCGACTTCGACGGCGAGCGCTTCTTCACGCTCGAGAACGGGCGCCGCGTGGCCACTCCGCTTCTGCTGGTGATCGCCCTGGTGGGGCTGACGGACGTGATCTTCGCCGTCGACTCGATCCCGGCCATCTTCGCCATCACGACCGACCCCTTCATCGTGCTCACGTCGAACGTGTTCGCGATCCTCGGCCTGCGCGCGATGTACTTCCTGCTGGCCGCCGTGGCGGCGAAGTTCCACCTGCTGAGCTACGGACTGGCGGTCATCCTGGCCTTCATCGGCACCAAGATGCTGCTCATCGACGTGGTCAAGGTGCCGGTGTGGCTGTCGCTCGGCGTGGTGGTCTCGATCCTCGCGGTGACCATGGTGGCGAGCCTGCGGACGGCGCCGCGCGGCAGCGAGTCCGCGGCACAGTGACGCCCCGACGCGACAAAACGCTTGATCCAGAGGGAGGGAAGTGGTTTTCCAGAGGGAAAACCGCTTTGCTTCCCTCTGAACGCGCAGTACCATTCGCGCCGCACGGTGGTTGATGAGAAAGAGGGTTCATGCGGCTCTCTCCCGCCTCCGGCACATCAACAACACTTTGATGGAGAGAACTCACATGGCAACTGCGAAGAAGGCTCCGGCCAAGAAGGCCGCCGCGAAGAAGGCCCCGGCGAAGAAGGCTCCCGCCAAGAAGGCGCCGGCCAAGAAGCCGCCGGTCAAGGCCCCGGCGAAGAAGGCGCCGGCCAAGAAGGCCCCGGCGAAGAAGGCCGCCGCCAAGAAGGCCGCTCCCGCCAAGAAGCGCACCCCGAACGCCGCGTTCATGAAGGCGATGACGCCTTCGGCCGCGCTGGCCGCGATCATCGGAGACAAGCCGATGCCGCGCACCGAGGTGACGAAGAAGGTGTGGGACTACATCAAGAAGAACAAGCTGCAGGACGCGGTCAACAAGCGGATGATCAACGCCGACGCCAAGCTGAAGGAGATCTTCAAGAAGGCCCAGGCCTCGATGTTCGAGATGACCAAGATGATCAACGCGCACCTGAAGTAAGGCGCG
>DASTJE010000041.1:0-7909 GCA_035716845.1 Burkholderiaceae bacterium
CCGAAGCCTCGCACTGCCTGAGGCTCGTGTCCCCGCGCCTGGTGTTCGTGTCGCGGCGTCATGCCGACGTGCTCGTGCGCATCGGCTGGACGGAGTGCCCGGTGGTCGGGCTCGACGCCGAGTTCGACGGTTTCGTGGCCGGCGGCATCGAGACCGACCCCTTGCTCGAGGTCGACGCCGAACAGGGCTTGGTGATCCTCTACACCAGCGGGACCACCGGCTTGCCCAAGGGTGCCGTGATCAGCCTGCGCGCGATGGTGGCGCGCGCGATGTGCTTCGCTGCCGAGTACGGCATCACCGCCGAACAAGCCTACGTGGCCTGGAGCCCGCTGTTCCACATGGCCGCGACCGACTTCAGCCTCGCCACGCTGATGCTCGGCGGCAAGGTCATCGTGCACGACGGCCTGGCCGTCGATCGCCTCTGCGCCACGATCGAGGGCGAGACGATTGGCTGGTTGGTCACGATGCCCGGCATGATCGACACGCTCATCGAAGGCCTGCGGCGCAACCGCACCAAGCCAAGGGGCGGGGGGCTGGTGGGCGCGATGGCCGATCTGGCGCCACTGCAGCAGGTCGCCCGGCCTGCTCGGCGCGTCCTACATCAACAGCTTCGGCGCCACCGCGGCCGGCTTAGCGCCGGCCTCGGGCGCGCTGCTGGCATCGGGTGTGGTGCCGGCGAGCCTGGCCAAGCGCGAGCCGGGCTTCTGCCGCGTGCGCCTGGTGGACGCCGAGGAGCGCGACGTGCCGGTGGGGACGCCCGGCGAGGCGGCGCTGCGCGGTCCGACGCTGTTTCCCGGTTACTGGAATGCGCCGGAAGTGAACGCGCACGACTTCAGAGCGGCTGGTTCCACGTGGGCGACCTGTTCGTGCGTCGTGCCGACGGTTCGCTGGCCTTCGTCGATCGTGCCAAGTACCTGATCAAGTCCGGCGGCGAGAACATCTATCCCGCCGAAGTGCAGCGCGTGCTGCTGGCCGAGCCCGGCGTGGCCGATGCCGTGGTGGTGCGTCGGGACGACGAGCGCTGGGGCGAGGTGCCGGTGGCCTTCGTCGCCCTGCAGCCGGGCGCGAGCGTCGACCGCGAGGCCTTGCTCTCGGGCTGCCGCGGGCAGCTCGCCGGGTTCAAGGTCCCCAAGGAGATCCGTTTCGTCGAGCCGGCGTCGTTCCCGCGCAGCAGCACCGGCAAGATCCAGCGCCACGAGGTGGAGCGCCAATGGCTCGCCGCCTGAAACCCGCCGAGGCTGCGCGCCGTCCCGGCGGGCCCCTTCCGTATCCGCGCAACCGTCACGGCATTACCGCCTTGTCCAACCCCAGGAGCCCCTTATGAGCCATACAGTCATCGTTGCCGGCGTCGGCATGATTCCCTTTGCCAAGCCCGGCGCCAGCGAACCGTACAACGTGATGGGCGAGAAGGCGGCGCGCCTGGCGCTGCGGGATGCCGGCGTGGACTACAAGGCCATCGAGCAGGCCTTCGTCGGCTATGTCTACGGTGACTCCACCTGCGGCCAGCGTGCGCTGTACCCGCTGGGCATGACCGGCATCCCGGTGCTCAACGTCAACAACAACTGCTCCACCGGCTCGTCGGCGCTGTTCCTGGCGCGACAGGCGGTGCAGTCGGGCGCGGCCGAATGCGTGCTGGCGCTCGGCTTCGAGCAGATGCAGCCCGGAGCGATCAAGGCCGCTTTCGCCGACCGCCCGACACCCTTCGAGCAGTTCGACCACGTCACCGACGAGCTGGTCGGGCACCCGGAGATCCCGCTGGCGCTGCGTTACTTCGGCGGCGCCGGCAAGGCGCACATGGACAAGTACGGCACCCGGCTCGAGACCTTCGCTGCCATCCGCGCCAAGGCCAGCCGCCATGCGGTGAACAACCCGCTGGCGCTGTTCCGCAAGGAGGTATCGGTCGACGACGTGATGGCCGCACCGATGGTCTGGGAAGGCGTGATGACGCGACTGATGGCCTGCCCGCCCACCTGCGGCGCCGCCGCGGCGGTGATCTGCTCCGAAGCCTACGCCAAGAAGCACGGCCTGAACCGCCAGGTGCACATTGCCGCGCAGGCGATGACCACCGACTTCCCCAGCACCTTCGAGTCGCACGACATGATGCGCGTCGTCGGCTACGACATGGCGCGCGAGGCCAGCCGCAAGGTCTACGAATCGGCCGGCATCGGTCCGAAGGACGTCGATGTCGTCGAGCTGCACGACTGCTTCGCGCAGAACGAGCTCATCACCTACGAGGGCCTGGGCCTGTGCCCCGAGGGCGGTGCCGAGAAGTTCGTGCGCGACGGCGACAACACCTACGGCGGCAAGGTCGTCACCAACCCCTCTGGCGGCCTGCTCTCCAAGGGCCATCCGCTGGGCGCCACCGGTCTGGCGCAGTGCTACGAGCTGACGCACCAGCTGCGCGGCACCGCCGAGCAGCGGCAGGTGAAGGGTGCGCGTACCGCGCTGCAGCACAACCTGGGGCTCGGCGGCGCCTGCGTCGTCACCCTGTACCAAGCGGCTTGAGAAAGGGACCCACCCATGATCGACAAGAAGCACATCGGCTACGCGCCACCGCCCACGGTGTGGACGGTGGAGAAGGGGCGTATCGCCTTCTTCGCCAAGGTGATCGGCCTGACCGACCCGATCCACACCAAGGAGGCGGCGGCCAAGGCCGCGGGCTATCGCGGCATCGTTGCGCCGCCCACCTTCTTCTTCGGCGCCGAGAGCGATGCGGGCGTGTCGATGAAGATGATCCAGGAGTTCGACATCGACCTGGGCAAGGTGCTGCACGGCGAGCAGAGATTCGAGTACCACGCCCCCGTGTGCGCCGGCGACACCCTGCGCATCGACACCAAGGTCACCGACATCTACGACAAGAAGGGCGGCCTGCTCGAGTTCGTGGTGCGTGAGGCCAAGGTCACCAACCAGCTCGGCGAGCACGTGGCGGACATGCGCGGCGTCATCGTCGTGCGCCACGGCTGAGACGCCAGAGGAGACGCACGATGAATTTCGATCCCAAGACCGTGAAGGTGGGCGATGCCATGCCCGCGCTCGAGCTGCCGCCGATCACGCGCACGACGCTCGCCCTGTTCGCCGGCGCGTCGGGTGACCACAACCCGATCCACATCGACCTCGACTTTGCGCGCAAGGCCGGCATGAAGGACGTGTTTGCGCACGGCATGCTGTCGATGGCCTACCTGGCGCGCGCGCTCACGCAGTGGGTGCCGCAAAGCCGCCTGCTGAGCTACGGCGTGCGATTCGCCGCCATCACCCAGGTCGCCGATCGCGTGCAGTGCAGCGGCAAGGTGGTCGAGAAGCTCGAGTACCGCGGGCGCCCCTGCGCGCGCATCGAACTGACGGCCTCGCGCAACGGCGAGCAGGTCACGCTCAGCGGCGACGCCATCGTTGCGCTGGACTGATTCCGTACCCACACCGAACCACAGCTCCGTTTTTTTGGAGAGACCCATGAAGAAGCTCGAAGGCAAAGTGGCCATCGTTTCCGGCTCCGGTCGCGGCATCGGCCGCGCCATCGCGATGAAGCTGGCCAGTGAAGGCGCCAAGGTCGTGGTCAACGACCTCGACGCCGGCCCCGCCGAGGAGACCGTGGCTGCCATCAAGGCCGCGGGAGGAAAGGCCCTGGCCTGCCCCGGCAGCATCACCGCCGAGGGCTTTGCCGAGAAGTTCGTCAAGACCGCCATCGACGGCTTCGGCGGCCTGGACATCATCGTCAACAACGCCGGCTACACCTGGGACAACGTGGTCCAGAAGATGACCGACGAACAGTGGCACGCGATCCTCGACGTGCACCTGACGGCGCCGTTCAAGATCCTGCGCGCGGCGGCGGACTTCATCCGCCACCAGTCCAAGGTCGAGGCCGATGCCGGTAAGGAGGTGTTCCGCAAGGTGGTCAACATCTCGTCGGTGGCCGGCACCGGCGGCAACGCCGGCCAGGCCAACTACTCGGCCGGCAAGGCCGGCATCATCGGCCTGACCAAGGCGCTGTCGAAGGAATGGGGCCGCTACAAGGTCAACGTCAACGCGGTGGCCTTCGGCCTGATCAAGACCAGGCTCACCGAGGCCACCGCCGGCGGCAACGCGTCGATCGACGTCGAAGGCCGGCAGATCAAGGTGGGCGTCAACCCGGACCTGATGGCGATGATGGAGCGCGGCATCCCGCTGGGCCGCGGCGGCACGCCCGAGGAGGCCGCAGGCTCGGTGTACCTGCTGTGCACGCCGGAGTCCAACTACATCAGCGGGCAGGTGCTGATCTGCGGCGGCGGGGTCTCGATCTGATCGACCCCCCGGCCGGCTCCGCCGGTCCGTTCCAGCCCGACCGGCGCATGAAAGGTTGTTCAGTTCATGAATCTGACGTTCAGTGACGAGGACCGCGTCTTCCAGCGCGGCGTGCGCGACTGGTTCGCGGCCAACACGCCGGAGGTCTTGCGGCGCAAGGTCGAAAGCGGCCAGATGCTGACCCGCGACGAGATCGTGGATTGGCAGCGCCGCCTGGACGAGCAGGGCTTTCTCGTCGTCGGCTGGCCGAAGGAACACGGCGGCCCGGGTTGGACGCCGACCCAGCGCTACCTGTACGACCTGGAACGCGCCGCCGCCAACGCGCCGGTGGGCCTGTCGATGGGCGTGATCATGCTGGGGCCGGTGCTGATGGCCTTCGGCAGCGACGCGCAGAAGGCGCGCTACCTGCCGCGCATCCGTCGCTGCGAGGACTGGTGGTGCCAGGGCTATTCCGAGCCCGGCGCGGGATCGGACCTGGCCAGCCTGGCGACGACCGCCGTGTCGGACGGTGACGACTACGTGATCAATGGCTCCAAGATCTGGACCACCTATGCGCACTGGGCCACCCACATGTTCTGCCTGGTGCGCACCGCCAACACCGGCAAGAAGCAGGAGGGCATCTCGTTCCTGCTGATCGAAATGGACCGTCCGGGCATCGAGGTGCGCCCGATCGTCTCGATCGATGGCGAGCACCATCTGAACCAGGTCTTCTTCGCCGACCTGCGCGTGCCGCGCAGCAACCTGGTCGGCCAAGAAGGGCAGGGCTGGGAGATCGCCAAGTACCTGCTCACGCACGAACGCACCAGCATCGCCGGCGTGGCCGAGTCGAAGGCGGCGATGGCCAACCTGCTGCGTTCGGCCGCCGAGCGCCGCTGGGCCGGCACTCGCCTGATCGACCAGCCGGGGATGGCGGCACGGCTGGCGCGCGCCGAGATCGACCTGACGGCACTCGAGTACACCAACCTGCGTGTGCTGTCGTCCACCGCGGCGGGCAAGGCGCCGGGCCCGGAGTCGTCGCTGCTCAAGCTGATGGGCACGGCCGTGCAGCAGACGCTGTCCGAGCTGGCGCTCGACATCGGCGCCGAGCAGGCCTGGCCCTGGCATCCCGAAGGCGCCTTGGCCGAGGCCGCGCATGTCCACTCGATGGAGCGTTATGCCTTCCTGCGCGCCTGCACCATCTACGGCGGCAGCGACGAGGTGCAGAAGACGGTGCTGGCCAAGTCCATGCTGGCCGGCGCCGCACGCTGAACGGAGAACCTGCGCATGGACCTGAACCCCACCCCCGAACAGAAGATGCTGCGCGAGGCGGCGCACAAATACTTTCGTGCCGAGTATGGCTTCGACGCGCGCGCGCGGTCGCTGGCGTCCGACGGCGGCTGGGGCGCGGCGCACTGGGCGCGCTTCGCCGAGTTCGGCTGGCTCGGCCTGGCCCTGCCGGAAGCCGTGGGCGGCTTCGGCGGCATGCCCGAGCTGATCCAGGTGTGCGAAGCGATGGGCGCGGCGCTGTGCGTCGAGCCCTACCTCGCATCCACCGTGCTGGCGGCGCAGGCGGTGGCCGCTGCGGCCGACGGCGCGCAACAGCGGGCGCTGCTGGTGCCGCTGGTGGAAGGCCGCAGCAATCTGGCGCTGGCGTACACCGAGGCCGAGTCCGGCCCCGCGCTCGAATGGGTCGAGACACGTGCAAGGCGACAGGGCAGCGGCTGGGTGCTCGACGGCCGCAAGACCGGCGTCGTCGGGCTGCCCTGGGCCGGCACGGTGATCGTCAGCGCCCGCATCGACGGCCAGCCGGGGGGTCGCGACGGCATCGCGCTGTTCGCCGTGCCGGCCACGACCGAGGGCGTGGAGATCGTGGCCTATGCGCGCTACGACGGCCTGCGCAGCGGCGAGTTGCGGTTGACCGCGGCGCAGGTCGACGCAGGCGCGCTGCTGGGCGAGCCGGCGCGCGCCCTCGACGCGCTGGAGCGCGCGGTCGATCTCGCGACCATCGCCGCCTGTGCCGATGCGCTGGGCGCGATGTCGGCGGTGCTGCACAAGACCGGCGCCTACCTGGCCACGCGCAAGCAGTTCGGTGCGCCTTTGGCGAGCTTCCAGGTGCTGCAGCACCGCATGGTGGACATGTTCGCGGCGCTCGAGGCGTCGCGCTCGATGGTCGTGATGGCGGCGCTGCATGCCGATGCGGCACCCGACGAGCGTGCCCGCGCGGCGTCGGCGGCGAAGGTGGCCGTGGGCGAGCGCGCGCGCTTCGTCGCCCAGCAGGGCGTGCAGCTGCACGGAGGCGTGGGCATGACCGAGGAACTGGACATCGGCCATTACTTCCGCCGCCTGACGCTGCTCGAGAAGGCCGATGGCGGCATCGACCACCACCTGCAGCGGTTCGGACGACTGCAGCGCAGGAACTTCGGGCCGTCGGCATGACGGTGATGCCTTCCTCCATATCGACGACCGACGAGGCGTTCGCGCGCAACCGCGATGCCTACCTCGCACGGGTTGCCGATCTGCACGCCCGCCGCGCGCGGGCGCTGGTCGGCGGGCCGGAGAAGGCGCGCCGCCTGCACAAGCAGCGGGGTCAGCTGCTGCCGCGCGAGCGGCTGGCGGCGGTGCTGGACCCCGGCTCGCCCTTCCTCGAATTCGGCCAGCTCGCCGGCGACGGCCTTTACGAGGGCGTGCCGCCCGGCGGCAGCATCATCACCGGCGTGGGCCTGGTCAGCGGCCGGCCCTGCATGCTGATGATCCACGACGCCACCGTGAAGGGCGCCACCTACTACGGCATCACCGCCAAGAAGCACGTGCGGGCGCAGATGTTCGCCTGGCAGCACCGTCTGCCGTGCATCACGATGGTCCAGTCCGGCGGCGCCAACCTGCCCGAGCAGGCGCACATCTTCCCGGATGACGGCCAGTTCGGCTCGATCTTCTACAACCAGATCCGCATGTCGGCCGAGGGCATCACGCAGATCGCCACCGTGCATGGGCCTTCGACCGCGGGCGGCGCCTACCTGCCGGCGCTGTGCGACATCGCGGTGATCGTGCGCAAGCAAGGCGCGATGTTCCTCGGCGGGCCTGAGCTGGTGTACGCGGCCACAAAGGAAGAGGTCGACGCCGAGACGCTAGGCGGTGGCGAGATGCACAGCCGTGTCAGCGGCGTCACCGACCACCTGGCCGAGAACGACGGCCACGCCATCGCGATCGTGCGCGACCTCGTCGCCCACCTCGGCACGCCGCCCAGGCAGCGCTGGGACGTGGCCCCGGCGCGGCCGCCGCTGCACGACCCGCGCGAGATCTACGGCATCGTCAGCGCCGACACGCGCCACCCCACCGACAACCGCGAGGTCATCGCCCGCCTGATCGACGGCAGCGAACTGCAGGAGTTCAAGCCGCTGTACGGCGACACGCTGATTTGCGGCTTCGCGCGCATCAAGGGCTTCCAGGTGGGCATCCTGGCCAACAACGGTGTCATCTTCTCCGAGGCCGCCGTCAAGGGCGCGCACTTCATCGAACTGGCCTGCCAGCGCGACATCCCATTGCTGTTCGTGGCCGACGTCTCCGGCTTCATGGTCGGCCAGGCGGTCGAGCGCGAGGGCATCGCCAAGCACGGCGCCAAGTTCATCACCGCGATGGCCTCGGCCAACGTGCCGCG
>DASTJE010000042.1:0-13905 GCA_035716845.1 Burkholderiaceae bacterium
TCGGCCGTGCCGTTGAAGTTGGCGTTGGGCGTGAAAGTCACCGTGCCGTCGGCGTTGAGCACCGCGGTGCCGCCGCTGCCGGAAGTGACCGAAGCGATGGTCAGGGTGTTGCCCTCGACGTCGGAGTCGTTGCCCAGCAGCGTGGATGCAGAGATCACCAGCGCGCTGTCCTCGCTCGTCGCGAGCGCGTCGTCGCGAGCGACCGGGGCATCGTTGACCGCTGAGACCGTGACGTCCACGGTGGCCGTCGCCGTGCCGCCATGGCCGTCGCTCACCGTATAGGTGAAGCTTGCCGGGCCGTTGTAGTCGGCTGCCGGTGTGAAGACGATGTTGCCCGCCACCAGCGCAACAGTGCCGTTGACCGCGTTTTGCACCGAGACGATGGTCAGGGTGTCGGCATCGGCGTCGCTGTCGTTGCCCAGCAGCGCGGCCGGGCTGATGGTGAGAGGCGTGTCCTCTGTGGCCGTGGCGCTGTCTGCAAGGACGACGGGCACATCGTTGACCGCGGCAACCGTGATCGACACCGTGGCGGTCGACACCGATCCGTCGGCGTCCTTGATGCGGTAGCTGAAACTGTCGCTGCCGACGAAGTCGGCCGCGGGCACGTACGAGAAGCTGCCGTCGACGTTGAAGCTCAGGCTGCCGTTGGCCGGTGCGCCGGTCACCGTCCACAGGTTTCCGCCGTCGGTCGAAGGCACGTCGTTGCCGGCCACCGAGCCGACAAAGACGGTGTCCTCGCTCATGTTGATCGACTCGCCCACGGCCACCGGAGCGCCGCCGCTGGCCAGTGGGAAGTTGAAGATCGATGTCGTCCCCGGTTGCACCGTGAACGTCGCCGTCGACGTATCACCGTCGGCGTCGCGCATCGTGTAGCTGAACGCGTCGACATGGTTGGCCGGCAGCAGGCCGTACTCGACTGCTGCGACGCGGAAGCCCTGGCCGCTGCTTCCCGCATTGCTCAAACGCAAGTAGGTGAAGGGGGTTGCGGTCAGGATCGTCTGCAGCGATGTCGATCCGTTGGCTGGGCCGGGGCCGAAGGTGCCGCTGGCAACCAGCACGCCGCCGGCGTCGTAGGCTGACCACGCGGCCGTCGGTTGCGAGGCGTTGAGCTGGTTCAGCGCGAGCGTTGCGCTGGTCGTCGATTCCGGCAGGCGCAGGATCAGGCTCTCGCCCGACTCGATGCCCCCGCTGCCGACCGTCAGGCCCGGCTTGGCGCCGCCTTGGTAGTTGACGAGGTCGGGCTGGACGGCAAGCGCACCGAGGTTGAGGTTGCTGCCGGTGGACCAGTTCGCGTTGTCGAACCCCCACAGGCCGCCGAGCGTGCTGCGGAACGTTGCTTCGTCCCCGCCGGAGGCCGTGGCGGTGGCCGCCAGCGTCGAGGTGTAGATGAAGGAGCCGTCGGCAGCGATCGAGAGGACGCCGTTGGCGGTGGTGATCGAGGTGGAACCGGTGGCCGCGATCGGCGTGCCGGCGACGCTGAGCAGCGCTTTGGGCTGGTCGATTGCGCTGTCGTTGGTGAGGATGTTGCCTGTAAGCGTGGTGTTCCACGCGACGGTGCCGTTCTCGCTGGTGGCGATCGGTGTCGTGTCGTTCAGGTTCAGTGTCACCGTGGTCCACGCGCTGGCGTCCGTGCCGTCGCTGGCGCGGTACACGAAGCTGTCGATCACAGGCGTGTTGGCCGTGTCGTGCGTGACCACGGGCGCGGTGTACGTGAACGAGCCGTCGGCGTTCATCGTCACAGTGCCGCCGAGCGCGGTGGTGATGCTGTTGCTGCCGTTGGCCACGACCGCCGTGCCGACGGCGCTGGCCGCGAAGGCCGTCACCGACAGCGGCAAGCCCTCGACGTCGCTGTCGTTGGCCAGCACGCTGACCAGCGACGACGTCGATCCCTCGGCGACCGTGCGCGAGTCGGCCACCGCGATCGGCGCGTCATTGACCGGGGTCACGGTGATCGTCGTCGTGGCCGCCGGCGAGACCAGGCCGCCATCGTCGGTGACCGTGAACCGCAGGCTGAAGCTGCCCGAGGCGTTCGGCGCGGGCACGTAGAGCAAAGTCGCGGCTTGTGCCGGCGTGAGTGCGGTGCCGGCGAGGACAGGCGTCACGCCGTCGGCCAGGTAGAGCGTGCCCGACACGGGCAGGGTCGTCAGCGCGACGCTGGCGATCGTGCCGTCGATGTCGCTGCCGATCAGGCTCACCGTCAGTGGCGTGTCCTCGGCAGTCGTCAATGCACTGCCGGAGGCGACCGGCGCGTCGTTGACCGCGAGCACCGTCAGGTTGACCGTCGCGGTGCTGAAGCCGCCTTGCCCATCGGAAATGGTGTAGGTGAAGCTGGCGGGACCGCTGTAATTCGCGGCGGGCGTGAACACCACGTCGCCGTTGACCAGCGCCACCGTGCCGTTCACGGCGGCCTGCACGCCGACGATGCTCAACGGATTGCCGTCGGCGTCGGTGTCATTGACGAGCAGCGTGCCCGCGGCGATGGTCAGGCTGCTGTCTTCGCTAGTCGCCAAGCTGTCGGGGTTGGCCACGGGCGCGTCGTTGACGGCGGCCACGGCCGGATCGACGGCGACGGCGCTGCCGCTGGTGGAGCCGTCGCTGGGGGTGAGGGTGAAGGCGGGCAGGTCCGCCCCGCTGTTGACCAGGGCCAGGCCGGCGGCGGTGAGGGTGACGTTGCCGGCGCCGTCGAGCGCGTAGTGGGTGGTGTCGGACAGGGTGACGGTGACCGGGCTGCCTTCCTCGTCAAAGGTCGAGTAGGACGCGACGATGGCGCCCACGGCGGTGCCGCTGTCCTCGGTGAAGTCGTAGGAGGCGGTGACGGTCAGGGTGGGCGCGTCGTTGACGGCGGCCACGTTCACCGACACCGTGGCGGTGTTGGACGTGAGGGCGCCGTCGGTGACGGTGTAGGTGAAGTCGGCGCTGCCGTTGAAATGGGCGTTGGGTGTGAAAGTGACCGTGCCGTCGGGGTTGAGCACGGCGGTGCCGCCGGAGCCGGAGGTGACGCTGGCGATGACGAGCGGGTTGCCCTCGGCGTCGGTGTCGTTGCCGGTGAGCTGCGCGGCGGCGTAGGTGACCGCGGTGTCCTCGGTGGCCGCGAGGCTGTCGGCGTTGGCCAGCGGGGGCGTGTTGGGCGGTCCGCTCAGGTCCACGGTGTAGGGCTGGACGGCCGTCTGCGTGCCGGCGTTGCCGGCGGCGTCGGTCGACGTGATGCTGGCGTCGATGCGGCGGTCGGCATCGACGGCGAGGTCGCTGCCCGGCACGGCAATGCTGAAGCGGCCGTCGGCTTGGATCGCACCGCTGTAGACCTTCCCGTTGATCGCCAGGGTGACGATGTCGCCGGCAGTCACGTCGCCGCCGGCACGCCCGGTGACGATCACGATGCCGGCCGCCTCGCCGGCGCTCACGGCGTTGTCCGCGGTGACGCTGTCCAGCACGAGCGTGAGTTGCGGCGGCGTGGTGTCCAGCACGCCTGAGGTGCTGGCCGTGGCAGGGGCGCCGTTGGCCCCGGCGACGACAGCGGTCACGCTGAAGGGGCCGTCGCTCAAGGCGCCGGGCACGGCGGCGGCGTAGCTGCCGTCGGCTTGCACGGTGGCGGTGAATGCTTGCACGGCGCCGTTCGAGCCGGTCACCGTCAGCGTCACGGCCGAGCCGGCGGGCACGTCGGCGCTGCCGGAGATCAGCGGCGTGGCGTCGTTGCCGAGGGCGGGCGCGGCCACGGTGATGGTGGGGGCGGCGGCGTCCACGCTGCCGCCGTCGGTGGCGCCCGTCGTGCTGCTGCCGCTGCCGGCGGTGGCCGTCACGCTGTAGGGCCCCTCGGGCAGCGCGTTGGGCACGCTGGCGGCGAAGCTGCCGTCGGCCAGGACGACGGCAGCGACGGTCTGCGTGTTGCCGTTGGCGTCGGTGACGGTCAGCGTGACGACGGTCCCCGGCGGCAGGTTCGTGGTGCCGGTGATCAGCGGCGTGGTGTCGTTGGTCAGTGCCGGCGCATCGAGCGTGAGGGTGGGCGCCGCGCTCACCGTCACCACGAGGGCGCTCGTGGTGCTGCCGCCATTGCCATCCGACACGGTGTATTGGATCGTGACCGGCCCGCTGACGCCTGCCGCCGGCACGAAGGTGAGGCTGCCGTCGGGATTGACGGTCACGCTGCCCTGGGCGGCCGGCACGGTGGCGCCCGAGACACTGAGCGTGTTGCCGTCGACGTCGCTGTCGTTGGCCAGCACGTTCACCGTCACCGGCAGGGTGCCGACGGTGCTGGCGGCATCGGGCGCCACGGCGGGGGCGTCGTTGACCGCCCCGAGGCTCACGAGGACGTTGCCCGTGCTGCTGCTCTGGCCGTTGCTGGCGGTGTAGGCGAAGCTGCCCACCGGGCTGCCGGCCACGTAGTCGGCAGGGGGCAGGTATTGCAGGCCCGCCAGATCCTGCGCGCTCAGCTGCGCGCCGGCCGACACCACGGTGCCGCTGGCCGTCACGATCTGCCCGGCCACCGGCACCTGCGTGACCGTGACGACGATCGGGCCGCTGCCCGACGGTGACGTCAGCCCGAGCGCGACCGCCGCGCCGCCCTCGAGGGCGGCGATGCTGCTCGACGGAGCGCTCACGGCCGTGCTGCTGGCCTGCGGGTCCGGGTCGGAGAGGGTGGTCGGCACCTGCGTCGCGGCGGCCGTGGGCGCGATCGACACGGCGTCGACGCTGTCGACGATCTCGGCCACGCGCATGACGCGCAGGCCCGGTTGCAGGTCCCCGCCATCGCCACCGGCCAGGCCGGCGGCCGGCGCGGCATCGCGCTCGCCCGATTCCAGCGCGGCAATCGCCCGGTCCACGCCGCCTGCACCTGGCTCGAGCCGCGCGCGGCCGACCTGGCCCGCGCCGTCGGTCATCAGGACGATCGAGTCCTGCTCGGTGAGCAGCGCATCGCCGGGGCGCACCATCTCGCCCAGCTTGAGCGGTCGCCATTGGCCATCGGCGCCCTTGATGTAGGCCTTGCCCCAGATGCTGACGACGATACCGCGGGGGGGAATGATGTTGGTGCTCACGGGTCGGACAAGGTTGGCTGATGGGCAGGTTCGGCGCGCGTGCGCTCATGAAGAACGCACGCGCGTGCAGGATAGTGTTCGCGTCGACCCCGGCGTGCCGCGTGCGAATCCGGCGTCGTGATGTCCGTCACAGCTTGATACGTTTCGTCACGCTGCCGCGACGCGGCCGCACGGTGCGGGCACAGTCCCACCTGACGGGTATCGGCGCATGGCGCGCGATCTTGAGGGCGGCGCCGAGCAAGGGGCCGCGCGCTGCCGGTCAGCGCTCGCGCAGGGCGTAGGCCTGCGCCTTGAGCACCGGCTTGAGCAGGTAGGACAGCACGCTCTTGCGCCCTGTCAGAACATCCACCTCGGCGGTCATGCCGGGGATGATGGGCAGCGCGTCGTTGAAGCCGCTGCGCGTGGTGCGCACGCGCACCAGGTAGAAGGCATTGCCGCGTTCGTCCACCACGGTGTCGGGGCTGATGTTCTCCACCGTGGCGTCGAGCGCGCCGTAGATCGAGAAGTCGTAGGCCGTGAACTTGACGCTGGCAGGCTGGCCCGGGCGGATGAACGCGATGTCCTTGGGCGCCACGCGGGCCTCCAGCACCAGGGTGTCGTCCAGCGGCACGATCTCGACGAGGTCCTTGCCGGGCTGCACCACGCCGCCCACCGTGTTGGCGAGAAGGCGCTGCACGCGGCCGCGCACCGGGCTCTTCACCTGGGCCTTGCTCACCTTGTCGGCCAGGGCCACCGCACCCTCGTTGAGCGCGTTGAGCTTGCCGAGCACCTCGGCCATGTCGCGCCGCGCCTCGTTGCGGAAGGCCAGCTCGCTTTCCTGCTGCTTGCGCTGCGATTCGCCGATGGCCGCTTGCGCGCGCGCGCTCTGCGCCATGGCCTGCTCCATCTCGCCGCGGTAGCGCGTGATGTCGCGCTCCAGGCGCAGGATGTCCACCTGCGACACGGCCCCGGTGGCCAGCAGCGGCCGTGTCTGCGCCAGTTCCTGCTGCGCCAGCTCGAGCCCGCGTTGCGCGGCGCTGCGCCGGGCCTGCGCCTCGCTCATCTCCTGCTGGCGCTGGGCCGCCTGCTGTCGCAGCACCGACTGCTGGGCGTCGAGTTCCGAGCGGCGCGAGGTGTACAGGCGCAGCTCCTCCTCGACGATGCGGCGCTCCTCGTCGTCGCGCGCATCGGGCGGTGCGAACGCGCTGCCCTCGGCCAGCGCGCGCAGGCGCGCCGCACGCGCGCGCAGCGCAATGCCGGTGGCGGCGCTCTCGCGCACGCCGGCACTGGCGCGCGTCTCCTCGATGCGCAGCAGCAACTGGCCGGCCTCGACCACCTGGCCCTCGCGCACGGCGATCTCGGCCACCACGCCGCCGTCGAGCGACTGCAGCACCTGCAGCTGGCGCGAGGGCACGACGCGCGCATCGCCGCGCGTGACCTCGTCCACCCGTGCCAGTGCCGCCCACACGAGCAGCAGCAGCACGACCGTCACCGCGGCACGCACGATCGCCTGCGCGCGGTGGGTGCGCTCGCGGGTGATCAGTTCATCAGCCTCGCGTTCGAAGGGCGCCACGCCGGCATCGGCCGCCGCCGCGTCGTCCAGCGGCCGGCCCAGCCAGCGCCGCGTCAGCGGATCGAGGGCGCGCCGCAGCGCCTCGAGCAGTGTGTACAGGCCGTGGCCGAGGGCGCGCAGGATCGTCATGCTCAGCCCGCCTTGGCGATGCGCCCGCTCTGCAGCGCTTCCATGATGCGCTCGCGCGGGCCGTCGGCCACCACGCGACCGTGGTCGATCACGATCACGCGCTCGACCATCGCCAGCAGCGAGGTGCGGTGCGTGACCAGCAGCACCGTCTTGCCGCGCGCGAAGGCCGCCAGGCGCTGCGTGACCTGCGCCTCGGTGGAGAAGTCCATCGCGCTGGTGGGTTCGTCCAGCAGCAGCAAGGGCGCGTTGTGCAGCACGGCGCGCGCGATGCCCACCGCCTGGCGCTGGCCGCCCGACAGCAGTTCGCCGCGCTCGCCCACCGGCAGGCCGAAGCCGCGCGGATGGCGGTTGACGAACTCGGCGAGCCCCGCGACGTCCGCCGCCGCCGCGATGGCCGCATCGTCCGCATGGGGCAGGCCGAAGGCGATGTTGTCGCGCAGCGAGCCCTGGAACAGGAGCACGTCCTGCGCCACGTGGCCGATGTTGCGCCGCACGTCGGCGGGGTCGAGCTGGCGCACGTCGATGCCGTCGAGCAGCACCGCCCCGCTGGTGGGCTGGTACAGGCCCATCACCAGCCGCTGCAGCGTCGACTTGCCCGAGCCGACACGGCCGATCAGGGCCACGTGCTCGCCCGGCGCGATGCGCAGGCTCACGTCGTCGAGCACCGCGCCGGCCCCCTCGTCGGGCCGGGCCGGGTAGGCGAAGCGCAGCTGCCGCAGTTCGATCTCGCCGCGCAGGTCGCGCCGTTGCAGGAAGGGCGGCGCGCCGGTGCTGGCGTCCGGGCGTTCGACCGGCTTGGCCATCAGGCGGTCGAGCGACTCCAGCGCGGTGCGCGCGCCCTGCACCTGCATCAGCAGGCCGACGACCTGGCCGGCCGGTGCCAGCGCGCGGCCGGCCAGCATGCCTGCGGCAATCAGTGCGCCCATCGTGAGCTGGCGTTCGCCGATCAGGTACACGCCGATGACCACCACCGCGACGCTGGCGATCTGCGTCAGCCAGGTGGTGCCGTACAGCGCCGATGCGGTGAGGGCACGCATGCGCACGTTGGTGCGCGCGAGGAACAGGTTGGCGCGCTCCCAGCGGCCCTGGATGGTGCCCTCGGCGCCCTGGGCCTTGATGGTCTCCAGCGCGGTGAGGGCCTCGATGAGGGTGGCGTTGCGCTGCGCCGAGGCCTGCCAGCTGGTCTCGGCCAGCTGGTGCAGGCGGTGCTGCAGCACCCAGCCGACGACGACGATCACGCCGAACGCCGCCACCACCGGCAGCGCCAGCCACGGCGACAGCCACACGATCACCAGCACGAACAGCGCCGCGAACGGCAGGTCGATCAGCGCGGTGACCGTCGACGCGGCGATGAAGTCGCGCACCTGCTCGAAGCCGCGCATGTGGCTGGCGAAGGAGCCCACCGACTCGGGGCGGTGCTCCAGGCGCAGCCCGAGCACGCGCTCCATCAGCGTGGCCGACAGCTCGACGTCGATGCGTGCGCTGGCCTCGTCGACGAAGCGGCTGCGCAGCGAGCGCATCCACCAGTCGGCGCACAGCACCAGCACGATGCCCACCGCCATGGCCCACAAGGTCTCGATGGCCCGGTTGGGCACCACGCGGTCGTACACGTTCATCGCGAAGATCGGGAACGCGAGCGCGAACAGGTTGACCAGCGCGGCGGCGGCGAGCACGTCGCGGTAGACGAAACGCTGCGCCAGCAGGGCGCTCCAGAACCAGTGCCCCGGGCGCGGCGCCCGGGCCGAGGCCGTACGCCCATCGACGCGAAAGCGCGGCCGCACGAACAGTGCCACGCCGCCATAGCGCCGCGCCAGCTCGGCCGAGTCGAGCAGCACCTCGCCCTGGCCGGTGGCCGGCAGCAGCAGCCGCGCCTGGCCGGTGGCGTCCCAGCCCAGCAGGACGGCGGCCTCCTGGCCGGCCAGCAGCAGGATCACCGGCAGCGTCGCCGCGTCGATGCGCTCGAGGGCGACGCGCTGCAGCCGCGTGGCCATGCCCACGCGCGCGGCCGCGCGCTCGGCCAGCGCCAGGCTGAGGCGCCCCTGCACCAGCGGCAGCCCGGCCGCCAGTGCGGCGCGGGTGGCGCCCTGGCCATGCAGGCGGCACACCTCGACCAGACAGTCGAGCAGCGGATCGGGCTGGATCAGGTCCTCGCGCAGGCGGGGCGTGTCGGGCGGGGCGTTCATGGCGGCTCAGCCGATATCGGCACAGTGCAGCCCGAATTGACGGTGCTGCCGATCCCTGAAGTACGCCGCGAGTGTTTCACGCACGGTTCGGAACGCGATCTCGTCCCACGGCACCTCGTCCTCGGCGAACAATCGCGCTTCGAGCGTCTCGCTGCCCGGGTCGAGGTGCGGCGAGTTCATGGTCGCCCGGTAGAACAGGTGCACCTGGCCCACGCGCACGACGTTCAGCACCGCGAACAGCGGCCCGAGCTCGATCTGCGCGCCCGCCTCCTCCAGGGTTTCGCGCAGCGCGCCCTCGGCCGTGCTCTCGCCGAGCTCGAGAAACCCGGCCGGCAATGTCCACAGGCCGCGGCGCGGCTCGATCGCCCTCCGGCACAGCAGCACCTTGTCCTGCCACACGGGCACGGTGCCCACCACGTTGAGCGGATTCTCGTAATGGATCAGTCCGCAGGCCGGGCAGACGGCCCGCTCGCGGTTGTCGTCGGGCGGCACGCGGTACTGCACGGACGCGCCGCAGGCGCGGCAGAAACGGATGCGCTCGCGTTGGGACAGGAGCATGGCGGCCCAGTGTAGCGGTGGCATCATGGCGGCGCCTCCGTTTGCCGCGCCGCCATGCAGCTCTTCAACTACTTCCGCTCCTCGGCCTCCTACCGGGTGCGCATCGCGCTGGCCCTCAAGGGGCTGGACTACGAGTACCGACCGGTCCATCTGGTGAAGAACGAGCAGTTCGCGGAGTCCTACGCCGCCGTGTCCGCGGCGCGACTGGTGCCCCTGCTCAAGGACGGCGAGCACGTGCTGACGCAATCGCTGGCCATCATCGAGTACCTGGACGAAACGCACCCGGAGCCGCCGCTGCTGCCGGCCGATGCGCTGGGTCGTGCGCGCGTGCGCGCGTTGGCCTACGACGTCGCCTGCGAGATCCACCCCCTGAACAACCTGCGCGTGCTGCGCTACCTGGTGAACGACCTCAAGGTGAGCGAGGACGACAAGAACCGCTGGTACCGCCACTGGGTCGAGACCGGGCTCGAGACGCTGGAGCGGCAGCTCGCCGATCCGCGCACCGGCCGCTTCTGCCACGGCGACACGCCGACGCTGGCCGACATCACGCTGGTGCCGCAGATCTTCAATGCGCGCCGGCTCGATTGCCGGCTCGACCACGTGCCGCGCGTGATGGCCGTGTTCGACGCGTGCATGACGCTGCCGGCGTTCGACGGCACGCAGCCGTCGAAGTGCCCCGATGCCGCCTGAGTTGCCGGGCGCCATCGATCCGGACTGGGGCGTCGACCCGGGGCGCGTGGGCGCCCTGGCGAGCACGCGCGCCGGAGGGGTGAGCCAGGGGGTCTATGCCAGCCTGAACCTGGGTGCGGCCGTCGGCGACGACCCGCGGGCCGTGGCCGAGAACCGGCGCCGCTTCGAGACGGCGCTCGGCGTGCCGGCGCACTGGCTGGTGCAGGTCCACGGTGCCCGGGTGCTGCACCTGCGGCCGGGCGAGCCGGTGCCCGCCGAACCGGCGGATGCCGCCATTGCAACCGAGCCCGGGGTGGCCTGCACCGTGGCCGTGGCGGACTGCCTGCCGGTGCTGTTTGCCGCACCGCGCGGACGTGGCGTCGGGGCCGCCCACGCGGGTTGGCGCGGGCTGGCCGGCGGCGTGCTGGAGGCGACGGTGGATGCGCTGTGCGCCGCCGCCGGCTGCGCACCGGGCGACCTCGTCGCCTGGCTGGGGCCGTGCATCGGGCCGCGCCACTTCGAGGTCGGCGCCGACGTGCTGGCCGCCTTCGGTGCCCGGCTGGATGCGCCCGGCGATCGTTTCGTCGCCCGCGCGCGCGTCGACGGCAGCCGCGCATGGCGGGCCGACCTGGCGTCACTGGCCCGCGACCGGCTGCAGGCGCGGGGCGTCGCGCGCATCAGCGGCGGGAGCTGGTGCACCGTCGAGGACGCGTCACGCTTCTTCTCGTTCCGGCGCGACCGCGTCACCGGACGCATGGCCGCCGCGGTCTGGCTGCGCTGACGTCGCCGCCTCGCGCGCCCGGCGCGCGCGTCGCCGAGCCGGCGTGCCGAGGACGTAGAGCACGATGACCAGCGGCAGCACGCCCCAGCCGACGAGCGTGAAGAACGCGCCGAGCCCGCTGCCGCCGGGCGACAGCCACTCCACCAGCGCCGCCATCAGCACGACGTAGATCCAGGCGACGGCCACGATCGGCAGCATCATGGTTAGGGATTCCTGCGTAAGCCACGCGCAGGGAGGCGATGCGATCATCGCGCACCGAGGCGCATCGGCGACGCGGGCATTGTCCGGGCCGCGCCGCAACCCCTGGCAAGGAGAGGCGAATCCATGAGCAAGAGCCGCAAGGCCCCGACATCCGAGGCGGCACCGGCCGACCCGCAGGCCTTCGGTCACGCCGTCGGGCAGATGTGGCAGTCGATGGCCGGGCTGACCTTGCCCGCAGGCGCGCTGTCGAGCCTGCAGTCCGAGTACGTCAAGGACGCCAGCGCGCTGTGGAACGCCACGCTCGAGCGCCTCGGGGGCCAGCAGAAGGCCGCCGAGCCGCTGCGCGACCGGCGCTTCGCCGCCGGCGACTGGGCCGCCAATCCGGTGGCCGCCTTCACCGCGCAGAGCTACCTGCTCAACGCGCGCACGCTGATGAAGATGGCCGAGTCGCTCGAGGGCGACGCCAAGACCCGCGCGCGCGTGCGCTTCGCGGTGCAGCAGTGGATCGATGCCGCGAGCCCGAGCAACTACCTGGCGCTCAACCCGGAGGCGCAGCGCAAGGCGCTCGAGACCCAGGGCGAGTCGATCGCGCAGGGCATGGCGCAGCTGCTGGCCGATATCCAGCAGGGCCATGTCTCGCAGACCGACGAGAGCGTTTTCGAGGTCGGGCGCAACGTGGCCACGACCGAGGGCGCAGTGGTGTACGAGAACGAGCTGTTCCAGCTCATCGAGTACAAGCCGCTCACGCCCAAGGTGCACGAGCGTCCGATGCTGTTCGTACCGCCGTGCATCAACAAGTACTACATCATGGACCTGCAGCCGGACAACTCGCTGATCCGGTACACGGTGCAGCAGGGCCACCGCCTGTTCGTCGTCAGCTGGCGCAACCCGGACCAGAGCCTCGCGGCCAAGACCTGGGACGACTACATCGAGGACGCTGCGATCCGCGCCATCCGCGAGGTGCAGGCCATCGGCGGCCAGGAGCAGATCGACACGCTCGGCTTCTGCGTCGGCGGCACCATCCTGGCCACGGCGCTGGGCGTGCTGGCCGCGCGCGGCGAACAGCCGGCGGCCAGCGTGACGCTGCTGACCACGCTGCTGGACTTCTCCAACACCGGCATCCTCGACGTGTTCGTCGACGAGGCCTCGGTGCAGTTGCGCGAGGTCACGCTCGGCGAGCAGGCGCCGAAGGGGCCGGGCCTGCTCAAGGGCAAGGAGCTGGCCACCACCTTCAGCTTCCTGCGCCCCAACGACCTGGTGTGGAACTACGTGGTGGGCAACTACCTGAAGGGCGACAAGCCGCCGCCCTTCGACCTGCTGTACTGGAACGGCGATTCCACCAACCTGCCGGGTCCGATGTACTGCTGGTACCTGCGCCACACCTATCTGCAGAACGAACTGCGCGAGCCCGGCAAGCTCACGGTGTGCGGCGAGAAGCTGGACCTGGGCAGGATCCAGGCGCCGGTGTACGTCTATGCCTCGCGCGAGGACCACATCGTGCCGTGGGACGCTGCGTTCGCGAACACCCGCGTCATGAAGGGCAAGGCGCGCTTCGTGCTGGGTGCCTCGGGCCACATCGCCGGCGTGATCAACCCGCCGGCCGCCAGGAAGCGCAACTACTGGGCCGACGGCCAGTTGGGCGGCAGCGCCGACGACTGGCTCGGCAGCGCCCGCGAGATGCCCGGCAGCTGGTGGCCCGACTGGACCGCCTGGCTGAAACCGCATGCCGGCAAGATGGTCCCCGCGCCCAAGGGCTATGGCGACCGCAGGCACAAGGCGATCGAGCCGGCGCCGGGGCGCTATGTCAAGGTCAAGGCCTGACGCGCCGCGCCGGGCTTACATTTACGCAACGCACACACCAGGAGTACGCACATGGCACAGAAGGTCGCATACGTCACGGGGGGCATGGGCGGTATCGGCACGTCGATCTGCCAGCGCCTGCACAAGGAAGGCTTCAAGGTCATCGCCGGTTGCGGCCCCAGCCGCGACTTCAACAAGTGGCTCGACGAGCAGAAGGCGCTCGGCTACTCGTTCCACGCCTCGGTGGGCAACGTGGCCGACTGGGACAGCACGGTGGCGGCGTTCACCAAGGCGACGGCCGAGCACGGCCCGATCGACGTGCTGGTCAACAACGCCGGCATCACGCGCGACCGCATGTTCCTCAAGATGACGCGCGAGGACTGGGACGCGGTGATCGACACCAACCTCAACAGCATGTTCAACGTCACCAAGCAGGTGGTGCCGGGCATGGTCGAGAAGGGCTGGGGCCGCATCATCCAGATCGCCTCGGTCAACGGCGAGAAGGGCCAGGCCGGGCAGACCAACTACTCCGCTGCCAAGGCGGGGATGCACGGCTTCACGATGGCGCTGGCACTCGAGCTGGCCAGCAAGGGCGTGACCGTCAACACCGTGAGCCCGGGCTACATCGGCACCGACATGGTCCGCGCCATCAAGCCCGAGATCCTCGAGAAGATCGTCGGGACCATTCCGGTCAAGCGCCTGGGCACGCCCGACGAGATCGGATCGATCGTCGCGTGGCTGGCAGGCGAGGAGTCGGGCTTCACCACCGGCGCCGAGTTCTCGTGCAACGGCGGGCTGCACATGGGTTGAGCCTGCGGCTCAACCCTTCGGGTGTCCGCTGTGCTCCCCCAGCCCCCTCCGCGAGGGGGCTCCAGCGTGGGGGACGAGGGGCCGGCAAATGCCGGCCCCGTTCGTTTGTGGCGGCGCGGCCCGCGATACTGCGCCCATGGACAAGCCCTTGCCGCTGCAGGCCGCCCTGCTGATGCACCTCGCGGTCGAGGT
>DASTJE010000043.1:0-14556 GCA_035716845.1 Burkholderiaceae bacterium
AAGATGGACGAGAAGAACCACCACCTGCACAAGAGCGTGTTCATCGGCGAGGTCAAGGCCGACGGCCAGTTCAACGTGGTGTGGAAGACGCCCGGCCCGGTGAAGGCCCAGCCGTGGAGCCCCTTCATCGCGGAGAACAAGGGCAAGAAGGACGAGCCGGTCGTGACGGCCAAGAAGTAGGGCGCGGCGGGTGTCTCGCCTGAAGGGCCTCCTGGGAGGCCTTCTGTTCGCGCTCACCCTGCTGCTGGCGCTGCTGTTCGCGCTCGTCGGCACGGCGCTGGCGCTCACGCCCGGGCAGGCGGCGCGCATCGCCGCCGGCGACGGCGATGCGCGCATCGCCGCGCTGGACGAGGCGGTGGCCGCCGGCGACGCGGCACTGGTGCCCTTCGTGCAGGCGCTGCTGGCCGACGAGGTCAAGGTGGCGGGCGGACGCGCCTACGTGGTGCGCGGCGGCGAGGCCGTCGAGGCGGCGAGCGGCGCGCCCGCCACGTTGCCGCCCGAGGCCGAGGACGTGGTGAACAACAACCGCATGCGCCGCGAACTCGAAGGCGCGCTGGCGGCGCTGGCACTGTTCGCGCCCGAGCGCGAGCTGCGCGCGAAGGCGATCGCCGCGCTGAAGGACCAGGCCGGCGCCGACAGGCTCGGCCTGATCGACAAGGCGCTGGCCGCGGAGCCGGACGCGGCACTGCGCGCGCAGCTCGCCCAGCTGCGTGCGGCGGTGCAGGTCGCCGCGGGCGACCCGTCGCAGCGCCTCGCGGCGGCGCGCGACCTGGCCGGCAGCCCGTCGCCGGCCACGCGCTCGCTGCTGCTGGAGCGCGCGCGCGTCGAGGCGGATCCGGCGGTCCAGGCCGCGATCGCGGCCTCGCTGGAGGCGGTGCAGTCGCGCCTGGCCTGGGGCGAGCGCCTGGGCCTCGTGTTCACCGGCGTCTCGCTCGGCTCGATCCTGCTGCTCACGGCGCTGGGCCTGGCCATCACCTACGGCCTGATGGGCGTGATCAACATGGCGCACGGCGAGCTGATCATGATCGGCGCCTACGCCGCCTACGTGGTGCAGAACCTGTTCCGGGCGCACGCGCCGGGCGCCTTCGACGCCTACGTGCTGGCGGCCGTGCCGGCCTCGTTCCTGGCCGCGGCGCTGGTGGGCGCGGCGATGGAGCGCACGGTGATCCGCTGGCTCTACGGGCGGCCGCTCGAGACGCTGCTGGCCACCTGGGGCCTGAGCCTGATCCTGATGCAGGCGGTGCGCTCGCTGTTCGGTGCGCAGAACGTGCCGGTCGAGAACCCGTCGTGGCTGTCCGGCGGCATCGCGGTGCTGCCCAACCTGACCCTGCCCTACAACCGCCTGGCCATCCTCGCCTTCGCCGCGCTGGTGCTGGCGGGCATGGCGCTCCTGCTGGCGCGCACGCGGCTGGGCCTGTTCGTGCGCGGCGTGACGCAGAACCGGCCGATGGCTGCCTGCATGGGGGTCGACACGGCGCGCGTGGACACCTATGCCTTCGCGCTGGGCTCGGGCATCGCCGGGCTGGCGGGCTGCGCGCTCAGCCAGGTCGGCAACGTCGGGCCCGACCTCGGCCAGGGCTACATCGTCGACTCGTTCATGGTCGTGGTGCTGGGCGGCGTGGGCCAGCTTGCCGGCACCGTGGTGGCCGGCATGGGCCTGGGCGTGCTGACCAAGCTGATCGAGGGCTGGCAGGGGGCGGTGCTGGCCAAGATCATGGTGCTGGTGCTGATCGTGCTCTTCATCCAGAAGCGGCCGTCCGGGCTGTTCGCCCTCAGGGGCCGAGAGGCATGACCCCCCCTCGTAGCGCCTTCGGCGTTCCCCACCAGGGGGGCGTCGCCAGCGGCCCGGCGGAGCCGGATCCGCGGCGCCTGCTGGGCTGGCAGGGGTGGGCGGGCGTACTGGTCGCGATCCTCATCGTCGCCGTCGGCCTGCCGGTGTTCAACCTCGTCGTGCCCGAGGGGCACGCGCTGCACCTGAGCGACTTCTACGTCGGCCTGGCGGGCAAGATCCTGTGCTACGCGATCTGCGCGCTGGCGATGGACCTGATCTGGGGCTACACCGGCATCCTCTCGCTCGGCCACGGCCTGTTCTTCGCGCTGGGTGGCTACGCGATGGGCATGTACCTGATGCGCCAGATCGGGCGCGACGGCCAGTACCGCACCGACCTGCCCGACTTCATGGTGTTCCTGAACTGGAAGGAGCTCCCCTGGCACTGGGCGCTGTCGGACTCCTTCGTCGCACAGGCGCTGCTGGTGGTGCTGGTGCCTGGGCTGCTGGCCTTCGTGTTCGGCTGGTTCGCGTTCCGCTCGCGCATCAAGGGCGTGTACCTCTCGATCATCACGCAGGCGCTCACCTTCGCCGCGATGCTGCTGTTCTTCCGCAACGAGACGGGCTTCGGCGGCAACAACGGCTTCACCGACTTCAAGCGCATCGTCGGCCTGCCCATCGCCACGCCGCAGATGCGCGTGGCGCTGGCAGTGCTGTCGGGCCTGGTGCTGATCGGCTGCTTCGTGCTGGCGCGTGCCATCGTCGCGAGCCCCTTCGGCCGCGTGCTGCAGGCGATCCGCGACGCCGAGAGCCGGGTCATGTTCAGCGGCTACGACCCGGTGGCCTACAAGCTCGCGATCTGGACCCTGTCGGCCGTGATGTGCGCGGTGGCCGGCGCGCTGTACGTGCCGCAGGTGGGCATCATCAACCCGAGCGAGATGAGCCCGGCGGCCTCGATCGAGATGGCGGTCTGGGCCGCGGTGGGCGGGCGCGGCACGCTGATCGGCCCCATCGCCGGCGCCTTCTTCGTCAACGGCGCCAAGAGCTGGTTCACCGCGGCGTTCCCGGAGTTCTGGCTCTACTTCCTGGGCGCGCTGTTCATTGCGGTGACGCTGTTCCTGCCGGACGGGTTGATCGGCCTGCTGCGCAGGCCAAGGGGGTTGATCGGCCTGCTGCGGCGGAGCAAGGCCTCATGACACCCGACCTGATGGAGGAGGGCAGCCGGCGCCGCGAGGCGATGGCGCGCCGCGCCGCCGAGGAGGCCGCCGCACGCTCCGGCGACCGCGGCGCCGCCTACGGGCGCGTGCTGCGCCACGGCCAGCCCGACTTCGCTCATGGCGTGGCGCTGTACCTGGACGACGTGACCGTGAGTTTCGACGGCTTCAGGGCGCTCGACGGGCTGTCGCTGGCCATCGACGTGGGCGAGCTGCGCTGCATCATCGGCCCCAACGGCGCCGGCAAGACGACGATGATGGACTGCATCACCGGCAAGACGCGGCCCGACGCCGGCCAGATCTCGTTCGGCAGCACCGTCGACCTGCTGCGCCTTGCCGAGCCCGAGATCGCGCAGATCGGCATCGGCCGCAAGTTCCAGAAGCCCACGGTGTACGAGCGCCTCACCGTGTTCGAGAACCTCGAGCTCGCGCTGGCGGCCGACCGGCGCGTGCGCGCCACGCTCCTCGCGCGCCTGAGCGGCGCGCAGCGCGCGCGCATCGACGCCGTCCTCGAGCGCATCCACCTGCGCGAGCACGCGCAGCGCACCGCCGCAGCGCTGAGCCACGGCCAGAAGCAGTGGCTGGAGATCGGCATGCTGCTGATGCAGGACCCCAAGCTGCTGCTGCTCGACGAGCCCGTGGCCGGCATGACCGACGAGGAAACCGAACGCACCGCCGAGCTGTTCCTGAGCCTGGCGGGCGAGCACTCGCTGGTGGTGGTGGAGCACGACATGAGCTTCGTGGCGCGGCTCACCGAGGGCCACAGGAAGGTGACCGTGCTGCACGAGGGCCGCGTGCTGGCCGAAGGCACGCTCGACCAGGTGCAGGCGAACGCCCAGGTGGTGGAGGTGTACCTTGGACGCTAGCCTGCTCGCCGTGGCCGGCGTCAACCAGTACTACGGCGGCAGCCACATCCTGCGCGACGTCTCGTTCGAGGCGGCGCTGGGCGAGGTGACGGTCGTGCTGGGCCGCAACGGTGTCGGCAAGACCACCCTGCTCAAGAGCCTGATGGGCGTGGTGCCGGTGCGTGCCGGCCGCATTGCGCTCGATGGCACGGACGTCACCGGTGCCCCGCCCTACGAGCGTGTGCGCCGCGGCATCGGCTTCGTGCCGCAGGGGCGCGAGATCTTCGGCCGCCTGACGGTGGAGGAGAACCTGCGCATGGGCCTGGCCGCGCGGCCCGGCGGCACGCCGCTGCCGCCGGAGCTGTTCGAGCTGTTCCCGGTGCTGCGGCAGATGATCGGGCGCCGCGGCGGCGACCTGTCGGGCGGGCAGCAGCAACAGCTCGCGATCGCGCGCGCGCTGGCGGCGGGGCCGAAGCTGCTGCTGCTCGACGAGCCCACCGAGGGCATCCAGCCCAGCATCATCAAGGAGATCGGCCGCGTGATCCGTCTGCTGGCCGCACGCCGCACGATGGCCATCGTGCTGGTCGAGCAGTACTACGACTTCGCCGCCGAACTGGCCGACCGGTACCTGCTGATGGAGCGCGGCGAGGTCGTGATGTGCGGGCGCGGCGCGGACATGGCCGCCGACGGCGTCAAGGCGCGGCTGGCGATCTGAGCCGCAGGCGGCGGCCGCTGCAACCCCCAGCATATAGGGACAACTCGGTCGAATTTGGGTTTCAGCCGGCGCCCGGTGCCGCCAGAATGTCCGTCATGCTGCCTGCCAAGCTTGCCCTCATCGACGACGACGCCGAATATTCGGACTACCTGGCCCAACACCTGCGGGAGATGGGCGTGGCGGTCACCGCCTATCGCGACGCCAATGCGCTGCTGGCCGACCCCGGAGCCTACGGCCACGATTTCTACCTCGTCGACCTGATGATGCCCGGCGTCGACGGCGTGGAGCTGATCAAGATCCTGCGCCTGCGCACCGACTCGGGCATCCTCGTCGTGTCGGGCCGGCTGGGCGCCGAGGCCTTCAATGCGGTGATGACCTCCGGCGCCGACATGTACCTGGCCAAGCCGGTGCAGTTCGAGCAGGTGGTGCTCGCCATCAAGGCCGTGCACCGGCGCGCCGCGCGCTCGGGCGTGGCCGAGGGCATCTGGCGCCTGGACTACCGCAACCGCGAACTCATCGCGCCCGATTCGGCGCGCGTGCAGCTCAGCGAGGCCGACGTGGCCGTGCTCGACTGTTTCGTGCAGGCCCATGGCGAGGTGGTCACGCGCGAGGCGATCCGCCAGGGCCTGGGCAAGTCCGGCGACCACGACGACATGGCGCTCAACGCCACCATCTACCGCCTGCGCCGGCGCATCGAGCGCGCGACGCCGCTGCTGGTGCCGCTGCAGTCACGCTCGCGCGTGGGCTACGTGTTCCGCGCGACGCTGACCGCCGTGTGAGGCGCCGACCCTCGCGCTTGCGCGCGCGGGCGGGTTCCCTCACTCCAGGCCCCCCTGGTTCACGGTGAGCCGGATCGTGGTGCCGCCGGGTCCGGTGCTGAGCACCTCGGCGCGGCCCCCGTGCAGCTCGAGCGCACGCCGCACGATGTACAGGCCCAGGCCGTGCCCGCTGCGCCCGCTGGCCTTGCGCCCGTGCGTGCCCCGATCGAACAGCCGCGGCAGCACGGCCGGGTCGATGCCGCTGCCCGCGTCGATCACGTCGAACAGGATGGCCAGCGGCTCGTCGCTGTCCGCGATGCGCAGCGTGACCACCGACCAGGGCGGCGAATGCTCCGCGGCGTTGGCCAGCACGTTGCGCAACGCCAGCCGCATCAGGCCCATGTCGAGCGTGGCGGTGCGTGTGGGCGTGGCGCGCTCGACGCGCACGCGCGCGCGGTCGGCCGTGGGCAGGTCGCGCACGGTCACGGCCACCAGGGTGTCGATGTCCACATCGGCCAGCGTCGGCCGCGCGTTGCTCGCCAGCAGGGCCGATGCCGCGAGCGTGTTGTCGATGCCCGACAGCACCATGCCCATCACGAGCTGTGCGCGCGCCAGGCGCTGCGTGGCGTCCTGCTCGCCGCGCTCGGCGAGCAGGGCCACCGCGCTCTGCAGTGCCGCCGAGGCATTGTTCAGCGGTTGCCGCACCTCGTGCGCGAGGACTTGCAGCATCTCCTCGCGCTCGGCCAGCAACGCGTCGAGCTCGCTGGCATGCGCCTCGGACTCGCGCCGGCGCGCGTCGGCCTCGCGCAGCTCGGTCACGTCCTCCACGGTGCCCACGAAGCCCTCGATCGCCCCCTGCGCGTCGGTCAGCGCGCAGGCGTGAGAGCGCACGCTGCGCACCGTGCCGTCGGGCCGCAGCACCTTGTACTCCATCGAGAACTGGCCGCCCGCGGCGGCCGTGTGCTGCCAGCGCTCGAATACGGCGTCGCGGTCGCTCGGGTGCAGCGTGCGCACCCAGCCGTCGCCCAGGCTCTCCTGCAGCGTCAAGCCGCAGATCTCGTGCCAGCGCCGATTGGTGTAGGTGCACTGGCCGGCCGCGTCGGTGTGGTAGACGCCGAGCGGCGACGCATCCGACAGCACCCGGTACAGGCGCTCGCTGGCCTCGAGCGCGAGGCGCGTGTCGCGGGCCTTGCGCTCGGCGGTGACGTCCTCGGCGATCGCCACGTAGCCGACGACGCGGTCCGTCGCGTCGCGCCACGGCAGGTACTTCACGCGATGCTCGCGGCTGCCGCTGGAGCGCTCCACGCGGGTGACGTGCTCCTGCGGCTGGCCCGACAGTGCGGCCTCGCGGTAGGGGATGCCTTCCTCGTACGCGCGTGCGCCGATGGCGTCGCGCAAGTGGATGCCCGGGCGCAGTTCGCTCGCCATCCCCAGCAACTGCTTCATCGCCGCGTTGGCATAGACGTTGCGCTTGTCGCGGTCCCACACCGCCACGGCCACCGGCAGTGCGTCGAGCACCGGGGAGCCCGGGGGTGTCGGTCCGCTGGGCGCGGCGGCACGCCGGTCGTCGTCGTCGGGTTGGGGGACGGGCATCACCATGCGCCGATTCTGCCCAGTCCCCGCGGCCGGGCCGTCACGTCGAGCTTCAGGTGCGCCAGACCCGCGGCAGCGGCGCGGCGAGCGACCAGGCAGCGCCGCGCCACGCCGCGCGCAGCGCGACCAGTGCGTTGAACACCGGCTCGACGCGCTCGCCGAGCGCGCGCCACAGCACCAGGCGGGGTTCGGGCGAGGTGGCACCGCAAGTCACGGACGCGTCGACCGCCACTGCCCGTGCCGCCTCCAGCAGGCTCTCGCGCCGTGCGGCCTCGAACGGTGCACCGGCGGCGCACCACGCGCAGGCCAGCACGCGCCGTCCGGCCAGGCCCAGCGGCCCGTCCAGCAGGCGCCGGTCCAGTGCATCGAGCGTGCCGCGCTCGAGCCACACGCCGGGCCAGGACAGCTGCTGCACGAAGCGGCCCTGCGCGAAGGGCGCGCCAGTGGCGGGCAGGCCCAGGGCCAGCAGGTCCCAGCCGATCGCCTCGCCGCCGCGCTCGATGCGCAGTTCGACCGCGTTGGAGGCCTCGCATCCCGGGAACGCGATGGCCTCCAGCGGCAGCCACTCGAGCCGCGCGCCGGCCTGCACGTGCAGCCGCGCGCGCTGCGCCGCCGGGGCGCCGTCGCTGCGGTAGAAGCGCGTGGCGCCCGGTGTCGTCACCAGCGCATGGCTGCCCGCGGCGGCGAGCAGGTCGATCTCGAGCTCGTCGCCGCCGGCCACGCCGCCGGGCGGGTGCACCAGCACGTGGTGGCACACCGCGGGCCCCTCCGGGTACAGGGCCTTGAGCACGCGCAAGGGGCCGCTGTGCGCGTCCTGGGCGACGCAGCGCCCCTGCTCGTCGCGTCGATAGCGCAGCGCGAGATGGCCGTGCCAGGCCTTGTGGGACGGCTGCGCGCCGGCGGCGGTCATGCGGCGTGCGAGCCGCGGTGCGCCCAGGCCGTGGTGCGCTTCTCGATCCAGGAGAACAGCTCGTACATCGCCATCGCCATCACGCCGATGGTGACCAGGCCGGCAAAGGCCAGCGGAATGCGCTGCTGGCTGCCGGCCGAGTTGATCAGGTAGCCGATGCCCGAGTCGCCGGCGGTCATCTCGGCCAGCACGGTGCCGACGAAGGCCAGCGTGATGGCCACCTTGAGCGAGGCGTAGAAGTAGGGCAGCGAGCGCGGCAGCCCGACCTTGACCAGCACGTCCCAGCGCCGCGCGCCGAGCACGCGCAGCACGTCCTCGAGCTCGGGCTCGAGCGTGGCCAGCCCGGTGGCGATGTTGACGGTGATCGGGAAGAACGAGATCAGGAACGCGGTCAGGATGCCCGGCCCCAGCCCGATGCCGAACCACACCACGAGGATGGGCACGATGGCCGCCTTGGGCACCGCGTTGAAGGCCACCATCAGCGGGTACAGCGCCGTGTAGGCCAGGCGCGCGCTGCCGATCAGGAAGCCCAGCAGCACGCCGACCGCGATCGACAGCCCGAAACCGAGCATCGTGACCCAGAAGGTCTTCCACGCCGCCTCGAGCAGTGCGCCCTTGAAGGCGACGAACTCGCGCGCGATGGCCCAGGGCGCCGGGAACAGGTAGTCCGGCACCTGCAGCAGCCGCACCGCGCCCTCCCACAGCAGCAGAACCGCCGCGAGCACGATGAGCGGCGAGCCGCGTTCGAGCTGCTGGCGCGTCATGGGGCCACCTCGACACCCGGGCGCCGCCCGGCGCCGATGTGCCCGCGCAGCTCGTGCACGAGGTCGGTGAACTCGGGCGTGTAGGTGAGCTCGAGGTCGCGCGGGCGCGGCAGGTCGATCTCGCGCCGCACCACGAAGCGGCCCGGCCCCTTGCTCATCACGTAGACGGTGTCGGCCAGGAACACGCTCTCGCGCAGGTCGTGCGTGACGAGGATGACGTTGAAGCGCTGCGCCGCGTGCAGGTCGCGCAAGGTGCACCACAGCTCCTCGCGCGTGAACGCGTCGAGCGCGCCGAAGGGCTCGTCGAGCAGCAGCAGCTGCGGTTCGTGCACCAGCGCGCGGCAGATGCTGGCGCGCTGCTGCATGCCGCCGGAGAGCTGCCAGGGGTACTTGCGCTCGTAGCCGGCCAGCCCCACGCTGTGCAGCAGCTGCATCGCGCGCTCGGCGTACTCCGCCCGCTTCGCCTTGAAGCTCGAGCGGTAGGGCTCGACGATCTCCAGCGGCAGCAGCACGTTGTCCAGCGTGGTGCGCCAAGGCAGCAGGCTGGGCGCCTGGAAGGCCATGCCGCTGATCTTGAGCGGACCGGTCACCGGGCGGCCGTCCACCGCGATGCTGCCGCGGCTCGGCCGCTTGAGCCCGGTGGCCAGCTTCATGAAGGTGGACTTGCCGCAACCCGAGGGGCCGACGATGGCGGCGAACTCGCCGCGCGACAGCGCCAGCGAGATGTCCTCGACCGCGAAGTGCCCCTGCGCCAGCAGCTCCTCGTTGTAGGCCAGCCAGACGTTCTTGAACTCGACGAAGAAGCTCATTGGACCGCCCTTCGCGCTGCGCGCTCCGGGGCGAGCGCTTGGGAGCGGCCCGGAGCGCTCTCGCCGGCCCGGCGCTCGGCCCGCACGCCTACTTCCTCGCCGGCGGCAGGATGTTGAGCTCGGCCCTGGGCGGCAGGTAGGCGTCGGTCCACACGGCGTTGGCGTCGACGCGCGTCTTGGTGCCGAACGCGTCGCTCACCTGCGAGGCCATCAGCGCCAGGCGCGCCGGCACCACCTGGCCGAAGCCCTCGGCGCGCGCGTCGGGGCTGGCGACCACGGCGTCGATGGCCATGCGCAGGCGGCGCTTCTCGAGCTCGACGTTGATGATGCCGTCGCGCGCCTTCACGGTGTCGATGGCCGCGTCCGGGTTGGCCATCACCTCCTTGGCGCCCTTGGCAAAGGCCGCGAGGAAGGCCTTGACCGCCTGCGGCTGCTCCTTGAGCAGCCTGGGGCTGGCGATCACGACGTTGCCGTACAGCTTCACGCCGTGCTGCGCGTAGGGCAGGATCACGACGTCCTCGGCCTTGACGTTGCGCGCCTCCAGGTTGAGCAGCGAGGTGAACGAGAAGCCGGTGATCGCGTCGACGTCGCCGCGCGCCAGCATCGTCTCGCGCAGCGGCGGGTCCATGCTGGTCCAGGTGACGTTCTGGACCTGGTTGGCCTTGGCGAAGATCGGGAAGCCGCGCCGGCCGGCGTCGAACACCGGCGCGCCCAGCTTCTTGCCGGAAAGGTCCGCCGGCGCCTTGATGCCGCTCTTCTTCAGCGCCAGCACCGCCGCCGGCGTGTTGTTGTAGACCATCATCACCGCCACCGGCTTGTTCGGCGCGTCGGGGTTGTTGGCGTGGAACTCCATCAGCGCGGCCAGGTCGGCGAAGCCCATGTCGTAGGTGCCGCTGGCCACGCGCTGCACGGTGCCGCCCGAGCCGTTGCCGGCGTCGATGGTCACCGCCAGGCCCGCGGCCTTGTAGTAGCCCTTGGCCTCGGCGCCGAGGAACAGGGCTGCGGGGCCCTCGAAGCGCCAGTCGAGCTGGAACTTGATCGGCGTCTGGGCGAGCGCCGTGGCGCTGGCAGTGGCGGCCAGGCCAAGCCAGGCCATGCGCAGCCAGAAACGTCGAGACGATGAGAGGAAGCCGGTGGTCATGGGGCGCTTTCGAGGCGGAGGGTGGAACGACGAGGTCGCGGCATTCTCGCGGCAGGCCGCCGCACGCACATTCGGGACTGCCAGAACACCAGCAAGCGGCATGCCCAACGCTGTCGGGGCGCGCAGGCATGCCCCGCGGCTGCGTCCGGCAGGGGCGCGCGTTTCTCCGGTGGTCGGGCGCAGGGCGATCGACTAACGTCGAATGATTTCTAAATCCGACCAGCACAAATGACGGACCGGAGGGACTCGGGCGATGGGCCCGACGCCACGGCACGCGTGCGCACCGATGCCGGCACATCGGCGGCCCGGCAGGGTCTGCGCGTGCTGGTGGCCGAGGACAACGACGTCAACCAGTTGCTGATCCGCACCATGCTGGAGCGCATGGGGCACCGCGCCGACATGGTTCGCGACGGCGTGGATGCCGTGCGCCGGGTGCAGGCCGTGACCTACGACCTGGTGCTGATGGATGTCCACATGCCCGTGATGAACGGGCTGGACGCCACGCGTGCGATCCGCGCGATCGGCGGTCAGGCGGGCAGCGTGCCGGTGGTGGCGATGACCGCCGCGGTGCTCAACGACGACCGGGCCGCCTGCGTCGAGGCAGGGATGAACGGCTTTGTCGGCAAGCCGGTCGAGCGCGCGCAGTTGCAGCAGGCGATCGACGAGGTGCTGCCTGCCGGCCGCAGCGGCGCCTGAATCAGCCGGTCAGCAGCTCGGCCAGCGTGCGCGCGACCACCTTGGTGGCGCGGCGCAGGTCCTCCAGCACGAGGTGCTCGTCGGCGCGCTTGGCATTGCTCTCGAGCACGGTGCGCGGGCCGGCGCCATAGATCACCGCCGGCACGCCGCGCTCGCCGTACAGGCGCACGTCGGTGTACAGCGGCGTGCCCAGCACCGGCGGCGTCTCGCCCAGCACGGCCGTGGCGTGGCGTTGCAGCGCGTCCACCAGCGCCGCGTTGCCCGCCTGCGGCTGCAGCGCCCGCGCCAGCAGCAGGCGCCTGATCTCGACCTTCACGCGCGCATCGTGCGCGGCGACGGCGCCCTCGATCAGCGCGCGCACCTCGGCCTCGACGGCCGTGGCGTCCTCCTCGGGGATCATGCGACGGTCGAGCTTGAGCACCACCTTGCCGGGCACCACGTTGGTGTTGCTGCCGCCCTCGATGCGCCCGACGTTCAGGTAGGGATGGGTGATGCCGGCCACCGCCGAGCGGCGCTCGCGCAGCACGGCGTTGTGCGCGTAGAGCGCCGAGAGCAGGGCGTTGGCGGCCTGCAGCGCGTCGACGCCGGTGCTCGGGTAGGCCGCGTGCGAGGCCAGGCCGTGCAGCGTCACCTCGAGTTGCAGGCAGCCGTTGTGCGCGGTGACGATCTGGTAGCCGAAGCCCGCGGCGATCAGCAGGTCGGGCTTGGTCAGCCCGCGCGCGAGCAGCCAGCCCGGGCCCAGCTCGCCGCCGAACTCCTCGTCGTAGGTGAAGTGCAATTCCACCGCGCCGCGCGCCGGCCGCACCACCGCCTCGAGCGCGCGCAGTGCGAAGGTGTAGGTCGCGAAGTCGCTCTTGCTGACGGCCGCGGCGCGGCCGTAGAGGCGGCCGTCGGCGATGTCGGCGCTGTACGGGCCATGGGTCCAGCCGTCGCCGGGCGGCACCACGTCGCCGTGGGCGTTGAGCGCGATGGTCGGCCCGCCGTCGCCGAAGCGGCGCCGCACGATCAGGTTGGTGATCGACTCCAGCCCTCCGGCACGCACCTCGTCGGCGGGCACCGGATGCTTCTCGGCCGCGAGGCCCATCGCGGCCAGCAGCTCGGCGGTGCGCTCGGCGTGCGGCGCGTTGTTTCCCGGCGGCGTGTCGGTGGGCACGCGCACCAGGGCCTGCAGGAAATGCACCTCCTCGTCGAAGTGGGCGTCGATCCAGGCGTCGAGGGCGGCGAAGTCGGGGCTCATGCGGGCAGGTTCTCGATCAGGTGTTGGAAGGCGCGCACCGCGAGATCGCAGTCGTGCGCGGTGCTCGATTCGAGCGGGTTGTGGCTGATGCCGGCGTTCTCGCCGCGCACGAACAGCATGGCCTGCGGCATCACCTCGGCGAGCTTCATCGCGTCGTGGCCGGCGCCGCTGGGCATGCGGTGCACCGGCAGGCCCAGCGCGGCCACCGCCGCCTCCCAGCGCGCCTGCAGCGCCGCATCGCTCGGCGCGGCGGCCGCGCGCATCGTCTCCTCGAGCGCGAAGCGCACGCCGCGGCGCGCGCCGAGGCGCTCGGCCTCGGCCAGCGTGTCGGCCACGCAGGCGTCGCGCGCCGCATCGGTGGTGGCGCGGATGTCGAGCGAGAAGCGGCAGCGCCCGGGCACCACGTTGATCGAGCCGCCGGGCACCTCGAGCAGGCCCACGGTGCCGACCACGTCGGGCACCGTGGCGGCGCGGCGCTCGAGGAAGAGGGCGAGTTCGGCCACCGCACAGGCAGCGTCGTGGCGCATCGCCATCGGCGTGGTGCCGGCGTGGCTGGCCAGTCCGTGGGCCTCGCCGACGAAGCGGCGCCCGCCGTTGATCGAGGTGACGACGCCCAGCGGCAGGTCCAGTGCGTTGAGCACCGGGCCCTGCTCGATGTGCACCTCGACGAAGCCCAGGTAGCGCGCCGGATCGCGCGCCTCGGCGCGGATCGCCGCCAGCGTGGCGGGCAGGCCGGCCGTGCGCATGGCCGCGCGCATCGTGACGCCCTCGGCGTCGGTCTGGTCGAGCCAGGCCGCATCGAAATGCCCGGTGAGGGCGCCCGAGCCGAGGAAGGTGGCCTTGTAGCGCTGCCCTTCCTCCTCCGCGAAGCCCACCACCTCGAGGCCGAAGGGCAGGCGGCGGCCGGCACGGTGCAGCTCGCGCACGGCGACCAGCGGCACGAAGATGCCCAGCCGCCCGTCGAAGCGTCCGCCGTTGCGCACGGTGTCGAAGTGGCTGCCCGTGAGCAGGCGCCGGGCCTTCGGGTCCTGCCCGTGATAGACGCCCACGACATTGCCCACCGCATCGATGCGCACCTCGTCGAAACCGCACTCGCGCATCCAGCGCACGAGCTGGCGCTGGCAGGCGCGGTGAGCCTCGGTGAGGTAGGTGACGGTGAGCTCGCCGCGCTCGGACCACGGCGGGTCGCTCCAGGTGGCCAGGCGCTCGGCGCAGTCCCAGGCCTGCTGGCCGAGCACCGGCTCGAGGCCGAACTTGTCGTGCAGCCGCATCTCGACGATGCGGTGGATGTTGCGCAGGCACTCGGCGAACTCGAAGTCGGCCGGGTTGTCGAGGCGCCGCGCGAAGGCCTCGATGATCTGGTGGCGCGTGAGCCCGCTGCCGCGCGGCCCGCGCACGGCGAGGATGAAGGGCCAGCCGAACTTGGCGTTGTAGTCGGCGTTGAGCTGCTGGATGCGCGCGAACTCCGCGGGCGTGCAGTCGGTGAGGCCGGCCTTGCCCTGCTCGTGCGTGCTCTCGGTCGTCAGCGTCCGGCTCACCATGGCCTTGCCGGCCAGCTCGGGGTGGGCGCGGATCAGCATGAGCTGCGCATCGCGTCCGGCGTCGCGCAGCACCTCGACCATCGCGTGCTGCAGGTGGGCCACCGACTTGAAGGGGCGGCGCGACCAGGCGCGCTCGGCGATCCACGGCGAGTGCTCGTAGCTGCCGTCGAGCAGAGCGGTGAACTCGGCCTGCGTGGCGGCGTTGAGTTGTTGAAGAGTGAGGGGCAAGGGGTTCTCCCGGCGGTCATTCCCACACGAAGGCGGTGGCGGGGTCGAAAGGGTGGGTGGCACGCCAGTGGCGCGCGATGTCGATGCGGCGCGCGATCCATACGCCCTCGTGGCGCGCCACGTGGTCGAGGAAGCGCTGGAAGGCGCGGAAGCGGCCGGGCCGGCCGAGCAGGCGGCAGTGCATGCCCACCGACATCATCGACGGGCGCTCGGCGCCTTCGGCATGGTGCACGTCGAAGGCGTCGCGCAGGTACTCGAAGAATTCGTCGCCGTGCGAGTAGCCCTGCGGCAGCGCGAAGCGCATGTCGTTGCAGTCCAGCGTGTAGGGCACCACGAG
>DASTJE010000044.1:0-4859 GCA_035716845.1 Burkholderiaceae bacterium
CCACGTCCACGCCGACGCCGAACACCAGGCGCTGCCCGTCCGGCGTGACGAGCGGGCGCTTGACCATCATGAAGACGTGCTCGGTGCCGTCCGCCCCGATCTGGCGGTTCTCGGCGGTGACCTCGCGGTCGCCGTGCAGGATCGCCTTGTCCTGCTCGTGCCAGTGCCGCGCGGACTCGCCCAGCAGCTCCACCGCGTCGTGGCCGATCAGCTGCTCCTCGCTCAGGCCGTACACCTCGCAGTAGCGGCGGTTGACCATGACGTAGCGCGACTGCTCGTCCTTGACGAAGATGATGTTCGGGTCGGTGTCGGCAATGGCGCGCAGCAGCGCGCTCTGGCGCTGCGCCTCGCGCCGCGTACGCCGCGCCTCGGTCACGTCCTCGGCGACCGTGAGGATCAAGGGTTCGTCGGAGTCGGGCACGCGCAGCAGCGACTTGGTGATCGTCATCCTGTCGCCGCGCCCCCGGAGGAACTCGCCGGTGTCGACCTCGACCGTCACCGGCTGGCCGGTCTCGAGCAGCCGGCGGTCGAGCCCGCGCAGGGCGCGCGAGACCTCTTCGGAACTCGCGTCGGCCGCGTCGCGGCCCTCGACGTCCTGCGGCCGGCGGCCCAGTTGCTCGGCGGCGTGCCGGTTGATCATCACGATGCGGTTGTCCGGCGTCTTGAGCGCCACGCCCACGGGCAGCGCATCGATGACCGCGCGCAGCAGGTCCTTGCCGTCGTCCACCCGCGCCGCGACGCGGCGGGGCCCGAGGCGCATGCGCACCCGCTGCCACAACGCACGCAGGCCCGGCACGGCCGCCCCTACTCGCCCACCAGCCCGTGGCGGATCGCGTAGACCGTCAGCTCCGAGTTGTTGGCCAGCCCGAGCTTCTCGAGCACCCGCGCGCGGTACACCGACACCGTCTTGGGCGACAGCGTGAGCTCGGCGGCGATGTCCGACAGGCGCTTGCCCGAGGCGATCATCACCAGGGTCTGCAGCTCGCGGTCCGACAGGCGCTGGTGCGGCTGCTCGGGCGCCGGCGCGGTGAGGCTTTCCACCAGCATCTGCGCGATCTCGGGCGTGACGTACTTGCGCCCCTGCGCCACCGTGCGCACCGCCTGCACCAGCAGTTGCGGATCGCCGCCCTTGTTGACATAGCCGTAGGCGCCGCCGCGCAGGGCACGGATCGCGTACTGGTCCTCCGGGTACATGCTCACCACCAGCACCTTGACGGGGCTGTCCTCGTCCTTGAGCACGTGCAGCACGTCCAGGCCGCTGCGCCCGGGCATGTTGATGTCGAGCACCAGCACGTCGCAGCGCGTGGTGCGCATCAGGCTGCGCAACTCGCCGTAGTCCCCCGCCTCGCCGACGACGCGGATGTCGGGCGCGTCGGACAGGGTGTCGCGGATGCCGCGCCGGATCAGCGCGTGGTCGTCGCACAGGATCACTTCGATCATAGGTCGCCCCAGGCTGAGGGATTGTGGCGCGCGTCGTCGGCCTCGCCGTCCACGCTGTCTTGGTCGAACTGGCTGTCCACGCCGAAGACGGCGCCGGCGGTCACCGGCACCGACAGGATCAGCGTCGTGCCGGCCGTGCCGCTGGTCAGATCCACCCAGCCCCCCACCGTCTCGGCACGCTCGCGCAGTCCGCGGATGCCGAAGCTCTTGACCTTGGCCAGGTCGTCCGGCGCGAGGCCCTTGCCGTTGTCGCTCACCTCCACCGAGAGCACCCCGCGGGCCAGCGACAGGTCGATCGACGAGCGTGTCGCCTGCGCGTGCTTGCTGATGTTGGTGAGCGCCTCCTGCACCGTCCGGTAGGCCACCAGCGGCACGCCGGCCGGCAGGTGGAGGTGATCCCGGCTGCTGTGGAAGCTGCAGGCGATGCCGGTGCGCTTCTCGAAGCGCTGCGCCATCCACTGCAGGGCGGCCACCAGGCCCTGCTCGAGGATGGCCGGGCGCAGGTTGTGCATGATGCGCTGGCTGGCCTCCACCGCATGGCCCGCCATCTCCAGCGCCGCCTGGGCGCGCTGCTGCACCGCCGCGTCCTCGGTGTGACGCGCGATCCACGCGATGTCGAACTTGAGCGCGGTCAGCGCCCCGCCCACGTCGTCGTGGATCTCGCGCGCGATGGCGGCACGTTCGCTCTCGATGCTGGTCTGCAGGTGCTGGGCCAGTTCCGACAGGCGCTGGCGCGACGCGGCCAGTTCGCGGTCGGCGGCCACGCGGGCGCGCCGCGTCTCGTTGGCCTCGATCGCGTGGTCGAGCGCCGGGGCCAGGCGCGCCAGGTTGCTCTTGAGCAGGTAGTCGCTGGCACCGTCGCGCATCGCCTGCACGGCCGCGTCCTCGCCGATCTCGCCCGACACGATGACGAAGGGCAGCAGCCGTCCGCTCGCCTTGAGGATCTCCAACGCCGCCGTGCCGCTGAAACCCGGCAGGTTGTGGTCGGAAATGATGGCGTCCCAGTCCTCCTCCAGCGCAGCGCGGAAGGCGGCCTCCGAGTCGACCCGCAGCGTCTGCAGCTGCCGACCGCCGGCGGCCAGGTAGGCCATCGCGATCTCGTGGTCGACCTCGGAGTCCTCGACATGCAGCACGCGCAGGCTGCGGCGGTGGCTCTGGGGGGCGGCGGGCACGAGGTGGTCGGCGGGAGGGAGGAATTGGCCCGACTTTAGCCCGGTGATCGACCGAATGCCGGCGCGGGCGCTGACCAGAATGCCTGAAAGCTGGCCACCGGCGCGTCCGCGGGACGCGGCGCAGGCCTGCGCGATGCCCTCCAACCACCGAGCCATGAGGCCCGACCGATGATCGAAAGCGACGAGCCCCCGCCCTCCGAGCGCAGCGGGCTCATGCTGGTCGCCGAAGTGCAGGACCACCTGCTCGTGGCCAGCCACGACCTCGACCGGCTGCAGACCCTGCTGGCCGACGCCTGCAGCGCGCTGGCCGAGAGCTTCCTGGGCGCCAGCGATCACGCCGGGCGGCTGTGCGACTGCGGCCCCGGCGAGGCCGCCGCCGAGCTGAACCGCCACCTGGGACGCGCCGTGACCGCGCTGCAGTTCCAGGACATGGCCTCGCAGCTGATCACGCACACGCACCGGCGCCTGCGCAACTGTGCCGACCGCCTGGCCGCCGACGCCTTCGGCGCGGACGATGACGACGGCGCGGCCGTCGTCGAAGACGCCCCCATGAGACCCAACCCGGTGACCCAGGACGAAATGGACGCCGGCTCGATCGAACTCTTCTGACCTCACCCGAACCCGGAGCACAAGACCATGCATTCCATCCTCGCCGTGGACGACTCGGCCTCTATGCGCCAAATGGTGTCCTTCACGCTCAAGAGCGCCGGATTCAACGTGGTGGAGGCCGTCGACGGCCAGGACGCCTGGGAGAAGGCCTCCAGCCGCGAGTTCAGCCTGGTGCTGACGGACCAGAACATGCCGCGCCTGGACGGCATCGGCCTGACCAGGAAGCTGCGCGAGAGCCCCAAGTTCAAGGGCACGCCGATCCTGATCCTGACCACCGAATCGAGCGACCAGATGAAGCAGGCCGGCCGCGCCGCGGGCGCCACCGGCTGGCTGGTCAAGCCCTTCGATCCGGCCAAGCTGATCGAGGTGATCGGCAAGGTCATCCGTTGAACATGCCGGGGGACGTGCGATGAGCGCGACGACGCAAGACAGCAACCACGCGGGCGCCGGGATCGACCTGTCGCAGTTCTACCAGGTCTTCTTCGAGGAGGCCGGCGAGAACCTCGACAACATGGAGCAGATGCTCCTGGCGATCGACCTCGAGCAGGCCGACGACGAGACCCTCAACGCGGTGTTCCGCTGCGCGCATTCGGTCAAGGGCGGCGCCGCCACCTTCGGCTTCGGCGACGTGGCCGAGCTGACGCACCACATGGAGACGCTGCTGGACAAGCTGCGCCGCCACGAGCTGGCCCCCAGCACCGGCATGGTCGACGTGCTGCTGGCCGCCGGCGACGCGCTCAAGGCCCAGCTCGCGCGCCATCAGCATGGCGGCGGCGAATCGGTCGACACGGCCGGGCTGGTCGCCGACATCAAGGCCTTCGCGGACGGCGGGTCGCCGCTGCCGGCGGCGGCGCGCGCCGCCGCACCGGCCGCGCCAGCGCCGGCGCAGGCCCTCCCCGCGGCGCCGCTCAAGGGCGCCGCGCGCCTGCTCGAGGTCACCGTCGGCCCGCTCGACGACCCGTCCCAGGCCGACAGCCTGGTCGAGCTGTTCAAGGAGATCGCCGACCTGGGCACGATCGAGGCCCTCGACGCCGGGCGCGACGCCGACGGGCTGCGGCGCTTCAAGGTGCTGACCGCCAGCAGCGACGACGATCTGCTGGACCTCTTCACCTTCCACGTCGCGCGCGAGCAGGTCAGGCTGCAGCCGCTGGGGCCCGGCTACGGCTTTCACGCCGACGCCCCGGGCGCACCGCCGCCGGCAGCGCCGGACCCGGGCTTCGGCTTCTTCGACGATGCGCCGGGCGCGCCGCCCGCCGCGTCCGCGACGACGGCGTCGCCCGACGCGGCAGCGGCCCCGCGCAGCGAGGCCTCGCGCACGCCCGCCCGTGCCGACGCGCGCACCGCCGCCGCACCGGCCACGGCCGACACGACGCTGCGGGTGTCGATCGAGAAGGTCGACCAGCTGATCACCCTGGTGGGCGAGCTGGTGATCACGCAGGCCATGCTGGCACAGAACAGCAAGAACCTGGACACCGCGCTGACGCAGCAGATGAGCGCCGGCCTCGCGGACCTGGAACGCAACACGCGCGACCTGCAGGAAGCGGTGATGTCGATCCGCATGATCCCGATGTCGCAGGTCTTCAACCGCTTCCCGCGCATGCTGCGCGACCTCGCGAGCAAGCTCGGCAAGAAGGTGGA
>DASTJE010000045.1:0-9401 GCA_035716845.1 Burkholderiaceae bacterium
TCGCTGGCGGTGCGCGAGGCCGAGGTGCCGCGCGCGCTGCCGCGCACGCTCGCCGCGGTGGAGG
This sequence comes from Burkholderiaceae bacterium, assembly GCA_035716845.1. Lineage (GTDB taxonomy): Bacteria > Pseudomonadota > Gammaproteobacteria > Burkholderiales > Burkholderiaceae_C > CADEEN01. The sequence goes on from DASTJE010000045.1 coordinate 65, forward strand.
GCTGGGCGGCGCCGCAGCCGTTGCCGGCGGCGCTGTTCCCGGCGTTTGCGCAGGACCTGGTGGCCGCGCGCGAGGCGCAGACGCTGGCCGACGCGGCACGGCGCCTGAACTACGCGGTCAACGGCGTGCGCTCGAGCCTGATGCGCGCGGCGCGCGAGGTCGGCGGCGCGCCGGCGGGCACCGCGTTCGATCGGGCCTTCTTCGAGGCCGTCGATCCGCAGCTCGCCTCGCCGGCCTTCTTCGTGGCGCTGCGAGAGGCGGGCGGACCGGTGTCGGCGTTCTACCTGCTGGCCGCGCTCGACCTGCAGCGCGACGCGCAGGGGGCGATCGAACGCGCCCCGCCCGAGGAGCGCATCTACCTCGACGTGCTGGGGCGCACCGTGGCGGTGAGCGCGAGCGTCACCTTGCTGTGCGTGCTGCTGGGCTTTCCGGTGGCGGTGCTGCTCACGCGCGTGCAGGGGCGCGCGGCCGATTGGCTGATGGCGCTCGTGATGCTGCCGTTCTGGACCTCGCTGCTGGTGCGCACCGCGGCCTGGGTCGTGCTGCTGCAGCGCGAGGGGCTGATCAACTCCGCGCTGCTGAAGCTGGGCCTCGTCGGCGAGCCGCTGACGCTGATCTACAACCGCACCGGCGTGCTGGTGGCGATGACGCACGTGCTGCTGCCCTTCATGATCCTGCCGCTGCACAACGTGCTGCGACAGATCCCGCCCAATTACATGCGCGCCGCGGCCAGCCTCGGCGCGCCGCCGGTCTCGGCCTTCTTGCGCGTCTACCTGCCGCTGGCCGCACCGGGCATCGCCGCCGGGGCGCTGATGGTGTTCATCATGGCGCTGGGCTACTACATCACGCCGGCGCTGGTGGGCGGTGGCGGCGACCAGATGCTGTCGTACTTCGTCGCCAAGTACACCACCGAGACCGGCAACTGGGGCATGGCCGCCGCGCTGGGCCTCGTGCTGCTGGTGACCACGCTGGCGCTGTACCACCTGTCGAACCGCCTGTCGGGCGGACGCGGCGCGGCGCTCGGGTGAGGGCGATGGCGCGGGTGTGGCAGTTCCTCTTCGGCGCGCTGTGCGCGCTGGTGCTGGTGTTCCTGCTGCTGCCGATCCTGGCCATCGTGCCGCTGTCGTTCTCCAGCGGCAGCCTGCTGGTGTATCCGCTGCCCGGCTTGTCGTTGCGCTGGTACGCGGAGGTGTTCACCAGCCCGGTGTGGATGCGCGGCGTGGGCAATTCGCTGCTGATCGGCGTCGCGGCGACGCTGCTCGCCGTGGCGCTGGGCACGCTGGCCGCGCTGGGCCTGGCGCGCCAGCGCGGCGCGGGGGCAGCGGCGCTGAAGATGCTGATGCTCTCGCCGATGATCGTGCCGGTGATCCTGATCGCGGTGGCGAGCTACTTCTTCCTCGCCCCGCTGAACCTGGTGAACACCTATCTGGGACTGGTGGCCACGCACACGGTGATCGCCGTGCCCTTCGTCGTGATCCCCGTGCTCACCGCGCTCGAGCTGATGGACCCCAACCTGCTGCGCGCCGCGGCGGCCTGCGGCGCCGGCCCCGCGCAGGCCTTCTTCCGCGTCACGCTGCCGGCGATCCGCCCCGCGGTGGCCTCGGGGGCGCTGTTCGCCTTCGCCGCCTCGTTCGACGACGTGGTCATCGCGCTGCTGCTGGCCGGCGCCCACCAGCGCACGCTGCCGCAGGAGATGTTCTCCGGCCTGCGCGACACCATCACGCCGGCGATGCTGGCGGTGGCCACGCTGATGATCGCGCTGTCGACGCTGCTGTTCGTCGGCGTGCAGCGCGTGCAGCGGCAGGCGCGGTCGCGCGCGGCGCTGCCGCGCTGAGCGGGCACCAGGGGCCGGCTCGGTAGACTCGCGGAGCCTGCCGACGAAACGACCATGACGAGCCCGATCGACTCCTCCGCCTGGACGCCTGTGCTGCAACGCCTCGAGCGCGTGCTCGAGCGCGTCGAGGCGGCCCTGCCGCACCCGCCCGCCGCGCCCGACTGGGGCGCTTCGACCGCCTTCCGCTACCGCCGGCGCGGCAACGCCGGGGTGCTCGAGCCGGTGCGGCACGTGGCCACCATCCGCCTCGCCGACTTGAAGGAGGTCGAGCCGCAGAAGGAGCGCCTGGTGGCCAACACGCGCCAGTTCGTGTCGGGGCGGCCCGCCAACAACGTGCTGCTGACCGGGGCGCGCGGCACCGGCAAGAGCTCGCTGATCAAGGCCTGTCTGAACGAGTTCGCGCCCCAGGGGCTGCGCCTGATCGAGGTGGACAAGGCCGACATGATCGACCTGCCCGACCTGATCGACCTGGTCGCCGGCCGGTCCGAGCGTTTCGTCGTGTTCTGCGACGACCTCTCGTTCGACGAGGGCGAGCCCGGCTACAAGGCGCTCAAGAGCGTGCTCGACGGCTCGGTGGCGCAGGCCGGCGACAACCTGCTGATCTACGCCACCAGCAACCGGCGCCACCTGCTGCCGGAATACATGAAGGAGAACCTCACCTACACCCACACCGAGGACGGCGAGGTGCACCCCGGCGAAGTGGTGGAGGAGAAGATCTCGCTGTCCGAGCGTTTCGGCCTGTGGCTGTCGTTCTATCCGTTCACGCAGGCGGAATACCTGGCGATCGTGGCGCAGTGGCTGGCGCACTTCGGCGTCGTCGAGCCGGCCCGCGTCGAGGCCGCCCGGCCCGAGGCGCTGGTGTGGGCGCTCGAGCGCGGCTCGCGCTCCGGCCGCGTGGCCTACCAGTTCGCGCGCGACTACTGCGGGCGGGAATGAGGCCCCCACGCTCGCTTGCGCTCGCTGCCCCCTGGGCCCAAGGGGGCCACTGCGTGGCCCTTGGGGCCGTCCGCCGACGGATCGGCCAAGCCGGATCCGTGGCGGGACGCTGGTCTGGGCCGAGTGCAGCGATCCGACATCTGTTGAGTTTCGTGTCCTGTGAGTGCGTCCTCGCGTGAACCCGTGGACGTCGCGGTGGGCGTGCTGATCGCCCCCGACGGCCGCTTCCTGCTGACCTCGCGCCCCGAGGGCAAGGTCTACGCCGGGCACTGGGAGTTCCCGGGCGGCAAGGTCGAGCCGGGCGAGACGGTCGAGCAGGCGTTGCGGCGCGAGCTGCACGAGGAACTGGGCATCACGATCGGGCCGGCCGAGCCTTGGCGCGTGACGCTGCACGATTACCCGCATGCTCTCGTGCGCCTGCACTTCTGCAAGGTCTACCAGTGGGAGGGCGGCTTCGAGATGCGAGAGGGGCAGCAGATGGCCTGGGACACGCTGCCCGCGACGGTCAAGCCGCTGCTGCCCGGCACGCTCCCGGTGCTGGGCTGGTTCGCCGAGGAGCGCGGCCACGCCGGCCCCACCCACTAAACTGTCCGCATGAGTACCGACTGGCTCGACGAGGTACGCTGGGACCGCGACGGCCTGGTGCCGGCGATCGCGCAGGAACAAGGCAGCGGCGACGTGCTGATGTTCGCCTGGATGAACCGCGAGGCCCTGGCACGCACGGTCGAGCTGGGGCGTGCGGTCTACTGGAGCCGCTCGCGCAACAAGCTCTGGTTCAAGGGCGAGGAGAGTGGGCATGTCCAGCAGGTCCATGACATCCGCCTCGACTGCGACAACGATGTCGTGCTGCTGTCGGTGACGCAGCTCGGACATGAACCGGGCATTGCCTGCCACACGGGACGCCACTCCTGCTTCTTCCAGCAACTGGTGGACGGGCGCTGGCAAGGCGTCGAGCCGGTGTTGAAGGATCCGGAGACCATCTACAAATGACCCCCGGTGGCGACGACACCCTGGCCCGCCTGGCGGCGGTGATCGCCGCGCGCCGCGGCGGCGATCCCGACAAGAGCTACGTCGCGCGGCTCACGGCCAAGGGCACCGACGCGATCCTGAAGAAGGTCGGCGAGGAGGCCACCGAGGTCGTGATGGCCGCCAAGGACGGCGTGCCCGAGCGCGTGGTGGCCGAGGTGGCCGACCTGTGGTTCCACACCATGATCGCGCTGGCCCAGTTCGGGCTCACGCCGGCCGATGTGCTGGCCGAGCTGGCGCGGCGCGAGGGGCAGAGCGGGCTCGAGGAGTTCGCGCTGCGCAAGGCCAACCAGCGCGACCAGGAGGACGCATGATGGACATGACCCCGGCCCGGACACCGGAACAGCTGGCCAGCCTGAAGCAGATCACGCTGGTGGTCTATGCGCTGCAGGCGCTGAGCTTCTTCTTCGGTGTCACGGCCGTCATCGGCGTGATCGTCAACTACGTGAAGAAGGAGGACGCCGCCGGCACGCTGTACGAGAGCCACTTCGACTGGCAGATCCGCACCTTCTGGTGGGGTCTGGCGTGGTCGATCGTCGGCTTCATCCTGGTCTTCGCGCTGGGCCTGGGCCTGATCGTCTGGCTCGTGGCCTGGATCTGGGCCATCTACCGCGTCGTCAAGGGCTGGCTCAAGCTCAACGACAACCAGCCTGTCCTGCCTGCTTGAGGCGCTCCATGAGCACCGACCCGAACTGCATCTTCTGCAAGATCGTCGCCGGGCAGATCCCGGCCAGGAAGGTCTACGAGGACGACGAGTTCCTCGCCTTCCACGACATCCACCCGTGGGCGCCGGTGCACGTCCTGATGGTGCCCAAGGCGCACATCGCCTCGATGGCCGACGTGACCGAGGCCCATGCGCCGCTGCTCGGGCGGATGATGGCCCTGTCGCCGCGCCTGATGCGCGAACTCGGCGTCACCAACGGCTACCGGCACGTGATCAACACGGGGCGCGACGGCCACCAGGAGGTGATGCACCTGCACCTGCACGTGATGGGCGGGCCGCGGCCGTGGTTGAAGGGCTAGGCCTAGAATCCCGTCAATCACACCCTCCCGGGAGAACGTCATGGGATCGTTCAGCATCTGGCATTGGCTGATCGTGCTGCTGATCGTGGTGCTGGTCTTCGGCACCAAGAAGCTCAAGAACATCGGCAGCGACCTCGGCGGCGCCGTCAAGGGCTTCAAGGACGGCATGAAGGGCGGCGCCGAGGGTGCGCCCGACCCGGGGGCGACGCCGCCGCAGCCGCAGGTGACCGCCCACAAGGCGGCCGAGGCGAACACGGTCGACGTCGAGGCCAAGACCAAGTCGTAGACGCCCGACTGCGGCCGGTTGACGCGGGCCGGGGCCGGCGCCGACCCGGTCTGGCCGGCATCGCGCACCACGCATGATCGACTTCGGTTTCGACAAGCTCGCCCTCATCGGGACGGTGGCGCTGATCGTCATCGGCCCCGAGAAGCTGCCGCGCGTGGCGCGCACCGTCGGCCACCTCATCGGCAAGGCGCAGCGCTACGTGGCCGACGTCAAGGCCGAGGTCAACCGCTCGATCGAGCTGGAAGAGCTGCAGAAGATGAAGTCGCAGTTCGAGACCGCGGCGCGCGACGTCGAACAGACCGTGCAGCGCGAGGTGAACGCGGCATCCGGCGAGATCGAGCGCCAGTGGAGCGCCGCCGACACCCGTGACGAGGCCAGCGCGGTCGACGCCCTGCAGGGGCTGCAGACCCCGGCGCCCGAGTACCGGCATCCGAAGAAGAACTGGCGCCTCAAGCGCGGCGCCACGCCGGCCTGGTACAAGCAGCGCGCGGGCATCCGCACCAAGGCGCTGTCGGGCGCGGCACGCGTGGCCCGCCACCGGCCGCGGCCGTTCAACGCACGATGAGCACCACGCCCGACACCGAAGACGAGCTGGCCGGCACCGAGCAGCCCTTCGTCTCGCACCTGATCGAGCTGCGCGACCGGCTGATCCGCGTCGTGATCGCCGTCGTCGTCGTGTTCGGCGCGCTGTGCATCTGGCCAGGCATGAAGGATCTGTACGACCTGCTGGCCGCGCCGCTCACGCACAACCTGCCCCCGGGCACGCGGCTGATCGCCACCAGCGTGTTCTCGCCCTTCCTGGTGCCGCTGAAGATGACGCTGATGGCCGCGCTGCTGGTGGCGCTGCCCTACGTGCTCTACCAGGTGTGGGCCTTCGTCGCCCCGGGCCTGTACTCGCACGAGAAGAAGCTGGTGCTGCCGCTGGTGATCTCCAGCACGGTGCTGTTCTTCATCGGCGTGGCGTTCTGCTACTTCATCGTGATCCCGGCGCTGACCAAGTTCATCGTCGCCGTCTCGCCCGCCTCGGTCAGCGCGGCGCCGGACATCGAGCAGTACTTCGGCACCGTGCTGACGCTGTTCGTCGTCTTCGGCATTGCCTTCGAGGTGCCGGTGGCGGTGGTGGTGCTGGCGCGCATGGGCCTCGTCACGGTGGCGCAGCTTCGCCAGTACCGCGGCTACTTCATCGTCGGGGCGGCGATCGTCTCGGCCATCGTGACGCCGCCCGACGTGATCTCGCAGCTCTCGCTGCTGATCCCGATGTGCGTGCTCTACGAGCTCGGCATCCTGGCCGCGGTGGTGTTCATCAAGCACACCAAGAAGCCCGAAGACGCGCCGGCCTGAACGTCGCGGCGCGGCCGCGCGTCACAGGCGCCCGGCCGCCCACTCGGCGTCGAACTGCCGCTTGCTGCGGATGAAGTGGTTGGCGCACTCCACCAGCTGCTCGGTGCTGGGGTTGCCCTCGCAGAACGCGGGGCGCTGGTAGTAGCGCGCCCATGCGCGCGCCTTGCGCTCGTCGGCGTCGACCAGTGCGCCCGATGCGCTCGGCGCCGCCGCCGGCACGGTTTCGGCGAGGGCCGTCGCGGGGGCGACGGACGATGCCGCGGCTGCCGCCGCGGACACCGCGGAAGCCGCCGTGCGCGGTGCCGCCGCCTCGGCGGGGCGCCCCCCGGGCGGTCCCGCCAGGGCCCACCACACGCCGCTCGCGGCCGCCGCACCGAGCGCCACGCCGGCCAGCAGGCTCAGCGGCGACCAGCGCGCCGGACTGCCCGCGGCGGGCTGCTCGGCAGCCACGGTCCAGTCGCTGTCGTCGTAGTCCACGCCGCTCAGTCCTCGAGTTCGGCCTGCGCCATGGCCACGTCGAGCCACTCCATGGCGTCGGCCGGCCGGCAGGCCGCGGCCTCGGCATAGAGCTTCTCGGCGTCCTTCAGGCGCTTGTCGCCTTCGATCATCACCAGCCCGTTGGCGTACTCGATGCGGGCGATCGCGCTGTCGGGGTTGAGCTTGAGGGCCTGCTGGAACATCTTCAGGCCGGTGGCCTTGTCGGCGCCCTGCGTCCGGCCCAGCAGGGAACCCACCTTGTCGATCACCTCGGCGTGGAAGGCGCCCAGCGCGATGTGGGCGTCGGCGTGCTTGGGCGCCAGGCGGATCGCCGTCTCCAGGGCGTTCTTGACGGTGCCGCCGAGGCCCTGCGCCAGCGCCTTGGCCACGCTGATGCCCTGGCTGTAGCGGCCCAGCGCGTAGGCCTGCCAGTACCACGCGTTGGCGTTCTTCGGCTCGTCGGCCTGCTGTGCCTGGGCGCGTTCTGCGACTTCCTGGAACATCGCGAGCCTGGCCTTCTCGCTCTTCTCGAGGTAGTTGGCGTAGATCGACTGCGCCTTGTTGGCCACGGTGATGCCCGCGCCGCCGGCCTTGAGCCCGGCGTCGTGGGCCTTCTGGAATTCGCCGCGGTGGAACCAGACCCAGGCCTCCAGCACCTTGGTGTCCTTGGGCAAGGGCTCGGTGTCGCCCGCGTGCAGGCGCGCCCATTGCTTCTTGACGGCGGCGGTGTCGAGGTCGAACAGCTCGGCGGGGAAGGCGGTCCACTTGGCCATCGGTGGGGTCTCCTGGTGTGTCGTTTTACTTGCGGTACGGGGCCACCAGCGTATGCAGGTGGGTGCGCGCCTCGGGGGCGATGTAGGGCATCAGCAGCGACAGCACATGGTAGGCGCCGCGGGCGAGCGCGGCGCCTGCCGTCTCCGGCTCGAGTGCGCGCCGCGGGTCGCGCACGTACTCGAAGCTCAGCCAGTAGGTCAGCACCACCACCATGGCGGTGGCCACCGGCTCGGCCTCGCTGGCGTCGATGCGGATCGCCGCCCCGCGCGCCAGCCCGCCCAGCAGGGCCTGCACCGCCCGGCCCTTGGCCTTGAGCACCTGCTGGAAGCGCGTCTCGAGCGTGCGGTTCTTCGACAGCAAGTCGTTGAGGTCGCGGTACAGGAAGCGGTACTGCCACAGCGCCTCGAACAGCATGTGGAAGAAGAGCCAGGCGTCCTCCACGTTGCGCACGTCGTCGGCCGCGCCGAGCAGCTCGGACAGCACCCGCTCGTAGCGCCCGAACAGCGCGTTGATCAGCTCGTCCTTGGCCGGGTAGTGGTAGTACAGATTGCCCGGGCTGATGTTCAGCTCGGCCGAGATCAACGTGGTGCTGACATTCGGTTCGCCGAAGCGGTTGAACAGGTCGAGCGTCACCTCGAGGATGCGCTCTGCCGTGCGACGGGGTTTCTTGGGCGGGGCCATGTCGATTTTTCTGCGGCAACACCTGACGATACCTGCAGCGAAAGGGCTTTCCGGCGGGCTTTCTACAATCTGCGGCATGACCGCGACGCCAGCCATCCGCTTTGAGCGGGTGACCAAGACCTACCGCGGCGCCAAGACTGCGGCCCTCACCGATGTCAGCTTTGACATCGCCCCCGGCGAGTTCTTCGGGCTCCTGGGCCCGAACGGTGCCGGCAAAACCAGCCTGATCAGCATCCTCGCCGGCCTCTCGCAGGCCAGCAGCGGGCGCGTCGCCGTGCTCGGCCACGATGTGGTCAGCGACTACGCGGCCGCCCGGCGCCTGCTCGGCGTGGTGCCGCAGGAGCTGGTGTTCGACCCGTTCTTCACCGTGCGCGAGGCGCTGCGCATCCAGTCCGGCTACTTCGGCGTGAAGAACAACGACGCCTGGATCGACGAACTGCTGGCGAACCTGGGCCTGGCGGACAAGGCCACGTCCAACATGCGGCAGCTCTCCGGCGGCATGAAGCGCCGCGTGCTGGTCGCCCAGGCGCTGGTGCACCGCCCGCCGGTGATCGTGTTGGACGAGCCCACCGCCGGCGTCGACGTGGAGCTGCGCCAGACCCTGTGGCAGTTCATCGCCCGCCTGAACCGGCAGGGCCACACGGTGCTGCTCACCACCCACTACCTGGAAGAGGCCGAGGCCCTTTGCAGCCGCATCGCGATGCTCAAGGCCGGCAAGGTGGTGGCGCTGGAGCGCACCAGCGACCTGCTGAAGGCCGCGTCCAGCAACGTGCTGCGCTTCAAGGTGGACGGCGCGCTGCCGGCCGCCTTCGAGGGCAAGGCGCGCGTGACCGGCCGCATCGTGCAATTGCCCGCGCACGACGCCCACGAGATCGAACAGCACCTGGCGGTGATCCGCCAGGCCGGCCTGCGGGTGGAAGACGTGGAGATCCGCAAGGCGGACCTGGAGGACGTCTTCA
>DASTJE010000046.1:0-11707 GCA_035716845.1 Burkholderiaceae bacterium
CGTCCAGTCCGTGTAGTGCGACAGCGCGTTGACCGTCTTGATCGACATCATCGGCCCCTCGAAGGTCGACATGCCGTAGAACGACAGCGAGACGATCAGGAACTTGAGGATCGGGTCGTCGCGCAGCTTGTGCCAGGCGCCGCTCAAGGTCATGATGCCGTTGATCATGCCGCCCCACGAGGGCGCCAGCAGCACCAGCGAGAACAGCATCCCGATGGACTGCGCCCAGTCCGGCAGCGCGGTGTAGTGCAGGTGGTGCGGGCCCGCCCACATGTAGGTGAAGATCAGGGCCCAGAAGTGCACGATCGACAGCCGGTAGCTGTACACCGGGCGCTCGGCCTGCTTCGGGATGTAGTAGTACATCATCCCCAGGAAGCCCGCGGTCAGGAAGAAGCCCACCGCGTTGTGGCCGTACCACCACTGCACCATCGCGTCCTGCACGCCGGCGTAGGCCGAGTAGCTCTTCCAGAAGCCCACCGGCATGGCCGCACTGTTGACGATGTGCAGCAGCGCCACGGCGATGATGAAGGCGCCGAAGAACCAGTTGGCCACGTAGATGTGGCGCACGCGGCGGGTGCCCACGGTGCCGAAGAACACGATCGCGAAGGAGACCCAGACCACGGCGATCAGCAGGTCGATCGGCCACTCGAGCTCGGCGTACTCCTTGCCGCTGGTGATGCCCAGCGGCAGCGTGACGGCCGCCAGCACGATGATGAGCTGCCAGCCCCAGAAGGTGAACATCGCCAGGCCGGGCGCGAACAGCCGCGTCTGGCAGGTGCGCTGCACCACGTGGTAGGCGGTGGCGAACAGCACGCTGCCGCCGAAGGCGAAGATCACCGCGTTGGTGTGCAGCGGGCGCAGCCGCCCGTAGCTCAGCCACGGGATGCCGAAGTTCAGTTCCGGCCAGGTCAGCTGGGCGGCGATGACCACGCCCACCAGCATGCCCACGATGCCCCACAGCACCGCGACGAGGGCGAAGGCCCGCACGGCGGTGTCGTGGTACACGGGCTGCGAGCCCGCTGTTGTCGTCATTGCCATGAATGGCCTCCTCGCGAAGCGGTTCCAGGATCAATCGGGGATTCTTTCGAGCCGGGCTGCGCCGGCGCTTGCGGCTCGTCAAGGATTCGCTCGCCCTCGCGCTCCAGGTCGTCGAACTGGCCCCGCGCCAGCGCCCAGGCGAACACGCCGACGATCGCCAGCACGAGCACCGAGGACAGCGGGATCAGCAGGTAGAGGATGTCCATCGCGGCGCCTTCAGGCCTCGCGCGCCAGGCGCATGGCGTTGCCCACCACCAGCGCCGAACTGGCGGCCATCCCCAGGCCCGCCGCCCACGGCGGCAGCCAGCCCGCCAGCGCGAGCGGCACGCACGCGGCGTTGTAGAGCGCGGCCCAGGCCAGGTTCTGCCGCATCACGCGCACCGTGCGGCGCGCCAGCTGCAGCGCGTGCACCACGTCGCCCAGGCGGCCCGACAGCAGCACCGCGTCGGCCGCGCCGCGCGCCACCTCCGCGCCATGCGCGAGCGCGAACGAGGCATCGGCCTGCGCCAGCACCGGCGCGTCGTTGATGCCGTCGCCCACCATCGCCACCACCTGCCCTGCGTGCTGAGCGGCCCGCACCGCCTCCAGCTTGCGCTCGGGCGTGGCCGCCGCCACGCACTCCGCGATGCCCAGGCGCTGCGCGAGGCGCGACACGCGGGCCGGCGCGTCGCCCGACAGCAAGGTGATGCGCAGCCCTTCGGACTGCAGCGCGCGCACCGCCGCGGCGGCGTCGCCGCGCAGTGCCTCGTCGAAGTGCAGCGCCAGGCGGGCCTGGCCGGTCGGACCGAAACACACCTGCGCCCCGCCCGCCACGCTCTCGTCGACGCCGAGCCACTCGGGGCGCCCGAGCCGCCAGCGGCGGCCCTGCGCGTCGGTGGCCTCCAGGCCGCAGCCGGCGACTTCGGTCACCGCCTGCCACGCACCGCCCAGGCCATGGGGCCGCGTCTCGTGCAGTGCGCGCGACAAGGGATGCGTCGACCAGGCCGCGAGCGCGGCCGCGGACTCCAGCAGCGCCGTCTGCGCCGCGGCATCGCCCGCGCCGAGCAGCCGCGCCTCGCGCAGCACCGGCCGCGCCTCGGTCACGGTGCCGGTCTTGTCGAGCATCACGTGGCCGGTGCGCGCCAGCGTCTCGATCGCCTCCACGCGGCGCAGCAGCACGCCGCGGCGCGCCAGCCCGGAGGTCGCCGCGAGCAGTGCCGCCGGCGTGGCCAGCGCGAGCGCGCACGGGCAGGTGACGATCAGCACCGACACCGCCACCCAGACGGCGCGCGCCGGATCGATCTGGTGCCATACGAACGCGGCCCCCAGCGCCAGCAGCAGCACGGCGGCCAGGAAGGGCGCGGCCCAGCGGTCGGCCAGCCGCGCCACCTCGGGGCGCCGTGTCAGCGCCTCGCGCATCAGCGCGGCGATCTGCTCGCAGCGCGTGTCGGCGCCGACACGCTCGACGCGCATCACGACCGGCACGCCGCGGTTGCCGCTGCCGGCCACCACGCCCGCGCCGGGCGGCTTGGGCACCGGCCGCGACTCGCCGGTGAGCAGCGATTCGTCGACCTCGGTGGCGGCCGTCCCCTCGAGCGTGCCGTCGGCCGGAAAGCTCTCGCCCACCGGCACGCGCACGCGGTCGCCGGGCGCCAGCCGCAGCGCGCTGACGGCCTGCACGCTGCCGTCCGCGGCCAGGCGCCACGCCACCGCGGGCAACCCCGAGGCCAGCGCTTCGATGGCCTCGGCGGCACGGTGCCGGGCGCGCGCCTCGAGCCAGCGCCCGCCCAGCAGGAAGCTCACCAGCATGGTCAGCGAGTCGAAATACACCTCGTGGCCGAACACGCCGCCGGGGTCGAAGGCCGCGCCGCTGGAGGCCACGAAGGCCACTGCGATGCCCAGCGCCACCGGCACGTCCATGCCCAGCCGGGCATTGCGCAGCGAACGCAGCGCCGAGGTGAAGAACGGCAGGGCCGAGAACAGCATCACCGGCAGCGTCAGCGTCCAGGCCGAGCGGTGCAGCAGCTGCGCCATGTCGGGTTCCATCGTGCCCGGCGCGGCCACGTACACCGGCGTGGCCAGCATCATCACCTGCATCGAACAGAAGGCCGCCACGAACAGGCGCCACAGCAGCGTGCGCCGTTCCCCCGCCCGCAGCGCGCGGGCAGCGGCCAGCGTGTCGGGCACGGCCTCGTAGCCGGCGCGCCGCACCGCCTCGACCAGCACGGAGGCCTGGGTGCGTCCGGGCTGCCAGCGCACGCTTGCACGCGACGCCGCGTAGTGCACCTGCGCCTCGATCACGCCATCCACGCGCCGCAGCGCGCTCTCGATCTCGCCGGCGCACGCGGCGCAGTGCAGCCCGGACAGCTGCAGCGTCGACTCGGCCACGGCCCGGTCGCCGTCGCCCTGGACGCGCGTGAAACGCGCCAGTTCGAGCGGATCATCCAGGGCGGCCAGCGGGGCGGCGAGGGTGGCGTCGTGCGGCGGCGCAACCATCAGCCGATCGTCTCCAGCAGCACCGCCTGCACCAGGAAGCGCCGGTCGCCGGGCTCCGGGGCGGCCCCCGGCTCGGCCAGTTCGTCCACCAGGTGCGCGATCGGATGGTCGCTGCGGCCCAGGCCCTGGTACACGGGCACGCCGACCTGCTGGTGCAGGCGCTGCGCGAAGCCGCTGGGCGTCTCCTCGCAGCCGATGGCGTCGTACAGGCGGCCCAGCATGCGGCTGGTCTCGCCGGCGGTGACGGTCGCGTCGGCCAGCCAGGCGGCCTCGGGCGCGATGCGCGCGACGCGGGCCCCCAGCGCACTGGCCGCCTCGCTGAAGTCCTGCGCGCAGGCGCACCCCGGCTCGGCGCACAGCAGCGCGATGTTCTTGCCGCGCAAGGCCGTCGAGGGATGCCCCCCGCGCGCGGCACGCTTGAGCGCGCGGGCGGTGGCCAGCAGTGCACGCTCGTCCGGGGCGTCGAGAGGCGCCGCGGCAAGCAGGCGTTGCTGGAAGTGCGGACTCATGATGCTGGGCCGCATCCTCGGGGAGGCCCTGCACGTCCCGTTTGCGCTGGGTCAACGGCGACGCCGCGCCCTCTGATATCGCAGCCGGCCCGGCCGCCGTGGCGGCAGCCGTTTACCGACCGTTTACGCGGGGTTGACCGAGCGTCACCGACCGACACCGCTTCGTCGCAGAGTCGACCGGTGCGGCGCCGACACTTTGATCCAACGCAACACCACCCACCCGGAGAGAAAGCGCACCATGGAGACCTCCTCGACGTTCTCGGTCCACAACGGTCGCAAGCTGTCGCCTGTGGCTGCCGCAGCCACCGATGCGCGCACGCCGGTCCTGCCGTCCTGGGACGACAGCCGCGACGAGGCCCAGCGCATCGCGCAGATGCTGACCCTGGTGGCCGAGCACGTGCCGCTGCAGCGCCGCGTGGTGCATGCCGGCGACCTCGTCTACCGCGCCGGCGACAACTTCGCCAACCTGTACCTGGTCAATGCCGGCTGCTTCAAGATCGTCAACACCGCCGCCGACGGGCGCGCCCAGGTGGTGGGCCTGCACTTCAAGGGCGACTGGCTGGGCTTCGACGGCATCGCCGGCCACCGCTACCGCTGCGACGCCGTGGCGCTGGACACCGGCGAGATCTGGACCCTGCGCTACGACGCGCTGATGGCCGCCTGCGCCGCCCACGCGCCGCTGATGGCCGTGCTGCACGCCGAGATGAGCCGCGTCATCAGCCGCGACCGCGACGCGCTGCTGTCGCTGACCACGCTGTCGGCCGACGCGCGGGTGGCCGAGTTCCTGCGCCTGACCGCCGACGCCATGGCCCGCCGCGGCCTGCGCACCGACCAGATCACGCTGCGCATGACGCGTGCCGAGATCGGCAACTACCTGGGCATGACGCTCGAATCGGTGAGCCGCGCACTCTCGCGCCTGGCCCGCCAGCACCTGATCGGCTTCGCCGACGGCGCGCGGCGCGAGATCTGCATCCCCGACGTGGCCGCCCTGGGCGCATTCGTCGGCCACGAGCGCCCGACCAGCGCCACGGTGCAATAGCCGCCGCCCCGGCCGCGCGTTCACTGGTCTACCCTCCGCGCTGCGCGCTCCGGGGCGAGCGCTCGGGAGCGGCCCGGCGCGCTCAGGCGGCGCGGCCGATCGCGCGCAGGATGGCCTCGGCCAGCTGCTCGCGCGAGAACGGCTTGCGCAGCAGCGGCTGCGACGGCGCGTCGCCGGCCGTGTAGGCGTAGCCCGACATCAGCAGGGCCGGCATGTCCGGGCGCAGCACCTGCGCGCGCAGCGCCAGCTCGGTGCCGCGCAGGCCCGGGCCGAGCACCACGTCGGTGAGCAGCAGGTCGAACCGCGTGCTGGGCAGGGCCAGCTCGGCCAGCGCCGACTCCGCCTGCGTGCAGGCCGTGACCTTGCAGCCCCAGCCCGTCAGGAAGGCCTGCACCACGCGCATCACCTCGGGCTCGTCCTCCACCAGCAGCACCGACAGGTCGCGCGGCAGGCGCCGCCCGCTGTCCCCGCGCACCCCGGGCGCCACGGCCTCCAGGTCGCCGTGCGGCGGCGCCGGCAGGTACAGCGTGACCGTCGTCCCCTCCCCGAGCCGGCTGGACAGCGTGACGGCCCCGTTGGACTGGCGCGCGAAGCCGTAGACCGTGGCCAGGCCCAGGCCGGTGCCGCGGCCTGCTTCCTTCGTCGTGAAGAAGGGCTCGAAGGCGCGCGCCAGCACGGACTCGCTCATGCCCGAGCCGCTGTCGCTGACGGCCAGCGCCACGCCGGGGCCGTCCCAGACCAGCGACTCGCCCGCCGGGGGTACCTCGCAGCCGCGCGCACTGAAGGCGAGCGAACCGCCGTCGGGCATGGCATCGCGCGCGTTGATCGCGATGTTCAGCAGCGCCGACTCGAGCTGCCCCGGGTCGGCCAGGCACAAGGGGCAGTCGGCGGCCACGTCGACCGCGATGCTGATGCGCGCGTCGAGCGTGCGCCGCAGCAGGTCGGCCAGCGGCGGCAGCATGCGCGCGGGATCCACCGCCTTGGGCTGCAGCACCTGGCGCCGCGAGAACGCCAGCAGCTTGGCCGTGAGGTCCGCGCCGCGACGCGTGGCGCGCATGGCCGCCCCCACCATCGACTGCACCGCGTCGTCCTCCTCCAGGCCGGGCAGGTCGGCCAGCACCTGCAGGTTGCCCTGGATCACGGTCAGCAGATTGTTGAAGTCGTGCGCGATGCCGCCGGTGAGCTGGCCCACCGCCTCCAGGCGCTGCGAGTGGCGCAGAGCCTCCTCGCTGGCGGCGCGCTGGAGCAGCGTGGCCAGCAGGCTGGCCATCGACTCGACGAAGCGCATCTGGTCGCCGCCGAAGCGGTTGTGCTCGGCCGAGCGCACCACCAGCGCACCGACGTTGCGGCCACGGTCGGACACCGGCATGCCCAGCGCGCTGGCGCAGCCCTCGGCCAGCGGCGGCAGGTCCGACACGAGGGGCGCGCCGTGCGCCAGCAACCAGCCCGGCGCCGAGCCGCTGTCGTTGGCCACGCGCGTGCCCACGGTGGCGACCACGCCGCTGCCGGCACTGCCGGCGACGCGCAGGTGGCGCTCGTCGTGGTCGACCACGTAGAGCTCGACCGATTGCGCCTGCAGCGCCACCACCATCGCGGCGGGCGCCTCGCGCAGCACGCGCTCGGCCTCCTTGGCGTTCACCGCCAGCCGGCCCATCTGCGCGATGCACTCGGCGTGCCGTGCCCGTTCCAGCGCCTGCCGCACGCGCGGGTAGGCGCCGATGTCGCGCAGCGCCGCCAGCACATAGGGCAGGCCCTGCGGCTGCAGCGGCACGAGCGCGATCTCCACCAGCACCTCGCGGCCGTCGCCGCGGCGCGCCACCAGCTCGAGCTGGTTGCCCATCGGCCGCGCCCGCGGCACGCGCATGAAGGCCGCGTGGAACTGCACGTGGCGCTCGCGCACCGCCTCGGGCACCAGCTCGTGGATCGACAGCCCGATCAGGGCCTCGGGGGCGTAGCCGAGCAGGTCCGACGCCTGGTGGTTGGCCAGCGCGACGCGCGCCTGGTCGTCCACCAGCAGCACCGCGTCGGGGTAGACCTCGAACAGGCGCCGGAGGACCTCCTCGCGCCGGGCCGGCGCCAGCGGATCGGTCATGCCTTGCGCACGGTCGAGGCCAACATGTAGCCGGCCCCGCGCACCGACTTGATGACGGCCGGGTTGTCGGGGTCGTCGCCGAGCTTGCGGCGCAGCCGGCCGACCTGCACGTCGATCGTGCGGTCGAAGGGGCCGGCCTCGCGGCCGCGCGTGGCATCGAGCAGGAAGTCGCGCGACAGCACGCGGCCCGGATGGCGGCAGAAGGTCAGCAGCAGGTCGAACTCGCCGCTGGTCAAGGCGACCTCGTGGCCATCGGGACCCAGCAGGCGCCGCGCCGCGGCATCGATCTCGAAGCGCCCGAAACGCAGTCGCTCGCGCTGCGGCTCGTCGGCGGCGTGCGGCGCCACGGCCGCCGCGGACGTGCCCTCGAGGCGGCGCAGCACGGCGCGGCAGCGCGCCAGCAACTCGCGCAGGTCGAAGGGTTTGGTCACGTAGTCGTCCGCGCCGATCTCCAGCCCGACCACCTTGTCGATCGCGTCGCCGCGCCCGGTCACGATGATCAGCCCGCACTTGAAGTGCTCGCGCAGCTGGCGCGCGACCGTGAGGCCGTCCTCTCCGGGCAGCCCGAGGTCGAGCAGCACCAGTGCCGGCGGGTCGGTGCGCATCAGTTCCATGAGCGGCGCGCTGCGATGCACTTCGGTGACCCGGAAGCCCTGGGCCCCGAAATAGCGCGCGATCAACTGCGTGATGTCCGGTTCGTCGTCGAGAACCGCCAAGTGCGTCGTCGTCACGCCGCGCATTGTGCCTGCACCCGGCCAGGGCGCCGGCCCTGGGGCCTGATCACGCTGCGCGGGGGCGCGCGTCTAGACGGCGCAAGTCCGGTTCTTGCCCGAGTGCTTAGCCTGGAACATGCCGGCGTCGGCACGCTCGAGCACCTGTTCCAGCGTTTCGCCGGGGCGCAATCCCGTGACGCCGGCCGAGAAGGTGACGAACACTTCGCGACCCTGGTGCATGAACAGGCTCGCGGTGAGCGTGCGCTGCAGGCGCGTGAGGACGGTGCAGGCCTCGTCGGTCGCGGTGCCCGGCAGCAGCACGACGAACTCCTCGCCGCCCAGGCGCGCCACGTGGTCGACCGGGCGCAGCGCATCGCGCACCTGCCCGGCCAGCGTCTTGAGCGCGATGTCCCCGGCCGCGTGGCCGAGCGAATCGTTCAGGCGCTTGAAGTTGTCGACGTCGATCAGCCCGATCGCCAGCGACGAGCCTTCGCGCTCGCAGCGGGCCTTCTCGAGCGCGAACGCCGCCTGCAGGCCGCGCCGGTTGGCCACCTGCGTCAGCGCGTCGGTGGACGCCTCGTCCGAGAGGCGCCGCAGCTCGCCCTCGAGTTCCTGGACGCGGGCGTTCAGCACGCCCACCTGGGCCTGGCCGCTGCTCAGGCGCGCGCTCGCGTCGATCACTTCCGCCTGCGCGGCGCGCGCCTTGCCGAGCATCTCGCGCACCAGGCCGGCCAGGGCGTCCGGCGCGGGCGAAGCCTCGATCGCCTCGGTGTACTGCGCCAGCTCGTCGCCGAAGCGTTCGGCATGCCCGCCCACGCTGACCAGCTCGGCCAGCAGGCTGGTCACCAGGGTGCGCAGCGCATCGCGCGCACGGTCGCGCTCGCCCTTCAGGGCCTGCTGGTGGCGGCGCGTCTGCGCCAGCATCGCGCCGGCCGCGCGCAGGTCGCGCACGCTGGGCGTGCTGCCCTCGTCGCCCAGGTGGTCGCGCAGGGCCTGCGCCTGCCCCTGGGCCCAGCTCTCGTCCTCGGCCAGCTCGGTCAGCCCGTCGGTGAGTTCGCGCGCCAGGCGCCCGAGCTCGCTGACCAGCTGGTGGCGACGCGCGAACAGCGTGCGCGCCTCGGCATTGAGCGCCCCCAGCTCGCGCACCAGCGTGGCGTCCGCGCCATCGTGCTCGAGGCGGCGTGCCCCTTCGGCATAGGCGTTCTCCAGGTGGCGGCCTGTCGCATCGTCGACCGGCAGCGCCTTGCGCACCGTGGCCACGAGATCGGAGGCTGCCTGCTCGCCCACCGAGCCGACGCCGCCCGGCGACGGTGCGGCAGCGGCGGGTGCGAGCGGCGCAGCCGCCGTGGGCTCGAGCCTTGCCGACATCGTGTCGGCCGGCGCGGCGCCGGCGGGCAGTGCCGTCTCGACGGCCTCGTCGCGCTCCCAGCTGCTTGCCAGGTGACCCAGGCGCTCGCGCAAGCGCCGCGCATCGCTGCGGCTGCCGTCGAGCACGCGTCGCAGGCTTTCCTTCTTGCGCGCCGGCGTCCACTGGCGGCCGCCGCGTTCGAGCCCGCGCACGATGCTGTCGATCAGCGCCGCCCAGGCCTCGCCCGAGGGCTCCGCGGCGTCGAGCTTCTGCTGCGCGTCGGACCAGCGCCCGCGCAGCATCAGGCGCACCACCTCGGCCTGGGTGCCTTCGTTGTCGGGCACGGCCCGGAATGCCAGCTTCTCGAGGGCATGGCGTGCCGCCTCGGGCAACTGGATGTCCGCGGCGCCGCCGCCGGCCTCCATCCAGGCGCGCGCGTAGTTCTCGGGCGTGGGCTCCAGGCGCGACTGCGCCAGCCGGTGCAAGGTGGCCTTGGCGATCTGGGCCGAGGACGTCGAGAGGTTCATGGCGGACTGCAGGAATCAGGCCCGCTGCACGGCCAGGGCCAGCGGGTCGCCCTCGGGCACCGCCCCGATCCACGGCGCCTTGCGTGGCAGCACGGTGTTGTTCAGCCACTGCTCCAGCTCGTCCGGGGGCAACGGGCGGCTGAACAGGAAGCCCTGCATCGCCACGCAGCCCAGCCGGTGCAGCACTTCCATCTGGCGCAGCGTCTCCACGCCCTCGGCGATCACCCGCAGCCCCAGCGAGCGCGCCAGCGCGATGATGGCGCTGACCACCGCCGAGCTCTGCGGCGTGATGCCCAGGTCGCGCACGAAGGAACGGTCGATCTTGACCTCGGAGATCGGCAGCGTCGTCAGGTAGGCCAGCGAGGAGTAGCCGGTGCCGAAGTCGTCGATCGCGATCTCGACGCCGATCTCGTTCAACCGATGCAGGGACAGCGACACGTTGTGCAGGTCCTTCATCAGGTTGTTCTCGGTGATCTCGAGCTGGATCGCGCGGTGCGGCACGCCCCAGGCCGAGACCGACTGGTGGATGTTCTCGACCAGGTCGCTGCGCTCGAACAGGCGCGAGGGCAGGTTGACGGCGATCG
This sequence comes from Burkholderiaceae bacterium, assembly GCA_035716845.1. GTDB lineage: Bacteria > Pseudomonadota > Gammaproteobacteria > Burkholderiales > Burkholderiaceae_C > CADEEN01. Next base: position 10,326 of record DASTJE010000046.1, read on the forward strand.
CGTCGTCGAAGCCGAAGCTCTGCTGCCACACGCGCACCTGGCGCGCGGCCTCGCGCACCGCCCACTCCGACAGCGGCACGATCAGGCCGGTCTCCTCGGCCAGCGGGATGAAGTCGCCCGGCGGCACCAGCGTGCTGCCGCGGCGCCAGCGCATCAGCGCCTCGGCGCCCATCATGCGCGCGGAGCGCACGTCGATCTTGGGCTGGTAGTACAGCACCAGCTCGTCGCGCTCGATCGCCTTGTGCAGGTGGCTCTCGAGCTCGATCTTCTCGCGCCCGCGGCCGCCCAGCTGCGGGCTGTACAGCGCCGCCGCATTGCGGCCGCCCGACTTCGCGGCGTACATCGCGACGTCGGAGTTGCGCATCAGGTCGGCCAGGTTGAGCCCGTCGCGCGGGAACATCGCCACGCCCACGCTGGCGGTCACGAAGCACTCCTGGCCACCGGCGAAGATCGGCTCGCGCATCGTCTCGACGACACGGTGCGCCACGCGCTGCGCGTCGGCCTCGTCGCCCACCTCGGGCAGCAGCGCCACGAACTCGTCGCCGCCGAGCCGGCCCACCGCCTCCAGCGAGCGGTGCGAGCGCGAGCCGGCGGCCTCCAGCGTGCCTTCCAGGACCTGGTCGCTGTGGCGCACGCAGCCGCGCAGGCGCCGCGCCACCTCCATCAGCAGCTCGTCGCCCGCGGCGTGCCCGAGCGTGTCGTTGACGTTCTTGAAGCGGTCGAGGTCGATCAGCAGCAGCGCCGCGTTGTGGCCGAGCCGGCGCGCATGCTCGAGCGCGCGCTCGGTGCGCCAGATCAGCTGGCGCCGGTTCGGCAGGCCGGTCAGCGAATCGAAGTTGGCCAGGTGGCGGATGCGGTCCTCGGCCACGCGACGGTCGGTCACGTCCTGGAACACGCCGGTGTAGCCGATGCTGTGGCCATGCTCGAACTCGGCCTCGGCCTCGACGTGGATGATGCGCGCGCGGCCGTCGAACAGCGTCACCTGCACGTCGGTGGCCAGCACGGCGTTGTGCGCCGCGACGTCGCCGAGCATGCGCATCAGGCCGCGGCGCTGTCCGGCGCCGACCATGCGCAACAGCCCGCGCAGGTCGACGCGGTCGTTCGGGTGGCGCCCGAGCACCCGCAGCGCCTCGGGCGACAGCCACAGCTGGCCCATGCCCCGGTTGCGCTGCCAGTCGAAGCTGCCCATGCGCGCGAGGTCCTGCGCGCGCGCGAGCTTGAACTTGCTGCGCTCGAGCTCGATGCGCGTGCGCGAGGCGCGCAGCATGTAGCGCAGCCGCCCCGTCAGCAGGCTCCACTGCGTGCTCTTGACGAAGAAGTCGGTGGCGCCGGCCCGGTACGCGCGCTCGATCGACGCGTCGTCGTCGAGGCCGGTCAGCATC
>DASTJE010000047.1:0-34849 GCA_035716845.1 Burkholderiaceae bacterium
CTGCGCCGCGTGCCCTGGGACGGCAACGTGCCCTTCTTCCTCGGCGAGTTCGTCAACGGCGACGGCAGCCCCTACCCGGTGTGCCCGCGCCAGACCCTGAAGCGCGTGCTCGCGCGCGCCGAGAAGCTCGGCTTCGCGCCCATGTGCGGCATCGAGTACGAGTGGTTCAACTTCGCCGAGACGCCGCAGAGCTGGGCCGCCAAGAAGGGTGTCGGCCCGGAGACCATCACGCCGGGCATGTTCGGCTACTCGCTGCTGCGCATGGGCGACCAGCGCGGCTTCTTCAACGCGCTGATGGACGACATGGCCGCCTTCGGCGTGCCCATCGAAGGCCTGCACACCGAGACCGGCCCGGGTGTCTACGAGGTGGCGCTGCAGTTCAGCGGCGCGCTGGAGGCGGCCGACCGCGCCATCCTGTTCAAGACCGGCGCCAAGGAGATCGGCAAGCGCTTCGGCGTCATGCCCAGCTTCATGGCCAAGTGGAATGCGCAGCTGCCGGGCTGCTCGGGCCACATCCACCAGAGCCTGTCCGACGGCAGGAAGAACCTCTTCTACGACGCCAGGAGCCCGCGCTCGATGAGCAAGCTCTTCGAGAGCTACCTCGCGGGCCAGATCGCCGCGCTGATGCAGTTCGCGCCGATGTTCTGGCCCACGATCAACAGCTACAAGCGCCTGGTCGACGGCTTCTGGGCCCCGGTCAAGCCCACCTGGGGCCTGGACAACCGCACCGCGAGCTTCCGCGTCATCGCCGGCAGCCCCAAGGCCACGCGCCTGGAGACGCGCTGCCCCGGCGCCGACATCAACCCGTATCTGGCCACCGCCGCGGTGGTGGCCGCCGGCCTGCACGGCGTCGAGAAGGGCTTGAAACTCACCGCGCCGCCGATCACCGGCACCAACGTCGGCGGCGAGCACGTCCCGCGCGCCCCGCGCTCGCTGATCGAGACCACCCGCATCTTCCAGGCCAGCGACATCGCGCGCGACTGGTTCGGCGACCTCTTCGTCGACCACTTCGCCGCCACGCGCGAGTGGGAGCACCGTCAGTGGCAGGACGCCGTCACCGACTGGGAGCTCAAGCGCTACTTCGAGATCATCTGATGACCCACTCGAGCGGACCGAGCCAGAGCGAAGGCGACGTCAACGGCACGCCGCGCCGCAGCGCCTGGCAGCGCGAGCATCTCGACGAACGCACGCGTGCGCTGCTGGCGCGCGACAGCGCCGCCTTCCTGCACCAGTCGGTGTCCACGCCCTGCCTGTCGGCGATCCGCCGCGCCGAGGGCGTGTGGATCGAGGACATGGCCGGCCGGCGCTACCTGGACTTCCACGGCAACAACGTGCACCACGTGGGCTACGCCCACCCGCATGTGCTGGCGGCCATCCGTGCGCAGTTGGACGAGCTCAGCTTCGCGCCGCGCCGCTTCGCCAGCGAGCGTGCGGTCGAACTCGCCGAGGCGCTGTCGGAGCGGTTCCGGCAGCTCACCGGCACGCCCGGCCGCGTGCTCTTCACCACCGGCGGCTCGGACGCGGTGGAGGTCGCCATCAAGCTGGCGCGCACGGCCACCGGGCGCTTCAAGACCCTGAGCTTCTGGGACGCCTTCCACGGCGCGGGCTTCGGGGCCTCGGCCGTCGGCGGCGAGTCGCTGTTCCGCGGCGGCAAGGTCGGGCCGCTCATGCCCGGCACCGAGCATGTGGCGCCCTTCGGCTGCTACCGCTGCGCCTACGGCCACAAGGTCGACGAACACGGCCGGCCCGACCTGGAGCGCTGCGCGCTGGCCTGCGCGGCCATGGTGCGCTACGTGCTCGAGCGCGAGGGCGACGTGGCCGCGGTGATCGCCGAGCCCGCGCGCGCAGTGCCCTACCTGCCGCCGCCGGGCTACTGGCGCGCGGTGCGCGAGGCCTGCCACGCGCACGGCACGCTCCTGATCTTCGACGAGATCCCCACCGGGCTGGGCAAGACCGGGCGCTTCTTCGCCGCCGAGCACGACGGCGCGGCGCCCGACATCGTGGTGCTGGGCAAGGCGCTGGGCGGCGGCGTGCTGCCGATCGCCGCCTGCGTGGCGCGCGACGAGCTCAACGTCGCCGGCGCCTTCGCCTACGGCCACTACACGCACGAGAAGAACCCGGTCACCGCCGCCGCGGCGCTGGCCACGCTGCAGGTGATCGAGCGCGAGGGCCTGGTCGACAACGCCGCGCGCGTGGGCGCGCACGCGCTGGCGCGCCTGGACGACATGAAGCGCCGCCACCCCGGCATCGGCGACGTGCGCGGGCGCGGCCTGCTGCTGGGCGTGGAGCTGGTGCGCGACCGTGCGGCCAAAATCCCCGACGGCGACCGCGCCGAGGCCGTGCTCTACGCCTGCCTCGCGCGCGGCCTCTCGTTCAAGACCACGATGGGCAACGTGCTGACCTTCACCCCGCCGCTCGTGACCACCGTCGCGCAGATGGACCAGGCGCTCGACATCGTCGAGGCCGCATTGCAAGAGACCTCGCCATGAGCATCACGAGCTTCTCCTTCCCCACCGCCATCAAGTTCGGCCCCGGCGCGCGCAAGCTCGTCGCCGAGCACCTGCGCGAGCAGGGCGTCAAGCGCCCGCTGATCGTCACCGACCGTGCGCTCGCGAAACTGCCGCTGCTGGCCGAGTTCCGCACCCACCTCGCCGGGCTCGAGGTGGCGGTGTTCGACGGCGTGTTCGGCAACCCGACCGCCAGCCAGGTGATGGCCGGTGCCGCGGCCTTCCGCGCCCACGGCGCCGACGCGGTGATCGGCTTCGGCGGTGGCGCCGCGCTCGACGTGGCCAAGGTGGTGGGCCTGATGGGCGTGCACGAGGGCGACGTCATCGAGTACGTGTGGGACCACCCCCAGGTGCGCCCCATCGTCAACGAGTTGCCCTACTTCGTCGCGCTGCCCACCACCGCGGGCACCGGCAGCGAGGTCGGCCGCTCCTCGGTGGTGGCCGAGGACGACACGCACGTCAAGCGCGCGGTGTTCAGCCCCCGGCTGCTGGCGCGCTGCGTGTTCGCCGACCCCGAGCTCACGCTGGCGCTGCCGGCCGCCGTGACCGCGGCCACCGGGATGGACGCGCTGACGCACAACATCGAGAGCTACCTCTCGCCCGCCTGGCACCCGCTGTGCGACGGCATCGCGCTCGAAGGCCTGCGCATCGGCGCGCGCGCGCTCGCCACCGCGGTGCGCGAGCCCGGCAATCTGCAGGCCCGTGCCGACATGCTGATGAGCTCGATGATGGGTGCCATCGCCTTCCAGAAGGACCTCGGCTCGGTGCATGCCTGCGCGCACGCGCTGTCGGCCGTCAACGACCTGCACCACGGGCTCGCGAACGCGCTGATGATCGACACCGTGCTGGCCTGGAACCAGACCGCGGTGCCCGCCAAGTTCGACGAGCTGGCGCATGCCGCGGGCCTGTCGGGCGGCGGCGCGGCCTTCGTGCCCTGGCTCAAGCGCCTGAAGGCCGAGATCGGCATCGAGGGCGGCCTGGCCGCGCGCGGCGTCAAGCCCGAGCACCTGCCGCGCCTGGTGGCGCTGGCCACGGTGGACTTCGCCGGCCAGACCAACCCGATCAAGGCCACCGAAGCCGACTACGAGCGGCTGTTCAGGGCGGCGATGTGACGATGGCCGCGCCCTTGAAGATCGCCGTCTCGGCCTGCTTCTTCCATGCCGACCCGGCGCGCCCCATCTTCACCGGCAAGACGCTGCAGTACATCGAGCAGTCGGTGGCGCAATGGGTGATGTCGCAGGGCGACCTGGCGGTGATGGTGCCCGCGCCCGAGCCGCTCGCGCGCGTGGACGAGTACGCGCAGTGGCTCGACGGCCTGGTGCTGATGGGCGGCTCCGACGTCTGGCCCGGCAGCTACGGCGAGACGCCGCTGCAGGACCGATGGAGCGGCGACCGCATCCGCGACGAGTACGAGATGGCGCTGGCGCGCGCCTTCGTGGCCGCCGGCAAGCCGGTGTTCGGCGTGTGCCGCGGCCTGCAGCTGCTCAACGTGGCCTTCGGCGGCACGCTCTACCAGGACATCCCGACCCAGCGCCCCGGGGCGCTCGTGCACCGCGATGCGGCGCTGTACGACCGGCTGTTCCACCGCATCGACTTCGAGCCCGGCACCCGCCTGGCCTCGCTGTACCGTGGTGAAGGCGGCGCCACCGTCAACAGCGTGCACCACCAGGCCATCAAGGACCTGGCGCCCGAGTTCACCGTCGAGGCGCGCTGCCCCGACGACGGCACCATCGAGGCGGTGCGCTGGCGCGGCGGCAGCTACGTGGCCGCCGTGCAATGGCATCCCGAATTCCACATGACCACCGGCCCGCGCGCCGAGCTGATCGACGACGCGCCGCTGCTCGCGGACTTCCGCGCCGCCTGCCAGGCGGCGCGTGGATAACATGCCAAGTCGTTCGGCGGCGGTCTGCACGAGTTGCGCCTCAAGGGGGCCGAAGGCATTGCCCGGGTGTTCTTCTGCACGGTGGTCGGGCGCCGCATCGTGATGCTGCACGCCTTCGTCAAGAAGAGCGGCAAGACGCCGCGGCGCGACCTCGAAATTGCACAGACCCGGTTGAAGGAGATCAAGCATGAAGACGCATGAGCAAGTGGTCCGCAAGCTGATGCAGCGGCCCGGTGTTCGGGCGGAGGTCGAGCGCATCGGGCGCGAGGAAGGGGCGTTGTTGGACGCCTTGCTCAAGGCGCGGCTCGACGCCGGGCTGACCCAGGCCGAGGTCGCACTGCGCATGGGCACGCAGGCGCCCGCGGTGGCCCGCCTGGAGCGCGCCCTGGCCACCGGCAAGCATTCCCCCTCCGTAGCCACCTTGCGCAAGTACCTGGCCGCCCGCGGGCGCCGGCTCGAACTGCGCGTGGCCTGACATTGGTGACACCGTGACGATGCCTACCCTCGAGATTCGCAACCCCGCCACCGGCACCCTGATCACGTCGATGGCTGTCGACGACGCGGCGGCCATCGCCGTCAAGGCGCGTGCGGCGCGCGCCGCACAGCCGGCCTGGGCCGCCCGGCCGCTGGCCGAGCGCATCGCCATCGTCCGGCGCTTCCGCGACGCGGTGGTGGCCGAGCGCGACACGCTCGCCGCCACGCTGACCGAGGAGGTCGGCAAGCCGATCGCGCAGTCGCGCAACGAGTTGAACGGGCTGCTGCCGCGGCTCGACTTCTTCCTCGCCGAGGCCGCGCGCGCGCTGGCCGACGAGCCGGTGTTCGACGACGGCGCGATGCGCGAGCGCATCAGCCACGTGCCGCTCGGCCTGGTGGCCAACATCTCGGCCTGGAACTACCCCTGGTTCGTGAGCTGCAACGTGGTGGTGCCGGCGCTGCTGGCCGGCAACGCGGTGCTCTTCAAGCCCAGCGAATTCGCCACGCTGACCGGCGCGCACCTGGTGCGCCTGCTGCACGGCGCGGGCGTGCCGCGCGACGTGCTGGCCCTGGTGGTGGGCGCCGGCGCGGCCGGCGCCGCCCTGCTCGAGCAGCCGATCGACGGCCTGTTCTTCACCGGCAGCGTGGCCACGGGCAAGCGCATCGCCGCCGCGCTTGCCGGCCGGCTGGTCAAGCTGCAGCTGGAGCTCGGCGGCAAGGACCCGAGCTACGTGCGCGCCGACGCCGACCCCAAGGCCGCCGCCGAGTCGCTGGCCGACGGTGCGATGTACAACACCGGGCAGAGCTGCTGCTCGGTCGAGCGCATCTACGTGCACGAGGCGGTGTACGACGCCTTCCTCGATCACTTCCTCGCCACGGTGGACGGCTTCAAGGCCGGCGACCCGATGGACGAGGCCACCTACATCGGCGCCATCACGCGCGCCCCGCAGCTCGACGTGCTCGATGCCCAGGTGGCCGACGCGAAGGCCCGCGGCGCCACGCTGCGCCGCGGCGGCCACCGCCTGCCGGGCCAGAGCTACGCGCCCACGGTGTTCACCGAGGTGAACCACACGATGGCGCTGATGCGCGACGAGAGCTTCGGCCCGCTGATCGGCATCCAGAAGGTGGCCGGCGACGACGAGGCCGTCGAGCTGATGAACGACACCGCCTATGGCCTCACCGCCGGCGTGTACACGAAGGACGAGGCCGCGGCGCGCGCGCTGCTCGCGCGCGTGAACGCCGGCAGCGTGTACTGGAACTGCTGCGACCGCGTCAGCCCGCGCCTGCCCTGGAGCGGCGTGGGCGACTCGGGCATCGGCCTGACGCTCTCGACGCACGGCATCCAGACCTTCACGCGGCCCAAGGCCTGGCACCTGCGATCCCCGGCTTGAACGACACCCTCGCCCTGTTCGACCTCGACCACACGCTGCTGGCCGGAGACAGCGACGTGCTGTGGTGCGAGTTCCTGATGGACCGCGGCGTGCTCGATCGTGCCGCGTTCGAGCCGCGCAACCGCGCCATCGAGGCCGGCTACCGGGCCGGCACGGTGGGCGTGATGGAGTTCTGCAGTTTCTTCATCGGCACCCTGGCCGGCCGTGCGCCGCAGGAGTGGCAGGCGCTGCGCGAGGCCTTCTTCGCCGAGCGCGTGCGGCCGCGCTTCGTCGCGGCCGGGCGGGCCTGCCTCGAGGCCCATCGCGCGGCCGGCGACACGCTGGTGCTGACCACCGCCACCAACCGCTTCCTCACCGAGCTCACCGCGGCGGCGCTCGGCGTCGAGCACCTGATCGCCACCGAGTGCGAGCTCGACGCCGAAGGCCGCTTCACCGGCCGCGTGGCCGGCGAGCCCAACATGCGCGAAGGCAAGGTCGCGCGCCTGCGCGACTGGCTGGCCGCGCGCGGCGAACGCCTCGACGGCCGCCGCAGCGTGTTCTACAGCGACTCGATCAACGACCTGCCGCTGCTGGCCGAAGTCGACGAGCCGGTGGCCGTCGATCCCGACCCGCGCCTGGCCGCCGAGGCCGATCGGCGCGGCTGGGCGGTGCGGCGCTGGCGCGGCTGAACGGCCGACTTCAGCGCACGCGCCGCAGCCCGAGCGCGATCACGGTGCCCACCACCAGCAGCGCGCCGACGATCTGCACCGGCGCGATCGCCTGCCCGAGCAGGGCCCAGGCCAGCGCGAGGGCGAACACCGGCTCGACGTTCATGATCGCCGAGTTGCCCACCACGCCCAGGCGCGGCAGCACGGTGAACAGGATCGTGAACGCGGTGCCGTAGAGGAAGGTCAGCGCGCCCAGCCCCCACCAGCCGCGCGGTGCGGCCGGCAGGTGCCAGCCACCCTGCGCGCCGACCACGGCCAGCGCCACCAGCGCCACCAGGCCCATCGTCACGGCGGTGCGCAGCCGCCCGTCGAGGCGGGCCACCTCGTGCTGCGTCAGCACCAGCACCAGGCCGAACAGGGCCGCGGCCGCGGTCGCGAAGGCCACGCCGGCGCCGATGCGGCCCCAGTGCGCGCTCGCGCCCAGGCCCGAGGCCGCGCCGAACACGTCGAGCGCCAGCGCCAGGCCGAACAGCAGCACCGGCATCGCGATCAGCACGCGCCGTTCGGCGCGGTGGCGGTACAGCACGCGCGCCCACAGCGCGGTCCACAGCGGGTAGGTGTTGAAGGCCAGCAGCGCCAGCGCCACCGGCAGGCGCGCCACCGCCGAGTACAGGCACAGGCTCTGCGCGGCCAGCAGTGCGCCGATGGCCGGCAGGGCGCGGCGCTCGCGCGCGTCCATCCGCCAGGCGACGCCGGCACGCCAGGCCAGCAGCGCCACCACGGCGGCCGTCACGCCGCTGCGGAACAGCACTGCGGTGGCCACGTCGAGCCCGGCGTCGAAGGCCATGCGGGCCGCCACGTGGTTGGCGCCCATCATGAAGGCGATCAGCAGCAGCGTGGCGAAGGCCGCGCGCGACAGCGCCGCCGGCGAGGCGCTCATCGGCTCAGGCGCGCACGAACAGCGTCACCAGCGGCTCGTCGCCCACCTGCCGGCTCCAGTGGCCGTGCAGCGCGGGGTCGAAGGTCGCGCCTGCGGGCAGCGTGTCGTTGGAGTAGAAGTGCTCCCCGGCGCGGAAGAGGCGGCTCGTGCCGTCCTGCAGGCCGATCTCCATCGTGCCGCGCAGCACGAACAGCCACTGCGGCGTGCCGGTGCAGTGGAACGCGCTGCGGAAGCCCACCGGGCTCTGGCGCAGCTGGTAGCCGCCGCTGGCGGCCAGCGGCGACAGGCGCGCCGCGGGCGAGCCCTCGGTGAGCGGCAACGCGGCCTCGCGGAAGCGCGCGCGCCCGTCGGGGCCGGTCTCGAGGATGACCTGGGTGAAGATCGGTGCGTCGTCGTTCATGGGGTTCTCCTCGGCGGCGGGTCAGCGGCGCGTGCTCGGTACGTCACCGGCATTCGGGCACCGGGCTGGGCAGCGCCCGGCCGGCGAAGTGCGCCTCCAGGTTGGCGAAGGCGAGGTCGGCCATCGCGCCGCGCGTGGCGCGCGTGGCGCTGCCGATGTGCGGCACCAGCACCACGTTGTCCATCGCCCGCAGCGCCTCGGGCACGTGCGGCTCGTGCTCGAACACGTCCAGCCCCGCGCCGGCGATGGTCCCGCGCTGCAGCGCGGCGATCAGCGCGGCCTCGTCGACCACCGAGCCGCGCGCCACGTTGACGAGATAGCCCTTCGGGCCCAGCGCCTCCAGCACGGCGGCGTCGATCAGGTGGCGCGTGCCGGCGCCGCCCGGGGTGATGACGACCAGGAAGTCGCACGCCGCCGCGAGCTCGCGCGCACTCGGGTGGTAGGCATAGGGCAGCTCGGGCTTCGCGCTGCGCGCGGTGTAGGCCACCGACATGCCGAAGGCCAGCGCGCGCCTGGCGATGGCCTGGCCGATGCGACCCATGCCGACGATGCCGGCGCGCGCGCCGCTCATGTTGGTGGCCAGCGGCATCGGGCCGTTGGGCCAGCGGCCCTCGCGCACGTAGCGGTCGGCCTGCGGGATGCGCCGGGCCACGTTGAGCATCAGCGCCAGCGCCAGGTCGGCCACGTCGTCGTTGAGCACGTCGGGCGTGTGCGTCACCACCACGCCGCGCGACTTGGCCGCGGCCACGTTCACCCCGTCGTAGCCCACGCCCATGATCGAGATGATCTCCAGCGCGCTCAGGTGCGCGATCAGCTCGGCGCCGACCTTCGACTCGCCGCTGCCGCAGATGGCGCGGATGCGCGGTGCGGCCGCGGCGAAGGCCTCGGGGTCGGACTCGTGCAGGCGCTCGTGCACCGTGAAGTGGGCCTGCAGCGGCTCCATCAGGAAAGGCGGCAGTTTGGCGACGGTGAGCAGTTCGGGGCGGGCGGTCACGGCGGGCTCCGGGGGCAAGTTGTGTGATGACCGTACGATATCGCACCCCATCCCACCTGCCCCATCCACGCCATGAACACCTCCTCGCCCCGCATCGCCGTCGTCACCGGCGCGGGCAGCGGCATCGGCCGCGCCTGCGCCCAGGCCCTGGTCGCCGACGGCTGGCACGTCGTCTTCGTCGGCCGGCGCGCCGATGCCCTGGCCGAATCGGTGGCCGGCAGCGCCGACCCCGCGCGCGCGCTGGCCGTGCCCACCGACGTGGGCGACCCGGCCTCCGTGGCGGCGCTGTTCGACACCGTGCGCGCGCGCTTCGGGCGGCTCGACCTGCTGTTCAACAACGCCGGCGTCTCGACGATGAGCGCGCTGCTCGAGGACCTGCCCTTCGAGCAGTGGCAGGCCTCGGTGGCCGCCAACCTGACCGGCACCTTCCTGTGCACGCAGCAGGCCTTCCGCCTGATGAAGGCGCAGACGCCCCAGGGCGGGCGCATCATCAACAACGGCTCGATCTCGGCCTACGCGCCGCGCCCCAACTCGGTGGCCTACACCGCCACCAAGCACGCGGTGTCGGGCATCACCAAGACGGCCTCGCTGGACGGCCGCAAGTACCACATCGCGGTGGGCCAGATCGACATCGGCAACGTCGCCTCCGACATGACGGCCAAGATGGTGGCCGGCGTGCCGCAGGCCGACGGCAGCATCAAGCCCGAGCCGCGCATGCCGATGGACAACGTGGTCAAGACCTTCATGACGATGGCCAGCCTGCCGCTGGAGGCCAACATCCTCAACGTGACGGTGATGGCCACGACGATGCCCTTCGTCGGCCGTGGTTGAGGGCGGGCCGAGCGCCGGGCCGCTCCCAAGCCGGCCCGCCATCCCCTCGGGGGATCGGCCGACGTACCCGTCGGACGAGGGGCACCAATGACGCTCGATGTGGTGACTTTCGGCGAGGCGATGGCGCTGTTCGTCGCCGAGACGCCGGGGCCGCTCGAAGGCGTGATGCACTTCGCCAAGCGCACCGCCGGCGCCGAGACCAACGTGGCGATCGGCCTGGCGCGGCTGGGCTTTCGGGTGGGCTGGGCCAGCCGGCTGGGCGACGACTCGATGGCGCGCTACCTGCTCGCGGCCATCGGCGGCGAGGGCGTGGACTGCGCGCGCGTGAGCCGCCACGCCGGCGAGCGCACCGGCTTCATGTTCAAGGGCCGCGTCGACGACGGCAGCGACCCGCCGGTGGAGTACCACCGCAAGGGCTCGGCGGCCAGCCGCTTCGGCCCGCAGGACGTGGACGAGGCCTGGGTCGCGTCGGCGCGCCACCTGCACGTGAGCGGTGTGTTCGCCGCGGTCTCCGAGAGCGCGCTCGCGGCCACGCGGCACGCCATGGCGGTGGCGCGCGCGCATGGCCGCAGCATCGGCTTCGACCCCAACCTGCGCCCCACGCTGTGGCCCTCGCGCGAGGCCATGCGCGAGGCGATCAACGAGCTGGCTGCGCACGCTGACTGGGTGCTGCCGGGGCTGGAAGAGGGGCGCCTGCTCACCGGCCTCGATGCACCGGAAGCCATCGCGCGCTTCTACCGCGTGCGCGGCGCGAAGCGCGTGGTGCTCAAGCTCGGCCCCGAGGGCGCGTACTACGACGACGCCGAGGCCGGTACCGGCTTCGTGCCGGCGTTTCCGGTGGCGCAGGTGGTGGACACCGTGGGCGCCGGCGACGGCTTCATGGTCGGCGTGACGAGCGCGCTGCTCGAAGGCCTGGGTCTACCCGAGGCGGCGCGACGCGGCGCCTGGATCGGCGCGCGCGCGGTGCAGGTGCGTGGCGACACCGAGGGGCTGCCGATGCGCGCGGAACTGGACGCCGCGGGGGTTTGATTCGGCGTTGCGGTCGCGGGGCGTCGGGCGGTCGCAGGGCAGTGGGGTGCCCCGCTGCGCTCATGCCCGAGCGCGGCGGCTCGGGCGCTCGCCAGGCACGAACAGTCCACAGGACTTTTCGTGTCCGGGCTCTCTCCCCCGCGCTCGCTTGCGCGAGCGCTCCTCCTTGACTTCGCTCCGCGGGGCACTCCACCGCCCTGCTCGGGCAGCGCTCGTGGCGGGCGCCCACGCAACTGGCCGTGGTCCTGTTGAGCCGCGCGGCGTCGAACGGCATCGGACTCTAGAACCACACGCTACGAATCACCGGGGGCAGCGCACGTCCATATCGGCACGGCGGGGCCGCCGCCGCCAAGGGCGCCGGCGTGATGCGACTCCGCTGCTTCAGCGGTAGTCCTGCTCGTGTTGGTCCCTCGCGGCGAGCAGCAGGACGTCCTGATCGCGGATCGCGAAGAGCACGACGCACCCGCCGTGGCCGAACGGGACGAGCAGCTCCCGAAAGGCCCTGTGCGCTTCGCATCGACGACACGTGTGGGGTGCAAACGAGAGGATCGCCATGGCGCGTTCCACCGCGTCGCGAAATCGAAAGAGGCACGTATCGTCCGGCGTCTCGCTCGCCAGCTCGCGCTGGACGATGAACTCCTCGAGGCGTTCGATGTCCTCTTGGAAGGTGTCGGTGGCGACAACCCGATACCGGCTCGTCACCCGGCCGCTCGCTTGTTCCTGGCCGCCACGGCCGCGCGGATGCGTTCCTGTGCCGTCTCGGCACGCTGCTGCATGCCAGCAAGGAATCCGTCAGCGGACACCAGGCCCGCGCCCTTGTTCGCCGCGCGCAATGCCTTCCGGGCGCGGGCGACCGCGGCATTCTGTTCGGCCCGGAACTCCGCCTCCCGGCAAACAGCCTGCTCGATGAACTGCGTCAGCGACTCGCCCTTGCGCAGCACGGCCTCCAGGCGGGCCTTCGTCTCGGGCGCAACACGGATGGGGGGCAAGGTGGCGGTGCGGCTCATGGATCGACTGTATAGCAACTGATATACAGCCGCAAGCTGCCGCGCCCGCTACTTCGGCTCCGCCTTGTGCGGGTGCACCGGCGCCGCCGTGCGCTTGCGCATGCGGATGTTGATCATCTCCACCGCGAACGAGGAGGTCATCGCGACGTGGATGCGGCCCTTCGAGACGTGCGTGCCAGCGCCCTCGGCGATCAGCGTCACGCCCACCAGCAACCGGAAGGCGAACGCCAGGACGGCGCGCCGTGTCGTCGCCGGGATCGTTCAGGTTCGCGCTCAGGGAATCCCTGAGCGGGGATTCCGGCGGCCCCCGATTCGAGCGCGGCCGCCGCGTGAGAAGAATCGCGGCCAGCAACGAGATACGGGTCGGCGCGCCCAGGCCCGCCGACACGACAACGCCATGAAACCCGCCGCCGACCGTCCGCCGATCCTGCTTGTCGTGTTGATCTTTACCGCCGGGCTGGCTCTCGTGACCGCCGTGGCGGCGTACTCCTACACACCGGAGGGGCCGAGCGGCGACGCGCGGCCCGCCTCCGGGATGCCCCAAGCTGGCACGGCGCGCGGGTCCGGCTGAGCCTGCCTTGCTTCCACCCACCCGGACTCGACCCAGAGGAACAAAGACCCATGAGCTTCTCAACCGACTTCAAAGAATTCGCCATGAAGGGCAACGTCGTCGACCTCGCGGTCGGCGTGATCATCGGTGGCGCCTTCGGCAAGATCGTCGACTCGGCCGTCAAGGATCTGATCATGCCGGTGGTCGGCAGGATCTTCGGTGGACTGGACTTCTCGAACTACTTCATTGCGCTGTCGACCCCGCCTGCGGGCTTCCAGGGGCCGATGACGCTGGAGGCCCTGACCAAGGCCGGCGTGCCCGTGTTCGCCTACGGCAGCTTCATCACCGTGGCGGTCAACTTCGCCATCCTCGCGCTGATCATCTTCACGATGATCCGGCAGATCAACCGCCTGAAGAAGGAACAGCCGGCGCCTGCTGCCGAGCCGCCGGCCACGCCGGAAGACGTGCTGCTGCTGCGTCAGATCCGCGACGCGCTCGCCAAGTAGGCACCCGACCCGGGGCTTCCGGAGCGCCCGGCGCGAACGGAGCCCTTGCCCGCATCGTCCAGGCGGGCAAGGGTGCGTCACCGCCCTTCGCACGCAGGCCTGTGCCCGCCGTCGACAGCGCCCGCTACTTCGGCCCCGCCTTGTGCAGGTGCACCGGCGCCGCCGTGCGCTTGCGCATGCGGATGTTGATCATCTCCACCGCGAACGAGAAGGCCATCGCGAAGTAGATGTAGCCCTTCGAGACGTGGGTGCCCAGGCCCTCGGCGATCAGCGTCACGCCCACCAGCACCAGGAAGGCCAGCGCCAGGATCTTGATCGTCGGGTGCGCGTCGACGAAGTCGCCGATCGGCTTGGCGGCGAACATCATCACCGCCACCGCGGCGACGATGGCCAGCACCATCACCATGATGTCGTCGGCCAGGCCCACGGCGGTGATCACCGAGTCGAGCGAGAACACGATGTCGATCACCGCGATCTGCACCAGGACGGCGCTGAAGGTCGCGCCGGCGGCGGCCGCGCCCTGACCGTCGGCGGAGGTCGCCTCGCCTTCGAGGCTGACGTGGATCTCGTGCACGCTCTTCCACAGCAGGAACAGGCCGCCGCCGATCAGGATCAGGTCGCGCCCCGAGATGGCCTGCCCGAACAGTGTGAGCAGCGGCTCGGTCAGCCGCATGATCCAGGCCAGCGACAGCAGCAGCGCGATGCGCGAGCCCATCGCCAGCGACAGGCCGAGCCGGCGTGCGAGGTCGCGTTTGTCGGGCGGCAGGCGGCCCACCAGGATCGAGATGAAGATGATGTTGTCCACGCCGAGCACGATCTCGAGCGCGGTCAGCGTCGCCAGGGCAATCCAGGCGTTCGGGTCGGCCAGCCAGTCGAACATCGTCGTTTCCTTCGTGGGTCCCAGGGGCGGGTGTCGGGCGCAGTGTAGGCAGCGCCGGCGCCGCCCCGGGAAAACCATGATCGGGCGGCGGGCGGTGTCGGCGACACTGCGGTCCCGGCCAAGTGGTCAGACCACTTGGCCGTTTGACCTCGATCCCCAGGCCGATGCCCCTGCAAGCCGTCGAAACCCGCCGCCTGTACCGCCAGATCGCCGACCAGCTGCGCGCGCTGATCGCCGCCGGCGAGTTCCCGGTCGGCTCGCGCCTGCCGCCCGAACGCGATCTCGCCGCCCAGCTCGGCGTGTCGCGCCCTTCGGTGCGCGAGGCGCTGATCGCGCTGGAGGTCGAGGGCCTGGTCGAGGTGCGCATGGGCTCGGGCATCTACGTCACCGCGCTCGAGCCCACGCCGGCCAAGCGGGCCGCCGCGGCCGACGCGCTCGGCCCCTTCGACATCATGCGGGCGCGCCAGCTGATCGAGACCGAGCTGGTGGCGCTGGCCGCCGAGGCCAGCACGCCGGCGCTGGTCAAGCGCCTGCGCGCGGCGCTCAGGTCGATGGAAGAGGACATCGCCGCCGGCGTGATGCCGCTGCGCGGCGACCGCGAGTTCCACATCGCGCTGGCCGAGGCGAGCGGCAATGCGGCGCTGGTGCGCGTGGTGGGCGAGCTGTTCGAGGAGCGCAACAACCCGCTGTTCGAGCAGCTCGGCCGCCACTTCGAGAACATCAAGAGCTGGCGTTGCGCCGTCGACGAACACCGCGCCGTCGTCAAGGCCGTGGCCGCGGGCGACACGCGCGCCGCGCGCCGCGCCATGCAGACGCACCTGCAGCTGTCGCAGGACCGCTTTGCCGCCGCCCTGGTCGAGCCCGCGCCGCCGGCGCGGGCCGTGGCCGGGCCGGCCTGAACCTTCGGGAGCATGACGTGAACGACACCCTGGCCTGTACCCTGCACGGCGCGCGCGACCTGCGCGTGGCGGTGCGCGAGCCGCGCGCGCTCGGCCCGCACGACGTACGCCTGCGCCTGGGTGCCGGCGGCATCTGCGGCTCGGACCTGCACTACTGGCAGCACGGGCGCGTGGGGGCCTTCGTGCTGCGCGAGCCGCTGGTGCCGGGGCACGAGGCCTCGGGCGTGGTCGAGGCCATCGGCGCGGAGGTCACGCGCGTCAGGCCGGGCGACCGCGTGGCGATCGACCCTTCGCACGCCTGCGGTGTGTGCGACCGCTGCCGCGAGGGGCGCATGAACCTGTGCCGCAGGATGTTCTTCCTCGGCAGCGCGAGCGTGTTCCCGCACGCGCAGGGCATGTTCGCCCAGCGCTTCGTGATGGGCGAGCGCCAGCTCACCCCGGTCAACGAGCCCGAGGTGTCGCTGGGCGAGATCGCCTGCGCCGAGCCGCTGTCGATCGGCCTGCACGCGGTGCGACGCGCCGGCGAGCTGCTCGGCCGGCGCGTGCTCGTCACCGGCGGCGGCACCATCGGCTGCATGTGCGTGATCGCCGCGCGCCTGGCCGGCGCCGCCGAGGTGGTGGTGGCCGACATCGCCGACCGATCGCTCGAGATGGCGCGCACGGTGGGCGCCGACGCCGGCGTGCGCAGCGACCGCGACGGCGCCTCGCTGGCCGAGCGCTTCGACGTGGCCATCGAGGCCGCCGGCGCCGCCGCGGCGCTCGCCACCTGCCTGGCTGCGGTGGACCGCGGCGGGCGCATCGTGCAGGTGGGCACGCTGCCCGACGAATTGCCGTTCCCCGCCAACCGGGTGATGGCGCGCGAGCTGGACTACGTGGGCGCGTTCCGCGCCAACGGCGAGTTCGACCTCGCGGTGCAAGCGATCCGCACACGCCGCGCCGACGTGCGGCCGCTGATCAGCGCCCAGCTGCCGCTGGCGCGCGCGGAAGAAGCCTTCGTGCTGGCGGCCGACCGCTCGCGCAGCACGAAGGTGCAACTGGTGTTCGAGTGACCTAGACGACAGGAGACGCAATCATGATGAACCGAAAGACGCTCTTCAAGACCTTGCTGGCGGCTGCCGTCGTGGCCCTTGCCGCGCCCGGGGTGGCCCAGACGAAGCAGCTCAAGTGGGCCCATGTCTACGAGACCAGCGAGCCGTACCACACCGAAAGCGTGTGGGCCGCCGGCGAGATCAAGCGCCGCACCAACGGAAAGTTCGACATCCAGGTCTTCCCGGCCTCCTCGCTGGGCAAGGAAAGCGACATCAACCAGGGCATGACCCTGGGCACCGTCGACATGATCATCAGCGGGCCGAGCTTTGCCGCGCGCGCCTACCCGCGCATCGGCATCGCCTACTACCCGTTCATCTTCCGCGACGCGGACCACCTGCTGGCCTACAGCAAGAGCGAAGTGTTCAAGGAGATGGTCGACGGCTTCCGCGCCAAGACGGGCATCCAGATCACCGCCTACACGTACTACGGCGCGCGCCACACCACCAGCCAGAAGGCCTTCACCGACTGCGCCGGCATGAAGGGCATGAAGATCCGCGTGCCCGACGTGCCCGCCTACCGCGCCACGCCCGAGGCCTGCGGCGCCAACCCGACGCCGATCGCCTTCGCGGAGGTCTACCTCGCGCTGCAGAACGGCACCGTCGAGGCGCAGGAGAACCCGCTGACCACCATCGAGGCCAAGAAGTTCTACGAGGTGCAGAAGCACATCATGCTGACCGGCCACATCGTCGACGGCCTGACCACGCAGATCGCGCCGCATGTGTGGAATACGCTGTCGGACGCCGAGAAGCGGATCTTCACCGAGGTCACGCAGGAGGCCGCTGCGCGTGCCACGGCGCAGATCAAGAAGCGCGAGGCCGAACTGGTGGACGAGTTCAAGAAGAAGGGCCTGGGCGTGCACGCGGTCAACCGCCAGAGCTTCGTCGACGCGGTGCTCAAGGCCAAGCCGGTGGAGTCGCTCGGCTACGACAAGAAGGATTACGACCGCATCGTCGTGATCAAGTAAGCCCACCCCCGGAGCGCCTCGCGGCGCTCCCCCTCGAGGGGACACCGCCGGCGGACCGGCAGAGCCGGATCCGCAGCGGTCGCTTGGATCGTGCCGAAAGACTGCTGAGGGAGCGCCATGACCGTTGACATCGATGCCGGCCCGAAGGTGATGGGCGACGACGGCGAGTTCCACGCCGTCGACGAGGCGGTGGACCTCTCCCGCACGCCCAGGGAGGCGTGGATCGCGCTGCTGCTGTTCTGGGCGCTCGGGGGCACGGTCTTCTACCAGTTCTTCACCCGCTACGCGCTCAACAACTCGGCCTCGTGGACCGAGGAGATCGCGCGCTACCTGCTGATCGGCGTCGTCTTCGTCGGCGCCACCATCGGCGTGGCCAAGAACAACCACATCCAGGTCGACCTGCTCTACCGCTACCTGCCGCACGGGGCCGCGCGCGCGATGGCCACCGCGGTGGACGCGCTGCGCATTGCCTTCTTCGCCTCGATGACGGTGTTCACCGGGCAGATGATGCAGAAGATGGGCAGCTACAACATGACCATCATCGACCTGCCGATGAACATCGTCTACGCGGTGGTGCTGTTCGGCTTCGCGGCGATGACCCTGCGTTCGCTCTGGGTGGCGCGCGTGCACTGGCAGCGCGGCTACTCGGTGCTCGAGCGCCCCGACACCACGATGGACGACCGCTAGGCCATGCTGAAGATCCTCTTCCTGTTCCTGATGGCCAGTGGCCTCCCCGTGGCCATCGCGATGGCCGGCTCCTCGCTGCTGTACATCCTGTTCAGCGGCAACCTGCCGCCCTTCGCGGTGGTGCACCGCATGATCGGCGGCATCGACTCGTTCCCGCTGCTGGCGGTGCCCTTCTTCATCCTGGCCGGCAACCTGATGAACAACGCCGGCATCACCAACCGCATCTACAACTACGCGCTCGCGCTGGTGGGCTGGCTCAAGGGCGGCCTGGGGCACGTCAACGTCGTCGGCTCGGTGGTGTTCGCGGGCATGAGCGGCACCGCGATCGCCGACGCCGCCGGCCTGGGCACCATCGAGATCAAGGCCATGAAGGACCACGGCTACGCCACCGAGTTCGCGGTGGGCGTCACCGCGGCCTCGGCCACGCTCGGGCCCATCATCCCGCCCAGCCTGCCCTTCGTGATCTACGCGATGATGGCCAACGTGTCGGTGGGCGCGCTGTTCCTGGCGGGCATCCTGCCGGGCGTGCTGATGGCGCTGCTGATGATGGTCACGGTGGCCTGGTTCGCGCACAAGAACGGCTGGGGCGGCGACGTCAAGTTCCAGTGGAGCCGCATGAACAAGGCGCTGGTCGAGACGGCCGTCGTGGCGCTCTGGCCGGTGTCGGTGTACCACCTGGCGCAGTGGAGCGGGCAGCCCCAGCTCGTGGTGATCGCCGGGCTCGTGCTGCTGTTCGTGGGCGACCGCCTCTTCAAGTGGCAGGCCGTGCTGCCGATCATGACGCCGGTGCTGCTGATCGGCGGCATGACGACGGGCCTGTTCACGCCCACCGAGGGCGCGATCGCGGCCAGCGTGTGGGCGCTCTTCCTGGGCCTCGCGTGGTACCGCACGATGACCTGGAAGGCGTTCGTCAAGGTCAGCCTCGACACGGTGGAGACCACCGCCACCGTGATGTTCATCGTCGCCGCCGCCTCGATCTTCGGCTGGATGCTCACCGCCACCGGCGTCACCGCGGCGCTCGCGCAGTGGGTGCTGGGCTTCACCAAGGAGGCCTGGGTCTTCCTGCTGCTGGCCAACGTGCTGATGCTGATCGTGGGCTGCTTCCTCGAGCCGACCGCGGCCATCACGATCCTGGTGCCGCTGCTGCTGCCCATCGCCACCCAGCTCGGCGTCGATCCGGTGCACTTCGGCCTGGTGATGGTGCTCAACCTGATGATCGGCCTGCTGCACCCGCCGATGGGCATGGTGCTGTTCGTGCTCGCGCGCGTGGCCAAGCTCAGCGTCGAGCGCACGACGATGGCCATCCTGCCCTGGCTGGTGCCGCTGCTCGCCAGCCTGATCGTGCTGACCTACGTGCCGCAGATCGTGCTCTGGCTGCCGCGCACGCTGGGGATGTGAATATGGTCCACCCCCGTAGCGCCTTCGGCGCTCCCCCTCAAGGGGGCACCGCCAGCGAACCGGCGAAGCCGGATCCGCGGCGGTTGCTTGGCGCGATGCGAGTCCTTCGATGAGTCGCATCATTTCGGTCGAGGTCTGGCGCGTCGACCTGCCGCCGCCGGTGCCGCGCAGCGACGCGATCCAGAGCTTCGTGGTGCAGGAAACGCCGATGGTGCGCATCACCTGCCGCGACGACGACGGGCGCGTCTCGCAGGGCGTGGGCTACAGCTACACCATCGGCACCGGTGGCTCGTCGGTCACCGCGCTGCTGGCCGACCACCTGGCGCCGCGTCTCGTCGGGCGCGATCCGGCCTGCATCGAGGCGATCTGGCGCGACCTGCTGTTCGCCACCCATGCCACCAGCGTCGGCGCGATCACCAGCCTGGCGCTCGCCGCGGTGGACACCGCGCTGTGGGACTGGCGCTGCCGCCGCGACGGCCAGCCGCTGTGGAAGGCTGCCGGCGGCGCCAAGCCGCGCACGCCGGTCTACACCACCGAGGGCGGCTGGCTGCACCTCGCCACCGACGCCATCGTGCAGGACACGCTGGCCGCCCAGGCCGCCGGCTTCCACGGCGCCAAGATCAAGGTCGGCCTGCCGCGGGTGGCCGACGACGTGGCGCGGCTGCGTGCGGTGCGCGATGCCGTCGGCGATGGCTTCGAGATCATGGTCGATGCCAACCAGTGCTTCACGCTCTCCGAAGCGCTGCGCCGCGCGGCGGCCTATGCCGATCTCGGCATCGCCTGGTTCGAGGAGCCGCTGCCGGCCGACGACCTCGACGGCCACGCGCGCCTGGCCGCCGCGAGTGCAGTCCCCATCGCGGTGGGCGAGTCGCTGTATTCGCCCGGCCAGTTCGCGGATGTCATCGCGCAGGGCGCCTGCTCGATCGTGCAGGTCGACGTGGCGCGCGTGGGCGGCATCACGCCCTGGCTGAAGGTGGCGCACATGGCCGAGTGCCGCAACCTGATGGTGGCGCCGCACTTCCTGATGGAGCTGCACGCCAGCCTCACCGCCGCCGTGCCCGCGGCGCGCTGGGTGGAGTACATCCCGCAGCTCGACGCGGTGGCCTCGAGCCGGCTCGCCATCGAGGACGGCCACGCCGTCGCCCCCGATGCGCCCGGGCTGGGCATCGACTGGCGCTGGGACGAGATCGAGCGGCGTGCGAAGGACCATCGTCGCATCGCCCTAGGCACGGCTGACCCCGAGAACTCCCCATCATGAATCTCCTCCGCAGAACCTTCTCCCTCGCGCCGCTGGTGCTGCTCATCACGACGGCCCCCACGTTTGCCCAGCAGTTCCCGAGCAAGCCCTTGCGCTGGGTCGTGCCCAGCACGCCAGGTGACGGTTCCGACATCACCGGCCGCCTCGTCGGCGAGCGCGTGGCCCGCGAGATCGGCCAGCAGGTGGTGATCGACAACAAGCCTGGCGCCGGCGGTGTGCTGGGCTCGGAGGCGACGCTGGCCGCGCCGGCCGACGGCTACACCATGATCGTGGGCAATGCCGGGTCGCACGGCATCAACGCCGCGATCTACACGAAGCTCAAGTACGACGTGGCGCGCGACTTTGTCCCCGTGGCGCTCATCTGCACCGCACCCAACGTGATGGTCGCCAGCCCCGGCACGCCGGCGAAGTCGATCGCGGAGTTCGTGGCCTATGCCAAGGCCAACCCGGGCAAGCTCAACTACGCCTCGGGCGGCATCGGCAGTTCCGCGCACATGTCGGCCGAGCTGCTCAAGAGCATGGCCGGCATCGAGATGACGCACGTGCCCTACAAGGGCAGTGCGCCGGCAGTCAATGCGGTACTGGCCAACGAAGTCAACGTGATGATCGGCAACCTGCCGCCCTGGACCGGGCACCTGAAGGCCGGCAAGGTGCAGGCGCTGGCGGTCACCACCGCCAGGCGCCACCCGGATCTGCCCGCCGTGCCCACGATGGCCGAGGCTTTCCCGGGTTTCGAGACCGTGGCCTGGTTCGGCCTGCTCGCGCCGGCCGGCACGCCGCAAGCGGCGATCGAGCGCGTGCATGCCGCGGTGAACGCGGCGCTCGCCGACCCCGAAGTGGCCTCGCGCATCGCCGCCACCGGCTGCACGCCGGCGCCCATGACCCAGCAGGCCTTCGCGGATCGCGTGCGTGGCGACATCGCGCGCTGGAAGAAGCTGGCGGCCGAACGAAACATTCGCGCCGACTGAACGCCCGGATCGACGCCGCGACAACGATGCCCGACACGATCGCCGCCCTCGGCCACGAGGTGCTCAATGTGTCGCCGAAGACGAACTGGAGCTTCGTTTCGGTGCGCACTGGCGCGGGCGAGGTGGCCTGGGGCGAGGCCTCGCTCAACGCTTGGGAGCCGATGCAACGCGGCGCGGTCGAGCTGTTGGCGCAGCGCGTGTGCGGCCTCACGGTCGACCAGGCGCGCGAGGCGCTGGCTGTCTCGCCGTACTCGCCCGGGGGTCTCGTGCACGCCAGTGCGGTGAGCGCGGTTCAGCAGGCTTTGCTCGAGTTGACGTCCCGCGCGCGCGGTCAGGCTTGGTCCGCAACGCTCGGGGGTGCGCGGCGCGAGCGGCTGCGTGCCTACGCCAACATCAACCGGGCGACCACTGAACGCACGCCGGCCGGCTTCGTGGCCACCGCGCGGCGGGCCGCTGGCTGCGGCTTCACCGCCTTCAAGGCCGCACCCTTCGACGGTTTGACGCCAGCGACGTGTCCGACGGCCGAGGGCCGTCGGCGCCTGCACCACGGCATCGACTGCATGCTCGCGATCCGCGAGGCCGTCGGCCCGGATGCACGGCTGATGGTGGACTGCCACTGGCGCTTCGACGAGCCGCGCGCGCTGGAGGCACTGCAGGCGCTGGCCCCGGCGCGGCTGCACTGGTTCGAGTGCCCGCTGCCCGAGATGCCCATGCACTGGCCGGCGTTGCGGCGGGTACGCGCAGCAGCCCGCGACCGCGGCGTGCTGCTGGCGGCCGCCGAAACGCAGGTCGGCGTCGCCGGTTTCGAGCCGCTGTTCGAGGCGGACTTGTACGACGTGGTGATGCCCGACGTGAAGTACTGCGGCGGCCCCTGGGAGATGCTGCGCATCGCCGAACATGCCCGCGCGAACGGCGTGCAGTGCTCGCCGCACAACCCCACCGGGCCGATCGCCTCGCTGCACAGCCTGAGCGTGGCCGCTGCCGCTCCCTGGGAGGCAATGGTCGAGATCCAGTTCGACGAGAGCCCGCTGTTCGATCGCCTGGTGCCGGGGGCGCACCCACGACTCGTCGACGGCGCGTTCGGCGTGGCTACCGATGCCACTTTGCAGATCGCGCCCGATGCCTCGCTGTTTCGCGCCCACCCCTATGTGCCCGTGCCGCCGGGCGTCGAAGCCCTGGCTGCAGGCTGACCGTTGCGAAGCCCGACCATGAGCCACGTCATCCGCATCCACCCGCGCGACAACGTCGTGATCGCGCGCACCCAGCTGCTCGGCGGCACCGTGCTGGCCGACGAGGGCGTCACCGTGGCCGGCCTCGTGCCGCCCGGGCACAAGCTGGCCACGCGCGCCATTGCCGCCGGCGAGGCGGTGCGGCGCTACGACCAGGTGATCGGTCATGCGACGCAGGCCATCGCACCCGGCCAGCACGTGCATGTGCACAACCTGGCCTATGCCGAATTCGCGCGCGCGCACGACGTGGGCGCCGGCGCCGTGCCCACGGCCTTCGTGGCCGAGCCGGCCACCTTCGAGGGCATCGTCCGGGCCGATGGCCGCGTGGCCACGCGCAACTACATCGGCGTGCTGACCAGCGTGAACTGCTCGGCCACCGCCGCGCGCGCCATCGCCGACGCGTTCCGGCGCGACATCCACCCCGAGCGGCTCGCGCCGTTCCCGAACGTCGACGGCGTGGTGGCGTTGACGCACGGCATGGGCTGCGCCACCGCCAGCGAGGGCGAGGAACTGCAGGTGCTGCGGCGCACGCTGGGCGGCTATGCGCGGCACCCCAACTTCGCCGCCGTGCTGGTGGTGGGCCTGGGCTGCGAGACCAACCAGATCCAGGGCCTGGTGGCGCAGGAGGGCCTGCAGGAGGGCGCGCGGCTCGTCACCTTCAACATCCAGGACACCGGCGGCACCGCCAAGACGGTGGCGCGCGGCATCGAGCTGATCGAGCGGCTGCTGCCCGAAGCCAACCGCGTGCGGCGCCAGCCGGTGCCGGCCAGCCACCTCGTGGTCGGCCTGCAGTGCGGCGGCAGCGACGGCTACTCGGGCATCAGCGCCAACCCGGCACTCGGCGCCGCGGTCGACCGACTGGTGCGCCACGGCGGCACGGCCATCCTGTCGGAGACGCCCGAGATCTACGGCGGCGAGCACCTGCTGACGCGGCGCGCGGTGAGCCCCGCGGTGGCCGCCAAGCTGCTGGCGCGCATCCGCTGGTGGGAGGCCTACACCGCGCGCAACGGCATGCAGATGGACAACAACCCCTCGGCCGGCAACAAGGCCGGCGGGTTGACCACCATCCTCGAGAAGAGCCTGGGCGCGATCGCCAAGAGCGGCACCACCAACCTGACCGACGTGTTCGAGTTCGCGCAGGCCGTCACCACGCGCGGCCTGGTCTTCATGGACACGCCGGGCTACGACCCGGTGAGCGCCACCGGGCAGGTGGCCGGCGGCGCCAACATGATCTGCTTCACCACCGGCCGCGGCTCGGCCTACGGCTGCGCGCCCAGCCCGTCACTGAAGTTCTCCACCAACAGCGCGCTGTGGCACCGCCAGGCCGAGGACATCGACCTCGACTGCGGCGGCATCGTCGAGGGCAGCGACACGGTGGACGCCTGCGGCGAGCGCATCTTCCGCCTGATGCTCGAGACGGCCTCCGGCCGCAAGACCAAGAGCGAACTGCACGGCTACGGCCAGAACGAGTTCGTGCCGTGGCAACTCGGGGCGGTGATGTGATGTTGTCGTTCGTTGTTTGGCGGGGACGGCGCGGGCCAAGCCGCAGGCGGGGGCCGGCCTGCGCCTCGGCCCGCGCCAATGCCGGCCCGCTAGGCGCTCGGCGAACGCAGCGTGCGGCCGAACAGCGCCAGCGCCTGACCCCACGCGTCGCGCGCGGCCGTTTCGTCGTAGCGCGGCGTGGTGTCGTTGTGGAAGCCGTGTACGGTGCCGGGATAGATGGTGGCGCTGTGGCGCACGTGGGCGGCCTTGAGCGCGGCGTCGTAGGCCGGCCAGGTCGCCAGCAGGCGCTGGTCGTTGCCGGCGTGGAAGATCTTCAGCTCGGCCTTGATGTTCGCCACCTCGCCCAGTGGCGGCGGATCGCCGTAGAAGGGCACGCCGGCGACCAGCTGCGGCACGCGCACCGCGAGCAGGTTCACGATCGTGCCGCCGTAGCAGAAGCCGATCGCTCCGAGCTTGCCATTGCCGCCGGCGATGCTGCGGGTGAAGTGCGCGGCGGCGACCCAGTCTTCGCGCGCCTTGGCCTGGTCGAGTTTGGCGAACGCCTCGCGGGCCTTGTCCTCGTCGCCGGGGTAGCCCCCATGGGGCGTCAGCCCGTCGGGGGCGACCGCGATGAAGTTCTCGAGCGCCAGGCGGCGCGCGATGTCCTCGATGTGGGGGTTGAGGCCGCGGTTCTCGTGCACCACGACGACCGCCGGCAGCGGCCCCGCAGCCTGTGCCGGCCGCGCCACCAGCGCGCGGATGTGGCCGTGGCCCGCCGGCGCGGGGATGTCCACGCGCTCGGTGCGCAGGCGCGGGTCGCCGGGCGCCACCTTCTGCGCCTGGGCGAACTTCGGGTTCAGCGCCGCCAGCAGCGCGGCCGCGGTGGTCCCGCCCATCGCGGCGAAGCGCGCGCTGCGGTCGAGGAACGCGCGGCGGTCGATGGCGCCGTGCACGTACTGGTCGAACAGCTTCAGCACCTCGGGGTGGAAGTCGGCGGCGGTCAGCCGGCGTTCGGTGGTGGGCACGCAGGTCTCCTGGGCTGGGTGGGGCGGGCGAAGCCGCGGTTGTACCCAGCATGCAATGCCCGCGCACCGGCGTGGGCCATGGAATCGGTAACGACATGAAAATCACGAACGCCAAGGTCATCGTCTGCTCGCCCGGGCGCAACTTCGTCACCCTCAAGATCGAGACCGACGAAGGCCTCACCGGCCTGGGCGACGGCTCGCTGAACGGCCGCGAGCTGGCGGTGGCGAGCTACCTCACCGACCATGTCATCCCCTGCCTGATCGGCCGCGACGCGCACCAGATCGAGGACGTGTGGCAGTACCTGTACCGCGGCGCCTACTGGCGGCGCGGGCCGGTGACGATGAGCGCCATCGCCGCGGTGGACACCGCGCTGTGGGACCTCAAGGCCAAGGCCGCCGGCCTGCCGCTGTACCAGCTGCTCGGCGGCGCCAGCCGCGAGCGCGTGCTGGTGTACGGCCACGCCAATGGCGCTGACATCGCCTCCACCGTCGACGAGGTGCTGCGCTACCAGGCCATGGGCTACGTGGCGATCCGCGCCCAGAGTGGGGTGCCGGGGCTGAACAAGGTCTACGGCGTGGGGCGCGGGCGCATGCAGTACGAGCCGGCAGAGACCGGGCTGCCGCCCGAGCACGACTGGGATACCGCCAAATACCTGCGCCACACGCCGAAGCTGTTCGAGGCGGTGCGCGCTGCGGTGGGCGACGACGTGCACCTGCTGCACGACGTGCACCACCGGCTCACCCCGATCGAGGCCGCGCGCCTGGGGCGCGACCTGGAGCCCTACCGCCTGTTCTGGATGGAGGACGCCACGCCGGCCGAGAACCAGGAGTCGTTCCGCCTGATCCGCCAGCACACCACCACGCCACTGGCGGTGGGCGAGGTGTTCAACACCATCTGGGACTGCAAGGACCTGATCCAGCACCAGCTCATCGACTACATCCGCGCGACCGTCGTGCACGCGGGCGGCATCACGCACCTGCGCCGCATCGCCGACCTGGCCGCGCTGTACCACGTGCGCACCGGCAGCCACGGCGCCACCGACCTGTCGCCGGTGTGCATGGGCGCGGCGCTGCACTTCGACCTGTGGGTGCCCAACTTCGGCATCCAGGAGTACATGCGCCACACGCCCGAGACCGACGCGGTGTTCCCCCACGCGTACACGTTCGACAAGGGCTACATGCACCCGGGCGAGGCGCCCGGCCACGGCGTCGAGATCGACGAGGCGCTGGCGGCCAAGTACCCCTACGAGCGCGCCTACCTGCCGGTCAACCGGCTGCAGCACGACGGCACGCTGTGGCACTGGTGATGAAGCGGCGCGCCGCCCTGCTCGCCCTTGCGCTGGCCGCCTCCGCGGCGCGCGCCGAGGACCTGGACGTGCCCTTCGTGGTCACGCCCGACAGGGTCACGCGCGCGATGCTCGAGCTTGCCGGCGTCGGGCCGAGCGACTATGTGATCGACCTCGGCTCGGGCGACGGCCGCATCGTCATCGTCGCGGCCCGGCAGTTCGGCGCGCGCGGCCTGGGCGTGGAGATCGTGCCCGACCTGGTCGAGCAGAGCCGCGAGAACGCGCGCCGCGCCGGCGTGGCCGAGCGCGTCGAGTTCCGCGTGCAGGACCTGTTCGAGACCGACCTGTCGGGCGCCACCGTGATCACGATGTACCTGCTGCCCGACGTGAACCTCAAGCTGCGGCCGAAGCTGCAGGCCTTGAAGCCCGGCACGCGCATCGTCTCGCACGACTGGGACATGGGCGACTGGGCACCCGAGCGCGTGATCACGGTCGACGCCCCCGACAAGCCGATCGGCCGCGAGAAGGTGTCGCGCCTGTACCTGTGGACGGTGCGCTGATGACGGTGCGCCTGCGCCCCGCCACGCTCGACGCGCTGCCCGCGGCCGTGCGCCGGCCGCGCTTCGGCCGCACGCGGCTGAGGGCGGGCATCGTGCACCTGGGCCTGGGCGCCTTCGCGCGCGCGCACCTGCTGGCCTGCCACGACGACGCGCTCGACGCCGGCACCGCGCCCGACTGGGGCGTGCTCGGGGTGTCGCTGCGCCACCCCGACGTGCGCGACGCGCTGGCGCCGCAGCAGGGCCTGTACACGCTGGCGCTGCGCGACGGCAGCGGCACGCAGCGCCGCGTCATCGGCTCGTTGCTCGGCGTGCAGGTCGCTCCCGAGGATCCGGGCGGCCTGCTCGAGCGCATCGCGCACCGCGATACCGCGATCGCGAGCCTCACCGTCACCGAGAAGGGCTACTGCCACGACCCGGCCACGCGCGCGCTGCGCCTGGACCACCCGGACATCGTGCACGACCTCGCCCACCCCGACGCGCCGCGCAGCGCCATCGGCTTCCTGGTGCACGGCCTGGCGCGCCGGCGCGCCGACGGCGGCGCGCCGCTGACGCTGCTGTCGCTGGACAACCTGCCCGCCAACGGCGACACGCTGCACGGCCTGGTGCGCGCCTTTGCCGAGCGCGTGAGCAGCGCGCTGGCGCGCTGGATCGAGCGCGAGTGCACGTTCCCGAACAGCATGGTCGACCGCATCGTGCCGCGCACCACGGCGGCCGACCTGGCGGCCACCGCCGAGGCCCTGGGCGTCGAGGACGCCGGCGCGGTGGTGGCCGAGCCTTTCCTCGCCTGGGCGGTGGAGGACCGCTTCGCCGCCGGTCGCCCCGACTGGCGCGCCGGCGGGGCCCGTTTCGTCGAGCGCGCAGAGCCCTACGAGAAGCTCAAGCTGCGCATGCTCAACGGCGCGCACAGCACCATCGCCTACGCGGGCGTGATGGCGGGCTGGCCGACCGTCGACGCCGCGATCGCCCAGCCGGCGCTGCGGCGCTTCGTCGAGGCGCTGATGCGCGACGAGATCGCGCCCACGGTGGCCGAGGCACTGGCCGGCTTCGACCTCGACGCCTACCGCGCCGAGCTGCTGGCGCGCTTCGGCAACCCGGCCCTGGCGCACCGCACGGCGCAGATCGCGATGGACGGCTCGCAGAAGCTGCCCCAGCGCCTGCTCGGCGCGCTGCGCGAGCGCCTGGCCGCCGGGCTGCCGATCGAGCGCCTCGCGCTCGCGGTGGCGCTGTGGCTGCACCACCTGCGCGGCACCGACGAGGCCGGCCGCGCGATCGCGCTCGACGACCCGCTGGCCCCGGCCCTGCAGGCGCTGCACGCCCAGGCCTCGCGCCAACCCGATGCCGCCGCGCGCGCCGCGGCCTTCACCCGCTTCGCCCCGGTGTTCGGCGACCTCGCCGACACGCCGCGCCTGGTGGCCGCGCTGGCGCCGGCGCTGCAGCGCCTTCGCACCGACGGCGTGGCCGCCACGCTCGAAGCCCTTGCCTGACGCCCGAACATGAGCCAACAACCGACCCGAGACGACGCCACCCCGGTGCCCGCCGAGCGCGTGCGCGACTGGGCCGTGCAGTGCCTCGCCGCCAGCGGCCTGCCCCACGACGACGCCGTGACGCTCGCCGCCAGCCTGGTGCAGACCAGCCTGTGGGGCATCGACTCGCACGGCGTGGCGCTGCTGCCGCACTACATGGAGCGCTTTGCCAACGGCACCATCCGCACGCGGCCGCAACTGGCCATCCAGCGCAGCGGGCCGGCCACCGCGCTGGTCGAGGCCGATCAGGGCCACGGCATCGTCGTCGCGCACCGCGCGATGGAGGAAGCGGTGCGCATCGCCCGCGAGCAGGGCGTGGGCGCGGTGGGGGTGCGCAATGCCTCGCACTGCGGCGCCATCGGCCTGTACACCCGCGCCGCGGCGCGCGCGGGCTGCGTCGGCTTCGCGGTCACGCATGCCGACAGCGTGGCCGTGCCGCACGGCGGGCAGCGCGCCTTCCAGGGCACCAACCCGATCTCGTTCGCCTTCCCGCGCGAGGGCCACGACCCGGTGTGCCTGGACATGGCCACCACCTCGATCCCGTTCAACCGCGTGCGCAACGCGCGCCGCGAGGGCCACCCGCTGCCGCCGGACACCGCGATGGACGCCGCGGGCCGCTGGACCACCGACGCAGACGCCGCGGTGGCCGTCACCCCGCTGGGCGGCCGCGAATACGGCCACAAGGGCTACGCGCTGGCGCTCGTGGTGGACCTGCTGTGCGGCCCGCTGCTGGGCAACCCCTACGGTCCGCACATCCCCTCGATGTTCAAGGCCCTCGACCAGCCGCGCCGCCTGGGCGCCTTCTTCATCGCGCTCGACCCCGAGCGTTTTGCCGGCGGGGCCGTGCTGGCCGCGCAGGTCGAGGCGATGGCGCGCGACCTGGCCGCCGAGCCCGGCGCGCCGCTGATGCCCGGTGATCCGGAGCTCGCGGTGGCCGCGCGGCGCCTGCGCGACGGCCTGCCGATCGAGCCCGGCCTGGCCCAACAGTTCCGAACGTGGGGCGCCCGCCTGGGCGTGCCCGCACCTTTGTAGAAAGCCACCGCATCATGAGCCAACGACTTGCTGGAAAAACCGCCTTCGTCACCGCCGCCGGCCAGGGCATCGGCCGCGCCACCGCCGAGGCCTTCGCGCGCGAAGGGGCGCGCGTCATCGCCACCGACCTGAACGTGGCGCTGCTCGCCGGCCTCCAGGGGCAGCCGGGCGTCACCGTCGAGAAGCTCGATGCGCTGGACGCCGCGGCCATCGCCGACGCCGCGCGCCGCCACGCCGACGTGGACATCCTCTTCAACGCGGCCGGCTTCGTGCACCACGGCACCGTGCTCGACTGCACCGAGGACGAGTGGGACTTCGCCTTCAACCTCAACGTGCGCAGCATGTACCGCACGATCAAGGCCTTCCTGCCCGGCATGCTGGCGCGCAAGAGCGGCAGCATCATCAACATCTCGTCGGGGGCCAGCAGCATCAAGGCCGCCGCGAACCGCTTCGTCTATGCCGCCACCAAGGCGGCGGTGATCGGCCTGACCAAGAGCGTGGCGATCGACTACATCAAGGACGGCGTGCGCTGCAACGCCATCTGCCCCGGCACGGTGGAGTCGCCGTCGCTGCGCGACCGCATGACGGCGCTGTCCGCCAAGTCCGGCCAGCCGTACGAGCAGGTGGAGGCGATGTTCATCGGCCGCCAGCCGATGGGCCGCCTGGGCACCGCCGAGGAGATCGCCGCGATGGCGCTGTACCTGGCCAGCGACGAGTCGCGCTTCACCACGGGCACCACGGCGCTGGTCGACGGCGGCTGGTCCCTCTGACCCACCAAGGAGAACGACGATGAAACTGATGCGAATCGGCCCCAAGGGCCACGAGAAGCCGGCACTGCTGGACCGGGACGGCCGCGTGCGCGACCTCTCGGGCCTGCTGCCCGACATCACCGCCGACACGCTGCGGCCCGAGAGCCTGGCCGCACTGGCCGCGCTCGACACGAGCCGCCTGCCGGTGGTCGAGAAGCCGGGCCGCATCGCCCCGCCGTGGACCGGCGTGGGCAAGTTCATCGCCATCGGCCTGAACTACAGCGACCATGCCGCGGAGTCCGGCATGCCGATCCCCAAGGAGCCGGTGGTCTTCACCAAGACGACGAGCTGCATCGTCGGCCCCAACGACCCGGTGGTGCTGCCGCAGGGCTCGGTCAAGAGCGACTGGGAGGTCGAGCTTGGTGTGGTGATCGGCAGCAAGGCGCGCTACGTCGGCGAGGCCGATGCGCTCAAGCACGTGGCGGGCTACTGCGTCGTCAACGACGTGTCGGAGCGCGAGTTCCAGCTCGAGCGCGGCACGCAGTGGGACAAGGGCAAGGGCTGCGACACCTTCGGCCCCATCGGCCCCTGGCTCGTGACCAGCGACGAGATCCCCGACCCGCAGGCCCTGGGCATGTGGCTCGACGTCAACGGCAAGCGCTTCCAGACCGGCAACACCAGGACCATGATCTTCGGCGTGGCCCACCTGGTGAGCTACCTCAGCCGCTTCATGACCCTGCTGCCGGGCGACCTCATCACCACCGGCACGCCGCCGGGCGTGGGCCTGGGCATCAAGCCCCACCCGGTCTACCTCAAGCCGGGCGACGTGATGACGCTGGGCATCGACCGCCTGGGCGACCAGCGCCAGACGGTGCACGCCTGGGATCCGGCGCTGATCGATGGTTGATACGGTGCAGTCGTTGCCCGATAGGGCGGGTGGCTGACTGCCTCTATGTGCCGGGTCCCGCCCCGGCGGGCGGCATCCTTTCTTTCTGTCGCGCCAGAAAGAAAGTACGCAAAGAAAGAGGCGCCATTCATCTGGACTGAGCGCTTGGGCCACGCGGTCCGGCGGGCCACCTTGCACCGCCGCGGCGGCTTGGACCTTCCCTTCGCTCGCAGGGCCTCGCTGCCCGCTTCGGCCTCGATCCAGCGCACATGCGCTGGATCAGGCTGGCGAGGTACCCCGAAGCCTGCCCGTCGAGTGCGCTGAAGCAGCGATCCGCAGCGGCGCCTCCAGGTGGCCCGCCGGACCGCGTGTCCGGAGCGTGACGCCCAAATCCAGAGCGCCTCTTTCTTTGCCTCCTTTCTTTCTGGCAAGACAGAAAGAAAGGAGGTCGCCCGCCGGGGCGAGACCCGGCACGCTGGCGGACCAAAAACATCACTTGTACGAACGCAAGATCCGATCCGCCTCCGCCTGCGCATCCTTCATCGCCTGCGCCGGCGTCTTGGTGCCAGTCAAGGCCGCCTGCAAGCCGTCGTTCAAGGCCTTGGTCACGCGCTGGTTGTCGTGCGTGGAGAACTCGGCCAGCGCGTGCGGCAGCTGGTCGCGCGCCACCAGCGCAGGCGGGAACTCGCTGCCGTACTTCTTCAGCGCCGCGGTGTTGTAGGCCGCTTCGCTGATGGCCACGTAGCCGGTGTCGATGCTCCACTTGGCCGCGCGCTCGGGCTGCGTCATCCACTTGGCGAACCGGAAGGCCGCCTCCTGCTGCGCCGCGGTGGCCTTCTTCGAGATGTAGAAGTTGCCGCCGCCGGTGGGCGACCCGCGACGCTTGCCGGCCGGCAGCATCGCCACGCCGAATTCGAACTTGGCGTTGTTGCGCACGTTGGTGAGGTTGCCGGTGGTGGTCCACATCATGGCCACCTTCTTCTCGAAGAAGTCCTTCGGCGTGGTGCCCCACTCGACGATGCCCGGCGGGTGCACGCCGGCCTTGACCAGGTCGGTCCAGTAGGTCAGCGCCTCGACGGTGCCCGGGTCGTCGAACTTCACCGCGTTGCCCGCGTCGTTGGCCAGCGCCACGCCGGCCTGGATCGCGAGGCCCTGGAACAGCCAGTACGGGAAGCCCGACGAGGGGATCTGCACGCCCCATTGCGTGACCTTGCCCGAAGCGTCCTTGAGCGTCAGCCTGGCCGCCATGTCGCGCATCTCGGCCCAGCTGGCCGGCGGCTTGTTGGGGTCGAGCCCGGCGGCCTTGAAGGCCTCCTTGTTCCAGTACAGCACGACGGTCGAGCGCTGGAACGGGATGCCCCTGGTCTTGCCGCCGGTCTGGCTGTTGAGCATGAAGCCCTTGTAGAAGCCATTGAGCCAGGCGCGGTCGTCGGCGGTCTTGATGAAGTTGTCGATCGGGACGATGGCGTCCTCGTCGATCAGCGTGAACATGTCGGTGGACAGCAGCACCGAGGTCACCGGCGGGTTGCCGGCCTTGTGCGCGGTGAGCGCCTTGACGATGGTGTCCTGGTAGCTGCCGGCATAGATCGGCGTGACCTTGATGCCCGGGTTCTCCTTGGTGAAGTCGGCGGCGTACTCGTCGATCAGCTTGGTGATCGGCCCGCCCACGGCCACCGGGTAGAAGAACGAGATCTCGGTGGTCTGGGCCTGCGCGGCCCACGGCGCGGCGGCCAGCGCGGCGCTGGCGACCAGGTGCTGCAGGAAGCTCTTTCTCTTCATGGGTTCTCCTCGGTGAAGCGTGCAAGCGCAGGAAGGGGAATCAGTCGACGCGCGCGCCCTGCGCGTCGAAGAAGTGCTCGTCCTCGGCCGGCCAGCCAAGCGTGACGCTCGACCCGTCGGCAACGTCGGTGCGCCCGTCGGCGCGCACCACGACCGCCTCGCTGCCGACGCTGCAGCGCAGCACCAGGTCGGCGCCCAGGTATTCGCAGCTGCGCACCGTGGCCGGCACCGGGCCGCCGAGCGTGATGGCCTCCGGCCGCACGCCCAGCGTGGCGGCGCTGCGTGACACCTTGACGTCGCTGCCGGCGATGCGCTCGCCGTCCAGGCGCAGCAGGTTCATCGCCGGCGTGCCGATGAAGCGCGCGGCGAAGGTGGTGGCCGGCCGCGCGTACATCGCGCGCGGCGTGGCGTCCTGCTCGACGCGGCCCTTGTGGAGCAGCACCACCTGGTCGGCCATGCTCATCGCCTCGGCCTGGTCGTGCGTCACGTAGACCACCGTCAGCTGCAGGCGCTGCTGCAGCTCGCGCAGCTCGTGGCGCATCTCCTGGCGCAACTGCGCATCCAGGTTCGACAGCGGCTCGTCCATCAGGCACACGCGCGTGCGGGCCACCAGCGCACGGCCGAGCGCGACGCGCTGTTGCTGGCCGCCCGACAGCTGCGAGGGCCGGCGCTGCAGCAGCGCGCCCAGGCCGAGCAGCTCGGCCGCTTCGTCCAGGCGCTGCTTGGCGTCGTCCTTGGGCACCTTGCGCACGTCGAGGCCGAAGCCGATGTTGTCGGCCACCGACAGGTGCGGGAACAGCGCGTAGTTCTGGAACACCATCGAGATGCCGCGCTGCGATGGCGCCAGCCCGGTCACGTCGCGGCCGTCGATGAAGACCTGGCCTGCGCTCGCGGCCTCCAGGCCGGCAACGATCCGCAGCGTGGTCGACTTGC
Source organism: Burkholderiaceae bacterium (assembly GCA_035716845.1). Lineage (GTDB taxonomy): Bacteria > Pseudomonadota > Gammaproteobacteria > Burkholderiales > Burkholderiaceae_C > CADEEN01. Next base: position 33,786 of record DASTJE010000047.1, read on the forward strand.
CGCAGCCGGAAGGCCCGAGCAGCACGCAGAAGCTCGCCGGCTCGATCGCGAGGTCGATCGCGTCCAGCGCCTTCGTGGCGCCCCAATGTTTGCTGACCTGCACCAGCCGGATCGATGCCATGCGCCGTTGTTGTTCTCAGCCTGTCGCGGCGCCGAGTATCCCGCGCAGCTCGGCATGCAAGGCCGGGTTGGCGGCCAGGCATTCCCTGCCCTCGAGGTAACCCGCGCCGCCGTCGTAGGTGCTGACCACGCCGCCGGCCTCCTGCACCAGCAGCGCGCCGGCCGCGACGTCCCAGGGTGCGAGGCCGCGGTCGAACATCGCGTCGAGCCGGCCCGCCGCGACGAAGGCGAGGTCGAGCGCCGCCGAACCGCCGCGCCGCAGCGCGCTGGCGCGTTCGAGCACGCGGCCGAACAGTTCGAGCGCCGGTGCGAAGCCTTCACCGCGCGGCAGCGGGCAGGTGCTGGCGACCATCGCGTCGGTCAGCGAGGCGCGCGCCGACACCGCCAGTGGCACGCCGTCGCACGACGCACCACCGCCGCGCACCGCGCTGTAGACCGCGCTGCGCGCGACGTCGATCACGACGCCGACCTCCACCACACCCTCGACCGCCAGCGCGATGCTGACCGCGTAGCGCGGATAGCCGTGGATGAAGTTGTTGGTGCCGTCGAGCGGATCGACGATCCACAGCGCGCTGGACTCCGGGTCGCCATGCAGCGCCGCGCTCTCCTCGGTGCGCACGGCGTGCTGCGGGCACGTGCCCAGCAGCGTGCGCACGATCGCCGCCTCGCTCGCGGTATCGACCTGCGTGACGAAGTCGTTCGGCCGCTTGGCGCGCACCTCGAGCGCCGACGCGTCCTGCGTGGCGGCCTCGATCACCGTGGCGCCGGCGCGTGCGGCGGTCTGGGCCAGTTCGAGCATCGCGGCAAGGTCGATCATCGTCGGGGCAGTATCGCGGCTGACGCCCTACTCCACCGTCACGCTCTTCGCCAGGTTCCTCGGCTTGTCCACGTCGGTGCCGCGCGCCACCGCCGTGTGATACGCGAGCAGCTGCAATGGCACCACG
>DASTJE010000048.1:0-2331 GCA_035716845.1 Burkholderiaceae bacterium
GGCTGGACCTTGCCACCCGCGTTCGGATCCATCAGCACCTTGCCGTTCAGCTCGACCGAGCGCGGCAGTTCGGCCTCCTCGGTCACCATCGTGCGCACGCCGAGCTGGCGCTGGGCGGGCTTGGGCAGGAAGACGCTCCCATCGGGCTGCCGCTGGGGGCCGTTGGCGCTCGGCGCGGCCGGGGCATCGCCGTGGTCGTGCCCTTCGCCGGCCTGTGCGGGCCACACGGCGGCCAGGGCCAGCACGACGCCGAGCCCAGCGAGGTGGTTCGTGATGGCGCGCTTCATGCCGCACCTCCCGCTTGCGGCTGGCGGGCCGTCATCAGGCGCCTGCCACCGAGCACCACGACCGCCAGTGCGGCCAGGCCGCCGACAGCCCAGCCGGCGTACTCCTTCCACGAGTGCTGGTGGACCGGGTCATCGGCGTGCGGGGCCTCGTGCAGGTCGAGTTCCCCGGCCAGCAGGTCGACGTCGGAGCCCGCCGTCACCGTCGCGGTGATCGGCAGCACGCCGGGCTTCGGCGCTTCCTTCAGCACGATTTCGTAGGCGTCGTCGCCATGGGACTGCGCACTGAACTTCGCGCCCGCGATCTCGAGATCGATCTTCGCGCCGCGCACGGGCGTGTTGTCGGCGAAGCGGTCCAGGTACAGCGTGACCTGCTTGCCGTCGAGCACGCCGACCAGCTCGAAGGTCTCGGAGACGGCTGCGAAGCGCGGCAACGCCTTGCCGGTGGCGACGGGTGTTGCATCGCCGTGGTCATGGCCTTCGCCGGCCAAGGCCGGCATGCCGGTACCGAGCAGGAAGGCCGCGAGACTGAGCACGGCCAACGGATGGGTGGACTTCATGGGGTGGGATTCCTGAATGGGTTCGCTAAGGCGTGTTCGTTTCGTGCGGGACGCCGGGCTCATTGCGGCAGCAGGCCCAGCGCCTGGCGCCACGCCGAGATGGCTGCGGCGAGTTCGATGCGCGCACGTGCGGCCTGGCGCTCGGCGTCCGCGGCCTCGGACTCGATGCGCAAGCGCGTGGGCAGGTCGGTCTCGCCGAGCCGGAACGACTTGTCGAAGAAGCCACGCGACTCCAGCGCAAGCCCCGCGCGTCGTTCGGCGGCCGCGAGCTGCGCGCGCGCGGCATCGGCGCGTGCCCGGGCAGCCTCACGTTCGCCCGCAAGGCGGGCACGTTCGAGCGCCATCTGCGCCTGCAACTCGACCGCTTCGGCGCGCGCAGTGGTCACGCGTGCGTCGTGTCGGGGTCCGGCGCCGAAGGGGATGCGCACACCGACGGTGAAGGTCTGGTTGTGGGACTCCCCGTAGGCGCCCCGATCGCGGGTGGCGGCGATCGTCAGCTCCGGGCTGGCACGTGATTGGGTGGCAGCCAGCGCGATCGCTCCCTCGGCGACCGCTGCGCGGTCCTTCAGCGCAAGCAGTTCGGCATGGTCGTCCATCTCGGCCGTGGCAGTTGCCGGAGTGGGCGGCTCGGGCTCGGCCTGGCTCGGCATGGCGCTGGCCAGGCCGACGGCGGGCATGGCGGTCAGCGAGCGAAGATGCTGCTGCGCGACCGTGAGCGCACCGTCTGCCTGCGCAACGGCGCCTTCGGCCGCAGCCACCGCGGCATCGGCTTGGTGCTGGTCGGCTCGGGCCAGATCCCCAGCCTTCAGGCGCTTGCCCACGTCGGCCGCGATGCGGCGAACGTTTTCCAGTTGGCCGCGCGCGGCTTCCAGCTCCGCGTGTGCCCGCTGCCAGGACCACCAGGCTTCCCGCACGGCGGCCGCGATGCGCAGCTGGGCCGCAGTGGTCCGGCTCTCGACAGCACGGCCTTCGGCGTCGGCCAGTGCCTGGCTGCGACCGCGTTCACCCGGCAGCCACAGCGGGATGGCGACGCCGACTTCGTATTCCCGCGTGCCGAGGTTTCGGTTCAGGCGGTCCGTCTTGGTCGACAGCTCCATGGCGACAGGCTCGGGCGTCCACGACTGGGCGGCCTGCGCCTGAGCGCGTGCCGCATCCCGCCGTGTCGCGAGCGCCAGTGCTTCAGGCTGGCGGGCCCATGCCGCTTCAAAGGCCCCGCGCAGGGTCAGCGGGTCCTGCGCTGCGGGCGGTACCGCTGTCTGCGCGTGCGCTTGGATCAGGCCGGCTGTCAGTGCGGCAGCCAGTGCCAGGGTCAGGGTGGCGCGGGCAGTGTGTGGCCACCGCCCGGCAGCCGGAAATCTTCTTCGGTGCATCCGATGCTCCAGTGTTGAGAACAACCCACGGGAGATCGGCGAGAGGCGACGCTGAGGGACTCAGGTCGGATCGGGCCTCGAACGGCGCCACTGACCGATGCGTCAGGAGGCGCGCGC
>DASTJE010000049.1:0-2297 GCA_035716845.1 Burkholderiaceae bacterium
CCAGACCCACGAGCTCGACACCCTGGCCGGCCTGAACTCCGACCTCGCCTTCCAGGGCTATCCCGACACCTTCGCCAAGGCGCGGCAGCTGCAGCGCAAGGTGACGCTCTACGTCGGCCCGCCCAACAGCGGCAAGACCCACGCCGCCTTCGAGCGCCTGGCGCAGGCGGCCAGCGGCGCCTACCTGGCACCGCTGCGCCTGCTGGCGCTCGAAGGCCGCGACCGGCTGGTGACGCGCGGCGTGCCCTGCTCGCTGCTCACCGGCGAGGAGAACGTGCCCGCGCCCGGCGCCCGCGTGGTCAGCAGCACGATCGAGATGGTGGGCACCAACACCATCATCGACGTGGCCGTGATCGACGAGGCGCAGATGATCTTCGACGGCTCGCGCGGCTGGGCCTGGACGCAGGCCATCGTGGCCGTGCCGGCCAGCGAGGTGATCATCATCTGCTCGGCCTACGCGGTGCCGGCGCTGGAGAACCTGCTGGGCCTGTGCGGCGAGCGATGCACGGTGCGCCACTTCGAGCGCAAGCAGCATGTGCAGCTGTTGACGCGGCCGGTGCCGCTGCCCGCGCTGACGCTCGGCGACGCGGTGGTGGCCTTCAGCCGGCGCGACGTGCTGATGCTGCGCGACCAGATCGCCGCTGCCGGCCACCCGGTCTCCGTGATCTACGGCGCGCTGCCGCCCGAGGTGCGCAAGCGCGAGGCCGAGCGCTTCGCCGAAGGCGCGTCGCACATCCTGGTGGCCACCGACGCCATCGGCATGGGCCTGAACCTGCCGATCCGGCGCGTGCTGTTTTCCACCATGACCAAGTTCGACGGCATCGACGACCGCCCGCTCGGCGAGAGCGAGGTGCACCAGATCGCCGGGCGTGCCGGGCGCTTCGGCATCCACGAGGAAGGATTCGTCGGCGTGCTGAAGGAGGCCGAGCCCGGCGCGCTGAAGCTGCTGACCGAGCTGCTGCCGAAATCGCCGCGCGCGCCGCGCGACTTCAAGGCGCCGGTGGCGCCCAACAACTGGCATGTGCAGACCATCGCCTCGCGCCTGCAGATGACGCGCCTGCGCGACGTGCTCGGCGTCTTCGTCGAGCAGCTCAAGCTCGACGACGCGCACTTTGCGGTGGCCGAGCTGGAGCAGATGCTGACGCTGGCCGAACAGCTCGACGACTGCGCTTCGCGCCTGTCGCTGAAGGAGCGCTTCACCTACGCGCAGGCGCCGGTGGACACGCGCACCGACCAGCAACTGCAGCACTTCCTCGACTGGGCCAGCCAGCATGCCTACGCAGGCCAGGTCGGCACCCCGTGGTTCCTGGACCAGGTGGACGGCCACAGCCGGCTCGATGCCATGGAGCAGGCGCTGCGCGCGTGCACGTTGTGGCTGTGGCTCGACCTGCGCTTTCCCGGCGCCTACGGGCACGTGGAGAACGTGTTGGCGCTGCGCGGGCAGCTCAACGACGGGATCGAGCGGCAGTTGAAGGGAAAGCGGCCGCTGGCGCAGATGCGGCATCGGCAACGCAGGGCGTGACGCGAGGCGCGCCTGGACGAAGGGTCCGCACAGGCTGTGGGCTGCCCGGCAACGGTCGGCCCGGAGCGGCGGATCTTGCCGTGGTGGTCGCGGGCGCTTGGGGTAGCCTGTTGCGCTCATGTCCCCCGCGCTCGCAGGCGCGAGCGCTCCTCCTTGACTTCGCTCCACAGGCCACCCCAACCGCCCGCTCCGGCACCGCCCGTGGTGTGGCGCCGGTGGCATGCCGCTGCAGTGCCCGGGCGAGGGCAATGGGTACCGGGCGCAGTGAAGTCAAGGATCAGGCCCGGCCGCGGGTCGGGCCGGGGGAGAGAGCCCGGACACGAACAGTCCAGGGGACTGTTCGTGCCTGGCGAGCGCGCGAGCCTCTGTGCTCGGGCATGAAAGGAGCCCGGTACCCGTTGACCTCGCCCCACCACGGACAGACGAACGAACGGCTGCTCCGGGGCGAGAACACCCGCGCCAGGATGACGACTGAACGACCGCTTCCGCTGCATCGCGAACCTTGATGGAGCAGGTGGGATGTCGCCACAGCGCCGTATGGCGCCAACAACGACAATCCGGCAATGAGAACCCCCGCCCGCCTTCAGCCGCTCCTGGACGAAGGCTTCATCGACAGCGTGTCGCGCCAGCTGATGAGCGGCAAGGAAGCCACGGTCTACGTGGTGCGCTGCGGCGACGAGACGCGCTGCGCCAAGGTCTACAAGGACGCGCAGCACCGCAGCTTCCGCCAGGCGGTGGACTACACCGAGAACCGCAAGGTCAAGAACTCGCGCCA
>DASTJE010000050.1:0-19288 GCA_035716845.1 Burkholderiaceae bacterium
GCTGCTCGGCCCACAGGCGCCGGCCGACCTCGGGCAGGAGCGCCTCGACATTCATCGGGCAGTGGCTGCGCAGGGCGCCGAAGCCGCTGTGCATCTCGGCGCACAGGCTGCGCGCGCGCGCCCGTTCGTGCACGTCGGCCGGCCACAGCGCGAGCGACGGATAGCGCTCGGCCAGGTACTCGGCGATCGCCAGCGTGTCCCAGACCACGAAGCCCTCGTCCACCAGCACCGGCACGCGGCCGGTGGGCGTGACGCGGCCGATCGCCTGCTTGAAGCGCGAGTCGGCGTCGAAGCCGTCGAAGCGCAGCAGCTTTTCCTCGAACGGGATGCCGAGCTGGCGCAGCAGCACCCAGGGGCGCATCGACCAGGACGAGTAGTTCTTGTTGCCGATGACGAGTTGCAGCATGCGCGGGCTCCGTGGCGAAAGCGGCCAGTGTGCCGAACCGCCGGCGCCGGCGCTGCGTCGGTGGGCCAGCGCACCGACGCGCGTGCGGCCGCCAGCCGATGCTGCGTGCCCGACCCGACCCGGGCCGGCTCAAGTCCTGGAGGACCGCATGAACATCATCATCTGGCTCATCGTGGGCGGCGTGATCGGCTGGCTGGCCAGCCTGCTGATGAACACCGACGGCCAGCAGGGCCTGCTGCTGAACATCGTCGTCGGCGTGGTCGGCGCAATGCTCGCCGGCTGGTTCATCTCGCCGCTGGTCGGCGTCGGCACCATCAACCAGAACAACTTCAGCCTGCCGGCCCTGTTGGTGTCGTTCGTCGGAGCCGCCGTGCTGCTGGCCATCGCGAACCTCTTCCGGCGCGCAAGCGCACGCTGACACGCCCTTGGCGCGATCCCGCACGCCGCATGACGTGCCGACGCGCACCCGCCGGCCTCGGCCCATCCACCCACCGGGGAACCGCATGCACACCCGATTTACCTTGATGGCGCTCGGCATCTGCGTGATGTTCCTGGGCGCCTGCGATCGAACGCCTGCCAGCCTTCCGGCGCCCGTGGCCAGCGATCCGACTGGGGCAGAGCCCCGTGCGGCCGCGTCGGCGGCGGATCCCTCGCTGCCCTCCGCCGAGTCGGTGTTCTCGGCGGCGAGCGCGCCCAAGCTGGATTCCGCACCGCGACCGCCCAACAAATCGATGAGCGCGGAACAGGAGTCCACCGCGATGCCGATGCCGGGACAGAACAACGACCACTCGGCCACGCGCACCACGGCCAAGTCGGCCAGCGCGCCTTAGCGCCCAGCGCCGGACAGCCCCCATGACTGCCTGGGGAAGACGCCCTGTCGGCCGTCAAGTCGCCACGCCGCCGCGTGGCGCCAAGGCGCCGTTGTCGGCCCCCGGCCTGGCGCTGCCCCACGAACACGACGAGTCGACCGGCGGCACGGCCGAGGCCCCCGATCCCGTGATGGTCCAGGCCCAGCGCGACATCGCCGCCGGCATGGTCGACACCGACATGCGCGCGACCCCCGGCCTGGACGCGGCGCTGCGCGCACGCCTGGTGCCCGGTCCCGGCGGCAAGCCGCCGTCGACCGACACCTGAGCGCCGAGGACCTGGCCGTCGACGTCAAGCCGCTGGCGGCGACCCGGCGCTGAGCAACGCCGCCGCGGCGCGATCGCGCGCTGGTGCGCGAGGCGCCACGGATGTATAAGCCGCGCTTGGACCACCGGATGCCCGCCATGACTCTCCTGCCCTGGATCAAGCGCTTCGCGTTCGTCTTCTCGGCCGTCGCGATCGTCCTGACGATCGTGTACCTGCTGCGCGGCAGGGCACCCGCCGATGCCGTGGGCGAGGCGGCCCTGTGGTCCGCGATCGCCGCGGCCATCGTGGTGGCCACGCGGGTCGTGCGTCAGCGCCGCGGCGAGACATGCGCGATATGCCAGGACGCGCCCGCGCAGCAGGATCGGTCCTGACGATGCCCCGCCTGCGGACGCCCGCTGCAGCGCCACGCCGCAGGCGCATCGACGGGAGTCTCAGGCCGATCGCGTCATGCCCACGAAGGCGAAGTCCACCTCCGGCTCGAGCCCGCTGACGATGCGCGCGAGGCTCTTGCCCGAGCCGCAGGCATGCGTCCAGCCGAGCGTGCCGTGCCCCGTGTTGAGGAACAGGTTGGGCAGCTTGCTGCGGCCGATGAGCGGCACGTTGCTCGGCGTGGCGGGCCGCAAGCCGGTCCAGAACTGCGCCTGGCTCGCGTCGCCCGCGCCGGGGAAGAGCTGTTCGACGCGCCGCACGATCGCCTCGCAGCGCACCCGGTTGAGGTCGCGGTCGTAGCCGTTCAACTCGGCCGTGCCGGCGATGCGCAACCGGTCGCCCAGGCGCGAGAACACCAGCTTGTATTCGTCGTCGGTGAGCGACACCTGGTGCGCCATCGACGCGTCCTTCACCGGCATCGTGACCGAGTAGCCCTTGGCCGGATAGATCGGCAGCGCCAGGCCGAGCGGCTTCGCATACAGCGGCGAGAGGCTGCCCATGGCCAGCACGTAGGCGTCGGCGCGGATGCGCTGGAAGCGGCCCTCGGGGTCGGTGGCCTCCACATGGTCGACCCTGCCGCCGGCCTCGCGCAGCGCGGTGACCGTGTGGCTCATGAGGAAGCGCACGCCATCGGCTTCGCAGCGCTTGACCAGCTCGCGCGCGAAGCGGTTGGCATCGCCCGACTCGTCCTCCGCGGTGTAGGTGGCGCCCGCGAGCTGCGGCCGGATGTGTCGCAGCGCGGGCTCGAGCCGCACGGCCTCGTCGGCCGAGATCACGCGGCGGTCGCATCCGAGCTCGCGCATCTGCGCGGCCGGCGCCTCCGCGCCGTCGAACTCCTTCTGACTCGTGTAGAAGTGCAGGATGCCCTGGGTGCGCTCGTCGTAGGCGATGCCGCGCTCGCGGCGCAGCTGCCGCAGCGTGTCGCGGCTGTAGGTGCCCAGGCGCACGATCTGCGCGATGTTGTGGCGCGTGCGTGCCGGCGTGCACTCGCGCAGGAACTGCAGGCCCCACAGCCACTGGCGCATGTCGGCGCGCAGGCGGAACAGCAGCGGCGCGTCCTCCTGCCCGAGCCACTGGAGCACCTTGAGCGGCGCGCTCGGGTTGGCCCACGGCTCGGCGTGGCTGACCGAGATCTGGCCGCCGTTGGCGAAGCTGGTTTCGGCCGCCGGCGAGGCCTGGCGGTCGACGACGGTCACGTCGTGACCCTGCTGGCGCAGGAAGTAGGCCGAGGTGACGCCGAGCAGGCCGGCGCCGAGTACCACCACGTTCATGAAGAGACTCCCACGGAAAGGTTCGCGCACGGGCTCGCCCGCGCGCTTGCCGCTCCCCCTGTCCTCGGTACCTGAGAGATTCACCCTGCGCCCACCGGCGCGGGGTTTGCTCCTTCGGTGCTCCACCGCGGGGGTGGAGTCTCTCCAGACGGCATCGATGTTCGGCAGTACGGGACCTGAGCGTGCATGGGAGGTTGCGCCTTCGGTGGCCGGCCCGTGCGTGCACGGGGCGGCTCTCTCCTGCCTGGGAAACGGTCTACATGGCGGTCGCGGCTCCTTCGCGCACGAGGAAGCGTTCGGCCAGCAGCACCCAGTAGGCCGCGCCGATGGCGATGTTCGCGTCGTTGAAGTCGTAGCCCGGGTTGTGCACCATGCAGGCGCCGTGGCTGCAGCCTTCGCCCGCGGTGCCGTTGCCGATGAACAGGTAGCTGCCCGGCACGCGCTCGAGCATGAAGGCGAAATCCTCGCTGCCGGTCAGCGCGTCGCCCTGCAGGGTGACGCGCTCGGGACCCAGCAGTTCGAGCGCCACCTGGCGTGCGAAGGCCGTCTCGGCCGGCGTGTTCACCAGCACCGAATAGCCGGCACGCCAGTCGATGCTCGCACGCACGCCGAAGCTCTCGGCCTGCGCGGCCACCAGCGACTTGATGCGCCGCTCCAGCAGCGCGCGCACCTCGCGGTCGAGTGCGCGCACGCTGAGTTCGAGCGTGGCCCGGGCGGGAATCACGTTGTTGGCGCGCCCGGCATTCAGCGCGCCGACCGTCACCACCGCGGCCTGCTGCGGGTCGACGTTGCGCGACACCACCGTCTGCAGCGCCATCACCAGGCTGGCCGCCGCGACGATCGGATCGGCCGCCTTGTGCGGCAGCGCGCCGTGGCCGCCCGTGCCTTCGATGGTGATCGTGGCGTAGTCGGACGAGGCCATCGTCGCGCCCTCGCGCAGCACCAGCCGTCCCTGCGCGATGCCGGGCATGTTGTGCATCGCGAACACGGCGTCGCAAGGCCAGCGCTCGAACAGGCCGTCGTCCATCATGCGCAGCGCCCCACCGCCGCCCTCCTCGGCCGGCTGGAAGATCAGGTGCAGCGTGCCCTCGAAGCGGCCGCGTTCGGCCAGGTGCCGGGCCGCGGCCAGCAGCATCGCGGTGTGGCCGTCGTGGCCGCACGCATGCATCACGCCGGGGTGAACGCTGGCATGCGCGAGGCCGGTGGCCTCGTCGATCGGCAAGGCGTCCATGTCGGCACGCAGGCCCAGGCGCTTCGTGCCCTGCCCGCGCACCAGGCGACCGACGACGCCGGTGCCGCCGATGCCGCTGGCGACCTCGTAGCCCCAGGCGCGCAGCCGCTCGGCGACCAGCGCCGCGGTGCGGTGCTCGTCGAAAGCCAGTTCGGGGTGGCGGTGGATGTCGTGCCGCAGGCCGACGAACTCGTCGGCACGTTCGCTCAAGGCGTCGAGGAGGCCGGTCACGCGCGAGCCCCGCGCCTACTGCGGCTGCAGGTTGATCTTCTTGGCGAGCGCGCGGTAGCGCGCCGTCTCCGCCTCGAAGAAGCGCTGCGACTCGGCGAGCGTCATCGGTGCCGACGCAAGCTGCGTCTGCGACGCCAGCTGCGTGCGCACCGCCGGGTCCTGCAGCGCGCGGCCGATGGCGCCGTGGAGGCGCTGCACCGTCTCCTCCGGCGTGTTCCTCGGCACCATGAACCCGGTCCAGATCTTGTACGAGAAGTCCTTGATCGACTGCCCCTCGGAGACCGTGGGCAGGTTCTTCAGCAACTCCGATCGCTGCGCGCCGAGCTGGCCGATCACCTTGAGCTTGCCCTGGTCGGCCAGCGCGCCCATCGCCGCGCTGTAGACCAGCACCGCGAAGTCGACCTGCCCGCCGCCGAGGTCCTGCATCAGCGGGGCGTTGCCCTTGTAGGGGACGTGCTGGAGCTTGATGCCGGTGCGTGCCTGCACGTCCTCGAGGATGAAGTGGTAGAGCGAGCCGATGCCCACGCTGCCGTAGGTGAGCGGCTTGTCGGCCGACTTGCGCGCCAGCGCGATCAGCTCGTCGACGTTCCTGACGCCCAGGTCGGCGCGGGTCACGAACACCATCACCGCGTCGGCCACCGGATGCACGAGCCGGAAGTCCTCGGCCCTGACCTTCACCGCGGCGTTGGCCAGCGGCGCCAGGATCACCTCGTTGGGCGAACCCTGGAAGACGTAGTAGCCGTCGGCCGGCGCACCGAGCACCTTCTGCGCCGCCAGCGCACCGCTGACGCCTCCCAGGTTCTCGACGATCACCTGCTGGCCGATCTCCTTGCCCAGCGGTGCGTTCATGATCCGCGCGATCGCATCCGATGGTCCGCCCGCGGGGTACGGCACCATCAGGTTCACGGTCTTGTTCGGGTAGCCCTGCGCCCACGCGGCGCAGCAGGCGACGAGAAGGCCGGCGGCGATGGCGGCGCGACGGGTGGCGAGGGCGATCATGGCGGCTCCGTGGGGTGTGGACAGTCGGGTGGAGCGCAATGTAGGCAGCGCGGTACATGACGTCCAATGCATTGTTTGTTGATTTAATATGCATCCAATGCAAACTTGTGAACGGCCGTCCCGGCCATGACGCTCGTCCAGCTGCGCCACCTGATCGCGCTCGCCGACCACGGCTCGTTCAGCAAGGCCGCTCAGGCCGCGCACCTCAGCCAGCCGGCGCTGAGCCGCAGCATCCGCGCGCTCGAGGAGGAGCTCGAGCTGCCTCTGCTCGACCGGGTGGGCCGCCGCGTCGAGCTGACGGCACACGGGATCGAGACGCTGCAGCGCGCGCGCCAGCTCGTGTTCGACGCCGACGAACTGCGGCAGCGCGCCCGCCGCGTCAAGGAGCACGCGTCGGGCACGCTGCGCATCGGCATGGGCTCGGGCCCGGGCGCGTTGCTGATGCTGGCGCTGCTGCAGAAGGCCTGCAGCGACCACCGGCAGCTGCGGCTGGAAATCACGCGCAGCCGCACCGACTTGCTGGTGCAGTCGCTGCGCGCCAAGGCGCTGGACGGCCTGGTCGTCGATGCGCGCTCGCTCAAGCCGGCACCGGACCTGCGCACCGAGTTCGTCTACGACATGCGCGGCGCCTTCATGGTGCGGCGCAGCCATCCGCTGGCACGGCGAAGGCAGGCCCTGACCTTCGAGGCCCTGCGTGCCTACCCGATCGCCTCGACGCCGCTGTCCGACGAGGTCGCGCGCCTGCTCGTGGAACGCTACGGCCCCGCGGCCCATCCCGAGACCTGCGTCACGCTGCGCTGCGACGAGCTGTCGAGCCTCGTCGAACTGGCGCGCGCGAGCGATGCCGTGCTGCTGGCGGTGCGCGCGGCCGCCCCCGATCTCGCCGAGCTGAGCTTGAACCCCGCGCTCGACGTGACGGCGCGCTTCGGCCTGGTCACGCTGGCCCGGCGCACGGAGGCACCGGCGCTGGAGATCGTGCGCGGCCTGATGCGGCAGCAGCTGGCGGAGTAAGCCAGGCCGCTGAGCGCCGCCTGCCTACAGCACCACGCCGCGCGAGGCGGCGTGGAACGCCGCGTCGAGCTCGGCGATCCATTCGGCCTTGTGCGCATTGCTGGCGAAGCTGGCCTCGAAGCCGTTGCGTGCCAGCGCATAGGCCTCGCGCGCGCCGAGCACGGGCAGGGCGGCGAAGGTCTCGACGAAGTTCTGGTTCAGGTAGCCGCCGAAGTAGGCCGGGTCGTCGCTGTGCAGCGAGACGGCCAGGCCGGCCGCCAGCAGCGCGGGCAGCGGATGCTGCGCCAGGCTCGGGCACACGCCCAGCCTGAGGTTGGACAGCGGGCACACGGTGAGCGGCGTGCGCGTGCGTGCCAGGCGCTCGACGAGCGCCGCGTCCTCGAGGGCACGCACGCCGTGGTCGATGCGCTCGACCTTCAGCAGGTCGAGCGCCTGTTCGATGTAGGCCGGCGGCCCCTCCTCGCCGGCATGCGCCACCACGTGCAGGCCTTGCGCTCGGGCACGCGCGAACACGCGCTCGAACCGGCGCGGCGGATGGTCGCGCTCGCTGCTGTCCAGCCCCACGCCGAAGAAGTGGTCGCGCCAGGGCAGCGCCGCCTCGAACGTGGCGATCGCCTCGTCCTCGCTGAGGTGGCGCAGGAAGCACAGGATCAGCTGCGCCGACACGCCCCACTCCTGGTGCGCGCGCCGGCACGCGTGCGCGAGGCCGAGGATCACGTGCTGGATCGGCACGCCGCGCGCGGTGTGCGTCTGCGGGTCGAAGAAGATCTCCGCGTGGCGGATGTTCTCCGCGGCCGCCCGCTCCAGGTAGGCGAAGGCGAGGTCGAAGAAGTCCTGCTCGGTGCGCAGCACGCCGGCGCCGGCGTAGTAGACGTCCAGGAAGCTCTGCAGATCGGTGAAGGAGTAGGCGGCGCGCAGGGCCTCGACGCTCGGCCACGCCAGGGCCACGCCGTTGCGCTCGGCCAGCGCGAAGATCATCTCCGGCTCCAGCGTGCCCTCGATGTGCACGTGCAGCTCGGCCTTGGGCATCGTGCGCAGCAGGGCCGGCAGCAGGTCGGGGGCGATGCGGTCGAAATCGATGACGGCGGTCATGGCGGCGCGAGCCTCGAATGCAAAAGGCCGTCGCGAACTGCCGCGACGGCCTCGGTGCGATCCCGGCACACGCCGCGGATCCGGCTTCGCCGGTCCGCTGGCGTGGCCCCCTCGAGGGGGTGCGGCCGCAGGCCGCTCCGGGGGTGGACCATGGACTTACTTCTTGTCGCCCGAGGGCACCTTGCCGTCGACGCCCTTGACGTAGAAGTTGATGCCCAGCATGAACTTGTCGTCGGGCGTGGCGTCCTTGGCGACGACTTCCTTGCCGGCCTGGTCGACGATGGGACCCTTCCAGGGGTGGAAGCTGCCGTCCTTCAGGCCGGCCTTGGCCTTCTCGACCTTGGCCTTGGTGTCGGCGCTGACCTTGTCGCTGACCGAGACAATGTCGATCGCACCTTCCTTGACGCCCCACCACACCTGGTCGGTCTTCCAGGTGCCTTCGAGCGCGTCCTTGACGGCCTTCTTGTAGTACGGGCCCCAGTTGATGACGGCCGACGCGAGGTGGGCCTCCTTGGCGTAGGCGCTCATGTCGCTGTCCCAGCCGAAGGCGAGCTTCTTGTTCTTCTCGGCCGTCTGCAGCACCGCGCTCGAGTCGGTGTTCTGGAACAGCACGTCGGCGCCCTGGTTGATCAGGCTCTGCGCGGCCTCGCCTTCCTTGGGCGGGTCGAACCACTTGCCGATCCAGACCACCTTGGTCTTGATCTTCGGGTTCACGCTCTGCGCACCGAGGGTGAAGCTGTTGATGTTGCGGATCACCTCGGGGATGGGGATCGAGCCCACCACGCCCAGCGTGTTGCTCTTGGTGGCCGCGCCGGCGATGATGCCCGCGAGGTAGGCCCCCTCGTAGGTGCGGCTGTCGTAGGTGCGCATGTTCTCGGCCGTCTTGAAGCCGGTGGCATGCTCGAACTTGACGCCCTTCTCGTCGGTGGCCACCTTGAGCATCGGGTCCATGTAGCCGAAGGTGGTGCCGAAGACGAGCTTGTTGCCCTCGCTGACCATCTGGCGGATCACGCGCTCGGCGTCGGCCGCCTCGGGCACGTTCTCGACGTAGCTGGTCTTGACCTTGTCGCCGAACTCGGCCTCGACCGCCTTGCGGCCGAGGTCGTGGGCGTAGGTCCAGCCGGCGTCGCCCACCGGGCCGACGTAGGCGAAGGCGATCTTCAGGGGCTCCGGCTTGGCCGCCGGTGCCGAGGCCGGCGCGGCCGCCGGCTTGGCCGGCTCTTCCTTCTTGCCGCAGCCCACCAGCGCGGCAGTGGCGGCGATGGCCGACAGGCCGGCCAGGCGGACGAGGGAGCGCTTCTTCGTGTCGATCATGAGGATCCTCGCGGGAGTGAAACGGTGCGGAATGGCGATTATGGTCGTTCCTCGGTCCGTGCCCGGCGCCGCTGAGTGACCCGCGCGATGCTGTCACATCGCGGCCCGGCCGCCATCCCTGCGGACGAATACCCTTCTTCAGGGACAGCGCATACCGGACGGCCTCACTCGCGCATCGCGCGCAGGGCCTCGGAGTGGAATTCGCGCTGGTACAGCACCCACACGACGCCGGCGCTGGCCGCCAGGAAGGCGAAGGGCGAGAACAGCCACGCCGCCGCGGCAATGGCGAAGTAGTAGGCGCGCAGCCCGTCGTTGAAGGCCTCCGCCGCCAGGCCCACCACGGCGCCGGCACGGTCGGCGAAGCGCTCGCGCTCGGCCTCGCCCAGCGTCTCGAACTCCCGGTAGTCGGGCGCCGAGGCCACCAGCAGCGCGCCGAAGCTGTACTGGCGCAGGCTCCAGGTGAAGCGGAAGAAGGCGAACACGAAGATGCCCAGCAGCACGATCAGCTTCAGGTCGAGCGCCAGGGCGGTGGTGCGCGCCGCGAACGGCAGTTCGGCCACCAGCGCGCTGGCATGGTCGCCCGCCCCCAGCGTGGCCAGCAGGCCGCCGATGATCAGGATGGTGGTGGAGGCGAAGAAGCTCGGGCTGGTCGACAGGTTCTGCACCACCACGCCATCGACCACGCGCACGTCGCGCCGGGTGGCCTGCAGCATCCACTGCCGGCGGATGCGGTTGGAGGCCGCCAGCAGCGAGGGCTGCACCATGGCGCGCCGGTGCGCGAAGCGCGCATAGCCGACCCAGGCGACGAAGAAGGCCGCCAGCGCCGCCCAGTCCCACGGCGACAGGGTCGTGACGAGGCGGCGCAGGGTGTCCATGGCCGGCACTGTAGCGCCGGGCCGGCTGTGTCAGGGTACGGCGCGCCGGCGCGCCGCCTCGCGCAGCAGGGCCTGCACCGCGGCCTGCAGCGCCGCCGCCGCCTTGGGGTCCGACAGCGTGCCCTCGTCCGCAAAGGCTTCGGCCGCCCGCGGCACGCTGAGCACGGTCGGCTGCACGGCCATGCGGAACACGCCACCGAGGAACTGGCGCATCAGCGCCAGCGCCCGCATGCCGCCGAACGGCCCGGGCGAACTCGACAGCAGCGCCACCGGCTTGTCCGCGGTGGCCGCCAGGCCATCCTTCAGGCGCGAGAGCCAGTCGAAGGCGTTGAGCTCGAGCGGCGTGGGGAACCAGTTGTACTCGGGCGTCACCAGCAGCAGCGCGTCGTGGGCGACGATGGCGTCGCGCAGCGTCGCGGCACCCGCGGGCACACCTTCTCCGGCTTCCAGATCGCCGTCGTACAACGGCAACCCGAGCGCACGCAGGTCGAGCACCGAGGCTTCGGCGCCGGCCTGCTCGACGGCGCGCCGCGCGGCGTCGCGCAGGCGAACGCTGTAGGCACCCTGGCGCGCGCTGCCGGCGATCGCCAGCACCGTCAACGGCTTGTCATGGTCCATCGCGATGGCTCCGGGCTCAGGCCGCCTCGCGGCGCGCGTCCAGGCTCAGGGTACCGGCACCGAAGGCGTACACGAACAGCAGGCCGCCGACGATGCCCAGGTTCTTCTGGAACATCAGCATCTGCATGAACTGCTGTTCCTTGGGCATGCTCCAGTAGGCGTGGAACAGGAAGGTCGCCACCAGCGTGAACAGCGCCAGGGCGAGCGCCGCCCAGCGCGCCTGGAAGCCCACGATCAGCGCCACGCCCGCCACCACCTCGAGCACCCCTGCGCCCAGCGCCAGCAGGGTCGGCGCGGGCAGGCCCACGCTGGCGATGTAGCCGGCAGTGCCTTCCAGGCCGGCGAGCTTGCTGAAGCCCGACAGCACGAACATGAGGGCCAGCAGGATGCGGGCGACGACGAGGGGCAGACCTTGGGTGTTCATGGAACTCTCTCTCCTTGGGGTGTGAAGCGGTGATGGGGTGGCCCGCGTCAGCGGGCCAGGTCGAACACGAGCACTTCGGCGCCGCGCCCCTGGTCGATGCCCAGGAGCGCCTCGCCGTCCAGCGCGGCGGCATCGCCGGCGGCCAGCGCGTGGCCGTTGACGGCGACCTCGCCGCGCGCGACGTAGACGTAGGCGAGGCGTTGCGGGTCGAGCCGCAGTTCGGCGCGCTCGGCGCCGTCGAACAGGCCGGCGCGGATCGAGGCGTCGGCGTGCAGGCGCACCGAGCCGTCGCGCCCGTCGGGCGACGCCACCAGGCGCAGCCGCCCGCGCTTGTCGGCGTCCGGGAAGGCCTTCTGCTCGTAGCCGGGCGTCACGCCACGGCGGTCGGGCAGGATCCAGATCTGCAGGAAGTGCGTCGTCGCGCCGGCCGCGTGGTTGACCTCGCTGTGCAGGATGCCGGTGCCCGCGCTCATGCGCTGTACCTCGCCGGGCACGATGGTCGCGCCGTTGCCGATGCTGTCCTTGTGCGCCAGCGCGCCTTCGAGCACGTAGCTCACGATCTCCATGTCGCGGTGGCCGTGCGTGCCGAAGCCGGTGCCCGGCGCGATGCGGTCCTCGTTGATCACGCGCAGGTTGCCGAAGCCCATGTGCGCCGGGTCGTGGTAATCGGCGAACGAGAAGCTGTGCCGGCTCTTGAGCCAGCCGTGATCGGCGTGGCCGCGGTCCTGGGAGCGTCGAAGCGTCAGCATGGTGGAGGGACTCCTGCGTTGGTTTCACTGTAGGCGGCGGTCGTCGCGCGGGGACCCGCCCGCCCTTGAAGCACCCGTTCAAATAAGATGAATCCATGCCCACCCGCCCCGCCCCCCGGCCGATCGACCGCCGCAGCGCCCTGACGCCGGATGCGCTGGCGATGATGGACGCCATCGCCAAGGCCGGCAGCTTCGCCGCGGCCGCGCGCGAGCTCGGCAAGGTGCCCTCCGCGCTCACCTACAGCGTGCGCCAGCTGGAGGACGCGCTCGACGTGCTGCTGTTCGACCGCCGCTCCGGCCAGGCACAGCTCACCGCCGCCGGCGAGGAGCTGCTGCGCGAGGGCCGGCGCCTGCTGGCCGAGATGGACGCGGTGGCCAACCGCGTGCGCCGCGTGGCCTGCGGCTGGGAGACGCAGCTCACGGTGGCCGCCGACGGCGTGGTCTCGCGCATCACGCTGTTCGAACTGTGCGAGGCCTTCTTCGCCCTGCGCCCCGACCCGGAGGCCGGCACGGGGCCGGGCACGCGGCTGCGCCTGCGCACCGAGGTGCTGGCCGGCACCTGGGAGGCGCTGCTGTCCGGCGAGGCCGACCTTGCCATCGGCGTGGGCCTGGGGGCCGGCGTCAACGTGCCGGCGGGGGTGGCGGCGCAGCCGCTGGGCGAGATCGGCTTCGTGTTCGCGGTGGCACCGCACCATCCGCTGGCCGCCGGCGACCGCCCCCTCGACGATGCCGAGCTGGTGCGGCACCGCGCGGTGGCGGTGGCCGACTCGGCGCGCCGCCACGAGCCATTGACGCTGAACCTGCTGCCCGGCCAGGAGGTGTTCACCGTCGGCTCGATGCAGGCCAAGCTCGAGGCGCAGTTGCGCTGCCTGGGCTGCGGCTTCCTGCCCGAGCCGATCGCCCGCGACCACATCGCCGCGGGCCGCCTCGTGGTGCGGCAGACGCGCCGCGAGGCGCCGCGCGCCACGCTCGGCTACGCCTGGCGCAGCGCCGCCGCGCCCGACCCGAGGAAGCCGCCGCAGGGCCTGGCACTGGGCTGGTGGCTGGAGCAGCTCGCGAGCGCGGCCACGCGGCGCGCGCTGCTCGAACGCCATTGCGGCCTGCCCAGCACCATCGACTGAGCCCGATGTCCGGCTACGTCGGTCGTTTCGCGCCCACGCCGAGCGGCCCGCTGCACGCGGGTTCGCTGGTGACGGCGCTGGCGAGCTGGCTCGACGCGCGCGCGCACGACGGCACCTGGCTGGTGCGCATCGAGGATGTCGACGGGCCGCGCACCGATCCGGCGGCCGAGGCGACGATCCTGGCCCAGCTGCGCGCCCTCGGCCTCGAGCCGGACGCGACGCCGGTACGGCAGTCCGAACGCAGCGCGCTGTACGAGGCCGCGCTGGCGCGCCTCGTCGCGGACGACCTGGCCTACCCCTGCGGCTGCACGCGGCGCGAGATCGACACCGAGCTGGCCGCGCTCGGATTGCCGGCCCAGCGCGGCGAGGAGCGCATCTACCCCGGCACCTGCCGCGCCGGGCTGCACGGCAAGCCCGCGCGCGCCTGGCGCCTGCGCTGCGGCGACGAGCGCCACCCGGTGGACGTCGACTGGTTCGACCGGCGCCTTGGGCCCCAGCACCAGGACGTCACGCACGCCGTGGGCGACTTCGTGCTCCGGCGTGCCGACGGGCCCTGGGCCTACCAGCTCGCGGTGGTGGTGGACGACGCGGCACAGGGCATCACGCACGTGGTGCGCGGCGAGGACCTGGCCGACAACACCGCGCGCCAGATCCACCTGCAACGCCTGCTCGAGCGCCCCACGCCGAGCTACCTGCACACGCCTCTGGTGCGCGATGCGCGCGGCGAGAAGCTGTCCAAGAGCAACGGCGCCCCGCCGCTGGACACGGCCGCGCCGCTGGTCGCACTGCGCGACGCTGCCGTGGCACTCGGGCTGCGCGTGCCCGACAGTTCGCGCGTGTCGGGCTGGCTGGCACAGGCCGTGCGCGCGTGGCGCGCACGCTGGGTCGGCGCGCGCGCTTGAGTCGACGCAACACCGCGCGCACCGCGCGCCCCAGAATGCGCCGCGTGGCCGCCCCGTCCGCCGGGCGGCGCCGCCTCGACGCGACAGGGGTGATCCGATGCGCTCGCTGAAACTGAGCCGGGCCTTCACGCTGATCGAACCCGGGCCGGTGGTGCTCGTCACCACCCACGATGGCGTCCGCGACAACGTGATGACGATCTCGTGGACCATGGTGGTGGGGTTCACGCCGCTGCTGGCGATCACCACCGGCCCCTGGAACCACTCCTTCACGGCATTGCGCCGGCAGCGCGAGTGCGTGCTCGCCGTGCCCACGGTCGACCTGCTCGACCGCGTGGTCGGCATCGGCACCTGCTCGGGCGCCGACACCGACAAGTTCGCACGCTTTCGCCTGACGCGCGAGCGCGCCCGGCAGGTGCGCGCGCCGCTGATCCGCGAGTGCCTGGCCAACATCGAGTGCCGCGTCGTCGAGGTCCAGCGCAAGCACCCCATCGTCGTGCTCGAGGGCGTGGCGGCCTGGATCGACGCCGACCGCCAGGAGCGCCGGACGCTGCACGCGGTGGGCGACGGCCACTTCGTCGCCGACGGCCGCACCTACGACCGCTGCGCGGCGATGGCCACCCGACTGCCCGCCGGGCTCTGAGGCGCCGCCGCTGCGCGCGCGAGGGGCCGATTGAGCCTGCGCAACGCCCGCAGGGGCCGCGCGCCGCAGCATGCACGGTGCGCGAGCCGCGGCCACCGAGCGTGGCCACCCTGCTCGCCTCCTCATGGCCAGAAAGCCCGCACGCGACGCGATGCACCCGAGCGCCGCCCCGAGCGCATCGATCGACCTGCGGCTCAAGGGCGAGCAGCTGCGCGGCATCCTCGACAGCGCCAGCGAGGCGATCGTCACGGCCGACGACAGCCAGACCATCGTGATGGCCAACCGTGCGGCCGCGAGCATCTTCCGCTGCCAGGTGCACGAGCTGATCGGCCAACCGCTGTCGTGCCTGATCCCGGAGCGCTTGCGCACGCGGCACGAGGCCCACGTGGCCGCCTACGGCGCCGGCGACGCGCCGGCGCGCACGATGGGACGGCGACGCGACGTGGTCGCCTTGCGCGCCGACGGCGAGGAGTTCGCGGTCGACGCCGCGATCTCGCAGGCGCACGTGGACGGCCGGCGCCTGTACACCGTCATCCTGCGCGACCTGACCGAACAGCGCCGCACGGCCGCGGCGCTGCACGACAGCGAACAGCTGCTGGCCGCGACCTTCAACGTCAGCGGCGTCGGCCTGGTGCAGGTCGATCCGGCAACACGCCGCTTCGTCGCCGTGAACGAGGCCTTCTGCCGCCTCACCGGCTACCGCGAGGCCGAGCTGCTGGCACTCGGACCCGATCAGCTCACCCCCCCTTCGGATCGCTTCGGGAGCGACAGCTGGGAGGTGCAGCTGCAGGGCGACGCGGGACACCAGGCGCACAAGCGACTCGTGCGCAAGGACGGGCACGACATCTGGGTCGAGGTGTCGGGCAGCGTGGTGCGCGACCCCCAGGGTCGACCGGTGCGCGTGATCGGCGTGGTGCAGGACATCAGCGCACGCCGCCATGCCGAGGACGCACTGCGCGCGCATGCCGCGCGCCAGTCCTTCCTCGTGCAGCTCAACGACAACCTGCGCCGCCTCGACGAGCCGCAGGCCATCAGCCAGGAGGCAGCGCGCCTGCTGGGCGAGTTCGTCGGCGCCTCGCGGGTGGGCTATGCGGAGGACATGGGCGACGAAACGACGGTGGCCGTGGGCAGGAGCCACTGCCAGGGCGTGCCCTGCATCGAGGGCAAGCACCGCTACAGCGACTACGGACCGAGCTTCCTGGCCGCCATGCGCGCAGGGCGCACCGTCGTGCGCCCGGACATCGCGCGCGATCCCGGGCTGGGCGCCGCCGAGAAGGCGGCACTCGCGGCACTGCACATCGGTGCCACGGTCCACGTCCCGCTGCTGCGCGAGTCGCAGCTGCGCGCGGTGTTCTTCGTGCACGCTGCGGCCGCGCGCAACTGGACCCCCGAGGACGTCGCGCTGTTCGAGGAGGTGGCCGAGCGCCTGCGCGCCGACATCGAGCGCGCGCGCGCCGAGGCCGCGGTGCGTGCCGCGCGCGCCAAGCTCGAGACCGCGCTCGAGAGCATGAACGACGCCGTGTTCATCTCCGACGCGCAGGGCACCTTCGTCGACTTCAACACCGCCTTCGCCGCCTTCCACCGCTTCCGCAGCAAGCGCGAGTGCCTGACCACGCTGGTGGAGTACCCGGAGATCCTGGAGGTCTTCCTGCCCGACGGCACCCCCGCGCCGCTGACGCTGTGGGCCGTGCCGCGCGCCCTGCGCGGCGAGCGCGGCAGCCTGGTGGAGTACGACCTGCGCCGCAAGGACACCGGCGAGCGCTGGACCGGCAGCTACAGCTTCGCGCCGATCCGCGACGCGGCAGGGCGCATCGTCGGGTCGGTGGTCACCGCGCGCGACATCACGGAGATCAAGCGCGTGCGCTCCGAGCTCGAGGCCTCGCACGCGGATCTGCAGCGCATGATCGCCGCGCAGGACCAGGTGCAGGAGCAGGAGCGCCTGCGCATCGCGCGCGAGCTGCACGACGACATGCAGCAGAGCCTGGCTGCGGTGCTGATGGAGGCCACGGCGGCGCGCGCCGGCGGCACACCGTGCGAACCGGCCACCGAGAAGGCGCTGGCACGCATCGAGCGGCTGACCATCAACGCGATCACCTCCACGCGCCGCATCATCCAGGATCTGCGCCCGCTCGCGCTGGAGGAGCTGGGCCTGATGGCGGCCCTGCAGACCCTGGCCACGCGCTTCGCGCAGCACACCGGCATCGCCTGCAGCGTCGACGCGGCAGCGTTCGCGACTGCCGACGACGCGCGGCTGGGCCCCGCGCTGGCGGCCTGCCTGTACCGCGTGACCCAGGAGGCGCTGACGAACGTGGCCAAGCACTCGGCGGCACGCTCGGTGCGTATCGTCCTGGCCAGCGACGCCGCGTCGCAGCTTTGCCTGAGCGTCACCGACGACGGCGCCGGGATGGTGCTGGACCGCCAGGCCAAGCCGCAATCGTTCGGCCTGGTCGGCATGCGCGAGCGCGTGCGCGCGGCCGGCGGCACCTTGCGCTTGCGCAGCGAACCGGGGTGCGGCACCACGGTCGAGGTCCACGTGCCCCTGCCCGCGACGGGCGAACCGGCGCGCTCTTGAGCCCACGCAAGGGTGGTCCGAATGGCGCGCCCATGATTGCCGGGCCCCTGTCCATCGCAACGCTTCGCCTCGGACCTTTCCATGCGGGTCGTGATCGTCGACGACTCCCCTGACGTGCAGATCGCGCTGAGCGGCCTGCTCGACGCCGAGCCCGGTGTGGAGGTCGCCGGCTGCGCGCCCGACCAGGACGGCGCGCTGGCCCTGATCGAGGCGTGCGCGCCGGACCTCGTCGTGCTGGACGTGGACCTCGCCAACAACGAGCGCGGCTACGACGTGCTGCGCCAGATCCGACAGCGGCATGCCGATCTGGCCGTCATCATGCTGACGAACTACGGCTGGACGGCGATGCGCAGCGCGTTCATCGACGCCGGGGCCCTGGCCTACTTCGACAAGGCGCTGCAGTTCCGCGAGGCGATCGACTGGATCCGCGGCTTCGCGCGCAGCCGCGAGCGCCCGGCCCGCTGAGCGCCCCCCGCGACGCGCGCCGGACCGGCGTCCGCTCAAGCAGCCGGCGCTTCGCCCGGCCTAGAGTGGGCGCATGCCCTGGTTCGAGCGCCCCTTCCTGGCGTTGCTGCGACGCGCCTATGGCCGCGCCATGCACTTCGCCGAGGACGACGACGCGATGGCCATGCCCGCGCCGCCGCCGGGCCCCTGCCAGCTCTACGTGCACGTGCCGTTCTGCGAGGTGCTGTGCCCGTTCTGCTCGTTCCACCGCGTGCACGTGCACCCGCCCAGGACTCACCGCTACTTCGAGGCGCTGCGGCGCGAGATCGCGCTCTACCACGACGCCGGGTTCACCTTCCGCGACGTCTACGTCGGCGGCGGCACGCCCACGGTCGCCCCCGACGAGCTGCTCGAGACCCTGGCCGCGGTGCGTGCTCGCTCGCCGGTGCAGTCGATCTCGATCGAGACCAACCCGAACCACCTGCAGCCCGAGGTGCTGCGCCGCTACCGCGAGGCCGGCGTGACCCGCCTGTCGGTGGGCGTGCAGAGCTTCGACGACGGCCTGCTCGCACACATGGAGCGGCTCGGGCGCTACGGCAGCGGTGCGCAGATGCGCGAGCGGCTGGCGGCGGCCAGGGGGATCTTCCCGACGCTCAACGTCGACATGATCTTCAACCTGCCGGGGCAGACCCTCGCGATGCTCGAGCGCGACCTCGACGAGTTGCTCGCGCTCGGCGTCGATCAGGTCTCGTTCTACCCCCTGATGACCGCGCCGACCGCGCGCCGCAAGATGGCGCGCGTGATGGGCGAAGCCGACCCGCGGCTGCGCCATCCGATGTACGAGCGCATCCTCGATCGGCTGCTGCCCGCCTACCGCGCCGCATCGGCGTGGTGCTTCTCGCGCAGCGAGGGCCTGTTCGACGAGTACATCATCGACCTCGACGACTACGTCGGCGTGGGCAGCGGCGCCTTCAGCTATGCGGGCGGCGCCATGTACTCGACCACCTTCTCGCTGGAGCACTACTGCCATCGCGTCGAGCGCGGCCAGAGCGGCATCACGCAGCACCGCGTCCTCAGCCTGAAGGAGCGCATGCGCTACGACTTCCTGATGCGCCTGTTCGGCGGCGAGCTGCCCTGGGCGCAGGTGCGGCAGCGCTACGGAAGCGGCTTCGCGCGACGCATGGCGCCCGAACTCGCCGCGATGCGCCTGATCGGCGCCACGCGCCACGACGCCGACGCGATCCGCCTGACGCGCGTGGGGATGTACTGCTGGGTGCTGATGATGGCCGAGTTCTTCAACGCGGTGAACGACGTGCGCGAGCAGATGCGCGGGCACATCCGCGCCGAACTGGAGCGCTGGAACGAGGAGGCGTGCATCCCGCCGGAGGCGATCGGCCGGCCCGCCGCCAGCCATGAGGGATGATGGCGACCCCTGGACCCCCGACGGAGACCCCCGCATGCTTTCCCTGACCACCACCGCCAGCGGCCTGCAGTACGCCGACACCACGGTAGGCGCCGGCGCCACCGCGCACGCCGGCACCCATGTCACGGTGCACTACACCGGCTGGCTGCACGACCCGGGCGCGGCCGACGGGCGCGGGCGCAAGTTCGACTCGAGCAAGGACCGCCGCGACCCCTTCGGCTTCGACCTCGGCGCCGGCATGGTGATCCGCGGCTGGGACGAAGGCGTGCAGGGCATGCAGGTGGGCGGCACGCGCGT
The DNA here is from genome assembly GCA_035716845.1 of Burkholderiaceae bacterium. Taxonomy (GTDB): domain Bacteria; phylum Pseudomonadota; class Gammaproteobacteria; order Burkholderiales; family Burkholderiaceae_C; genus CADEEN01. Next base: position 19,184 of record DASTJE010000050.1, read on the forward strand.
GCTGGTGATCCCGCCGCAGCTGGGCTACGGCGCGCGCGGCGCGGGCGGCGTGATCCCGCCCAACGCGACGCTGGTGTTCGAGGTCGAGCTGCTCGAGGCCTGAGC